>NZ_CP112998.1:6427670-6742840 GCF_026625565.1 Dyadobacter pollutisoli
TTGTAAAAGATGTCGCCGAGGTGGTACAGCTGGGAACAGGGGAAACTGTAACGGTTGGTCATTTATTGCAGGCATTTTTATTCTCTCCATCCAAGCAGTATGATTTTATATCAAAGCTAAGCGGAGGAGAAAAGCGCAGGTTGCAGCTTCTGTTAATTCTGATCAAGCAGCCTAACTTCCTGATCCTCGATGAGCCAACGAACGATCTGGACATTGCCAGCTTAAATGTATTGGAAGAATTTCTTCTGAATTTCCCGGGCTGTCTGGTCATTGTGTCTCACGACAGGTACTTCCTGGACAGGCTGGTACAGCATATATTTGTTTTCGAAGGCGAAGGTAAGATCAGTGATTTTCCTGGAAATTATACCGAACTAAGGGATTATCAGGATGAGCAGGAAGTTGAGAAAAAGGCCGGAGGCAGTACCAAGAATGTACTCGCTCCTCCTCCACAACCTGTGAAAGAAGCTGCGCCTGTGGTTGTTGCTACAAAGAGGAAGCTAAGCTTTAAGGAGCAAAAGGAAATGGAGCAGCTGGAATCAGAGATAGCGGATTTGGAAAAGAAAAAGAACCAGCTGGTTGAAAATCTGAATAATGGAGGGTCGCACGCCGAACTTGCACAATGGTCCAAGCAGATCGAAGAAATAACCGATAGTCAGGCCAATAAGGAAATGCGCTGGCTTGAACTCTCGGAAAATGCATAATTTTAGAAATGATAATTTGGGATTGAGTTAAGCTCAATCCTACTAATGCTTTCGTATGAATTCAATTGTCGAGTTTTTTCAATACATACTTAATTCAGAGGAGCTGATCCGCACGGGAGGATTGTTGGTTATCACATTCATTGTTTTCGCCGAAAACGGGCTGTTTTTTGCTTTTTTTCTGCCTGGGGACTACCTCGTTTTTCTGGCAGGAGTGTTTTGCGGCACTGGAATCCTGGACGTTCCGATTGTCATTCTGCTATTATGCATGTTCACGGCGGCGGTTCTGGGCTCGCTGGTTGGGTATATCTTCGGCAAATATTTTGGAGATATGTTTGAAAACAGGCCTGATTCCCTCTTTTTCAAGAAAAAACACATTGAAACTACCCGTAAATATTTTGAAAAATACGGAAGCCGTACATTGATTATCAGCAGGTTTTTACCGGTAGTCCGTACTTTCGCACCTATTTTGGCGGGCTTGGTAAAAATGAGCTTCCCGTCCTTTTTGATCAATAATGTAGTAGGTGGGGCAATATGGATCGGTGCATTGACGGGCGGTGGTTTTCTTTTCGGTGAGCGCTTTCCCTGGATCGTCGACTATGTTCAGTACATTATTATCTTCTTCCTCGCGATCACTACTTTCACTGTAATCAAAGGATATCTGAACGCCCGTAAAGAAATGGGCTGATCAAGCCTGTTCCTCTTCCTTAAACCAACCCGAGTAAGTGATGTAGTTATTAGCTGTCCTGTCGATGGCTGCGTTTAATTCGGGTGAAACGTCTTTCAGGTATTTTGCAGGGTTTCCGGCATATATGGTTCCAGGAGGAATTTTAGTGCCTTGTGTCACAATGGCCCCGGCAGCGACAATCGATCCCTCTCCAACTACCGCGCCATCCATCACGATCGCCCCCATGCCAATCAGCACGTGATCTTCAATGGTACAGCCGTGTACAATGGCATTATGCGCTACCGACACGTAGCTTCCAATGGTGGTGGCAAAACGCTGGTAGGTACAATGTATAACGGCCCCGTCCTGCACATTAGAATAATCACCTATACGGATACTGTTAACATCTCCACGGATAACGGCATTAAACCAAACTGTACAATTTCCGCCCATTACCACATCACCGACAATTGTTGCGTTCTCTGCAAACCAGCAGCTATCACCGAAAGAAGGATGATGCCCGCGAACAGATTTTATAAGTGCCATAATCTTATTTTTATTATATTTTCGTCAATATCCGGTTTTAAATTCGGAAAATAGCTAAAAGCAAATTTCCTTTTGTTCTTTGCCACCAAATTGTTGAAGAAAAATAAATATATTTCGTTTATGAATTAATCTTATCTGTCAGGATATGCCATCATCAGCTATGAAAGTTTCAAAAGGGAGCCTGTTAATTGCCAAGCCGTTTCTTGGCGATCCGAATTTCGAGCGGGGCGTTATCCTGATGTGTGAGCACAATGAGCAGGGCAGCTTCGGCTTTGTCCTCAATCAAATGACGGATCTTTTTTTGGGAGATGTACTGGACGATACGATCTATCAGGACATTACCCTGCATTTGGGTGGACCGGTTGAAAAAAACACGCTACATTTCATTCACCGGCGGCCTGACCTGATCACCGGCGGGTCGGAGATTATGAAGAATGTATTCTGGGGCGGTGATTTTACGGGCGTAAAAACCCTTTTGAACCTGAATACGCTCAAACAGGATGATGTGCGTTTTTTTATAGGTTATTCGGGATGGAGCGGCGGGCAGCTGGACGACGAGATCAGCCAGGATTCCTGGATCATTTCAAATACCAACTCTGATTTTCTGTTTACAACCCCGCCGGATAATTTCTGGCGTGAAATTCTTCGGAACATGGGAGGTGAGTATCGTTCGATTGCACATTACCCGATAGATCCCCGCTTAAACTAACAAATTGCTTATTTGCAGCTAGTTAGACTGACCGAAGCCATTGACAGATTCATAATCAGACTTGATACGGCCTACTTCTTTGGTCAGAAAGTGTTGTAGCTCCTCGTTAAATATCTTTTTATCTTCTTCCGGCAGCGACGCATACAAATCCTTCAATTCCTGATTGATTTGCGCCCTTTCTTCATCCGTACCCGCATTCATGGAGCGTATGTGAAATCTTTTAAAATCGTAGGTTGGCATAAAACATCATTTTAAATATTTTCAAATTTACCAAAAACCGTTTAGCTGTTAAAATTTGCCTTCAAAAGCATTAAAATCTCCATTGCTGTACATTGTTTCATAATCTGTTTGCGGTACCGAACGAGAAAACCATGAGCGCTGTTTGAAGTGGATATGATAATTGTCGTTTAAAATGAACAGAACCTTCTTTTTTATATTCTTAACATTCATTCTCATTGCTATTGACTGGTACGTTTGGCAAGGTCTCCGATTAGCTATTCGTAACCTGGCGCCTCTCACACAACGGTGGATTGGAGGAGCATACTGGGGAGTAACGCTCGCAACGCTTATCGCATATGTTGGAATGCAGCTTTTGCCGCCCGATTATTTCAAAAGCACCACCCGTACTTTCATCGTGGCATTTATCGCTATTCCTTATTTATCGAAATTGTTTGCAGTGCTAATATTGCTGGTGGATGACGTTCGGAGGCTTTTTCAATGGATTACCAGTTTTGTTTTCCCTTCTGCGGCACCCATTTCACCTGAAACAGGCGAGCCGACAATTCCGAGATCGCAGTTTCTGGCTACTACGGCTGTGGTGGCAGGAGCCGGTCTGATGGGCACTTTTGCATTTGGGATATTATCGGGAGCACACGATTACCGTATCAGACGCGTGAAAGTGCCGCTAAAAAACCTTCCCAGGGCTTTCCACGGGATGAAAATCGCCCAGTTGTCGGACATTCACTCGGGTAGCTTTTTTAACAAAACTGCCGTGAAAGGTGGCGTGGAAATGTTGCTGAAGGAGAAACCGGATATTGCATTTTTTACAGGGGACCTGGTCAATGACCGGGCGGTTGAGGTAAGGGATTACATGAACATCTTTGATAAAGTTAAGGCACCGCTCGGAGTACATTCTATTTTAGGAAATCATGACTATGGCGATTATTTTCAATGGGCGGACGTCAATGCGAAAACCAGGAATCTGGCTGATCTGAAAAAGGCGCACGAAGGACTGGGCTGGAACCTCATGCTGGATGAGCACAAGGCCATTAAAGTGGATGGCGAGGAAATCGGGCTGATCGGTATTCAGAACTGGGGCGCAGGTAATTTTGCCAAATACGGGAACCTGGAAAAAGCTTATCAACATACTGATGACTATCCGGTTAAAATATTGCTTTCACATGACCCTAGTCACTGGGAAGCGCAGGTTTTGCCGAAATACAAAGACATTGACCTCGCGCTGGCCGGCCATACGCACGGAATGCAGTTTGGTGTGGAAATCGGTAAATTGAGATGGAGCCCGGTACAATACCGTTACAAACAATGGGCAGGGTTATACGAGCAAAACGACCAGTATTTATATGTCAACAGGGGATTCGGCTATCTGGGCTACCCAGGACGTGTAGGTATCTTGCCGGAAATAACGATCCTGGAACTAGTGAAAGCATAAAATTTTAAGGAAGTTAATGCGTTCAATGTTAAGTAGGCAACCTGAAACCGTAAGATGATGAAAAAAATTACTCCCTGGCTTCTTGTATTCGCACTGGTTTGCGGAATATCGGGCGTAGAAACCCTGAGCGCGAAGCCAGCAGCTTCTAAAATGGAGTTGTTTGGTAAGAAAAAGAAATATAAAGGTTACAAAAAGCCTAAATCAAAAAAATTCCTTGGGATCTTCAAGCGAAAAACGGATTGTGGCTGCCCAAACCACTAGGAACTTCCTGCGTCAACATATTGTACATATTCAAGAGTAAGCATTGCCATCATTCTCTAAAAGATTTGGTTGGATTTGCTTACTTTTGTATTTTAAAACCACCTATTAACGGCACTCTCAGCCCAAGTTGAATGAAAGTTAATCTTCGAAACCAGGATAAATTTGAAAACCGTCACCACGGTAAGGATGCACAGGAATTGCAGGAAATGTTGGAGACCATAGGAGCGGCATCACTTGACGAACTAATAGATCAGACGCTTCCATCAGCGATCCGTCTGCCGAAACCACTGAATTTACCAAGACCGAGATCAGAGCAGGAATTTTTGCAGGGCATTAAAAAGATAGCCAGCAAAAATGCAGTTCTTAAATCTTATATAGGAACAGGCTACTACGATACCATTACACCGAATGTAATTCTCAGGAATATTCTCGAAAATCCGGCGTGGTATACGGCTTATACGCCTTACCAGGCGGAAATAGCACAGGGAAGACTTGAAATGTTACTCAATTTCCAGACGGTCGTTACTGATTTGACCGGAATGGAAATCGCGAATGCTTCTTTATTGGATGAAGCAACTGCGGCGGCTGAGGCGATGACAATGCTTTACAGCCTTCGTCCGGCAGCGAGAAAAAAAGCAAATACATTCTTTGTCTCAGAACTCTGCCACCCACAAACGATAGACCTGATCTACACGCGGGCTAAGCCTGTCGGTATTGATGTAGTGGTTGGCAATCACGCTACTGTGGATCTTGCAGATGAAAGTCTGTATGGTGTTTTGGTTCAATACCCTGCTACGGACGGAGAAGTAATAGATTATACCGATTTCATCGCAGCCGCACACGAATTGAATCTTTCTGTAGCAGTTGCCACGGATCTGCTCGCGCTTGCATTGCTGAAATCACCAGGAGAAATGGGTGCTGATGTGGTAGTGGGATCTTCTCAGCGTTTTGGAGTGCCAATGGGTTACGGCGGACCGCATGCAGCCTTTTTTGCAACAAAAGATGCTTTCAAACGTCATATTCCAGGCCGTATCATCGGGGTATCTGTTGACGCCGAGGGGAACAGAGCTTTAAGAATGGCTTTACAGACCCGTGAGCAGCACATTCGTCGCGAAAAAGCAACTTCTAATATTTGTACTGCGCAGGTATTGCTTGCTGTGATCGCAGGTGCATATGCTGTTTACCACGGACCTGAGGGAATTAAGACCATTGCTTCACGTGTCCACGGACTTACAAGACTTTTTGTTGATACAATCAGGAAGTTCAACTATGAAGTGATCACTGAAAATTATTTTGATACTGTTACCATCCAGACTAATCTGACCAGGAAACTGAGAGAGACGTCGGTGAAATGGGGTATCAATTTGAAATATAATAAAGAAGAAAGCGTAACGGTTTCATTCGATGAAGCGAAGACATTTGAAGACGTAATCGCGATTTTGAATGTATTTGCCGAGGTTTCCGGGTTTCAGGGAGAAATGGTGATCGATGAGGAACTGGAATTCGCATTCCCCGAAAATCTGGCGCGCCAGTCTGACTACCTGACACATCCTGTGTTTAATACGCATCATACAGAACATGAAATGCTGCGTTACATGAAATCTTTGGAGAATAAGGACCTTTCACTGGTTCATTCCATGATTTCGTTGGGTAGCTGTACGATGAAATTGAATGCTACGGCAGAAATGATCCCGCTTACCTGGCCGGAATTTGGAGCGATCCATCCATTTGCGCCGACCAATCAGGTTGGCGGTTATGCACAGCTCGTTAGCGAATTGAATATTTGGCTTTGTGAGATCACTGGTTTTGCTGCAATGTCATTCCAGCCCAACTCTGGTGCGCAGGGTGAATATGCAGGTTTAATGGCGATCCGTGCATACCACGAAAGCCGCGGCGATCACCACAGAAATGTCGCGCTGATTCCTCAGTCTGCACATGGAACAAACCCTGCTTCCGCCGTAATGGCCGGAATGAAGGTTGTTGTTACGAAAACGGATGAAAGGGGCAACATCGATGTAGCGGATTTGAAAGCCAAGGCAGAGCAATATAGCAACGATCTGTCTTGCCTGATGGTGACGTATCCATCGACACACGGGGTATACGAAGAAAGCATCATTGATATCTGTGAAATGATCCATTCTCACGGCGGCCAGGTGTATATGGATGGCGCCAATATGAATGCGCAGGTAGGGTTAACAAGCCCTGCTACAATTGGAGCAGACGTTTGCCATTTGAATTTGCATAAAACATTCTGTATCCCTCACGGAGGTGGCGGACCTGGTGTAGGACCTATCGGTGTGGCAGAACATTTGATGCCATTCTTGCCAGGACACGTTAATTTCAATGCGCAGCCTGAACATTTGCCTGCCGGTGTAGCTGGTGCGGTGTCAGCAGCTCCTTACGGCAGCGCGAGTATCCTCACGATCTCTTACGCATACATTGCAATGATGGGCGGCGAGGGGCTTACCAATGCTACGAAATACGCTATTTTGAATGCTAACTATATCAAGGAGCGTTTAAGCGGACATTATGACGTTCTTTACACGGGTACAAACGGGCGTTGTGCGCACGAAATGATCCTGGACTGCCGCTCGTTCAAAGCTGCGGGTGTGGAAGCAGAGGATCTTGCAAAAAGATTGATGGACTATGGTTTCCATGCACCTACATTGTCATTCCCGGTTGCAGGAACATTAATGATCGAACCTACGGAATCGGAATCAAAAGCTGAACTGGACAGGTTCTGCGATACGATGATCGCGATCCGTAACGAGATTCGCGAAGTAGAAGAAGGTACCGCTGATCGTACAGACAATGTTCTTAAAAACGCACCTCATACTTCACGGATATTATTGAGTGACGAATGGAGCCGGTCGTATAGCCGTGAGAAAGCTGCATTCCCGCTGCCTCATTTGCGTTTCAACAAGTTCTGGCCAAGCGTAAGCCGTGTTGATAGTGCTTACGGAGACCGTAACCTGATTTGCTCTTGCATTCCTGTGGAAGCATACACAGAAGTAGAAGCGAGTTAAGATAGACCAAATGTCATAAGAAAGGGGAGAAGCTCGCGTTGAGTTTCTCCCCTTTCTTATTGTAAAATATCTTAGAGACTGATTTTGTCCACCTTAGAAATGTCTTTCTCCGATCTCTCTTTTTCCCAACATTACCGCACCGACCATTGCTACCAAGAGCAAAATAGAAGCCAGCTCGAAGGGCAACAGGTAGTCACGAAAAAGCAAATGTCCCAGATTTTCAATCATCCCAACTTGTGAATCAAACTGGTCGGGATTGTAAGATGGAATAACGCTTTTGCGATAAGCCCCGAAAAGGATGACGAATACGGTACCACCAACAATGGTGGCTGCGACTTTGGTCAAATTAGTTTTCGATTCCTCGTGATCCTGCTTCATATTGAGGAACATGATCACAAACAGAAAGAGTACCATGATCGCCCCGGCATAAACAATGATGTTTACAGCCGCCAGAAACTGCGCGTTCAGCAAGATATAATGTCCTGACAATGTGAAGAATGTAAGGATCAGATACAGAACGCTGTGAATCGGGTTACGCGAAACCACTACCATTACTGCGCTGAGAATGGTCAGAAATGAAAGGAAGTAAAAAAATGATACTGTTGAATTCATAATATAATAGCTGCTGACAGTCTGGTTTAATCCGTTCAGGGAATAGCTCTTGGAACGACATTGGTAACTTCTCCACCAGCCCTTTTCAAGTCCAGTGCACGCGCCTCTTCTTTGGTCCAGGCTTCGCGGGTATAGCGGTTGTTCATATCCTCCACCAAAAGATCTTTTCCCCAAATTACCTGATCACGTTCTGTAAAAACGGGGATAAACTCGTCGTGACGCAGGTAAACAGCTTGTTTTGGGCAAGCTTCCTCACATAAGCCGCAGAAAATACACCTCAGCATGTTCACTTCGTAAACAGCCGCGTATTTCTCTTCGCGATACAATGTTTCTTCCCCTTTCTCACGTTCAGCTGCTACCATTGAAATAGCTTCTGCCGGACATGCTACCGCGCATAGACCGCAGGCTGTACAACGCTCACGGCCGTCTTCGTCTCTCTTTAAAATATGTCGTCCCCTGAATACCGGTCCAAGATATCTTTTAACTTCCGGGTATTCAATGGTTACTTTCTTAGCGAAAAAGTGCTTGATCGTAATCGCCAAACCTGTTGCAATAGCCGGCAGGTAGGCGCGTTCCATCAGCGTCATTTCTTTATTGCTTACTTGCTTGGAGCGATTTGTCAATTGCATGGCAATACGATTTTGGAATTAATTCAACCACGCAGTAATGACAGGCTTCAAGAAAAGCACGGCCGCACCAGTGATAATAATATTAAAAATAGCAAGAGGGATCAGTTTTTTCCAACCCAGGTTCATCAATTGGTCGTAACGGAAACGAGGGATAGTCCAGCGAACCCACATATAAAAGAATATAAAGAACAGGGCTTTACCAAAAAATACTGCCGTTCCAATCAATGTTGCAATGTTATGGCCAGTTTCAGTTCCCAAAGCGCTGGTCAGCTGGCTATAAACCCAATCCATTCCGGGATAATTATATCCACCGAAATACAGAACAGAAATGATCGCGGAAGAAACGAACATGTTGATATATTCAGCAAACAGGTAAAAACCCAGCTTCATACTACCATATTCGGTATGGTAACCTCCTACCAATTCAGTTTCACATTCGGGAAGATCGAAAGGAACGCGGTTACATTCAGCAAATGAGCAGGTAATGAAAATGATAAAGCCAAGTGGCTGATAAAAGATATTCCAGTTACCGCCATGCTGCTGCGACACGATCTCACCCAATGAAAGTGAGCTGCTCATCATCAAAATCGCAATAAGTGACAAACCCATAGCAACCTCATAACTGATGTTTTGAGAAGCTGCACGGATCGCACCAAGCAACGAAAATTTGTTATTGGAAGCCCAGCCTCCAACCATGATTCCGTAAACTCCCAGTGCGACTACCCCAAAAACATACAAGATACCAATGTTGGATTCGACGCCTTGCAGCGCAATTTCATGCCCATTGATACGAAATGTACTTCCAAACGGAATTACTGCGCTAGCCAGCAAGGCGGTAAGCATTGCCAAACTTGGACCTGCAATAAAAAGCCATTTGTTTGCCAGCGCGGGGATAAAGTCTTCTTTGAAAAACATTTTACCAGCATCAGCAAGCGGTTGCAAAAGTCCGCCCCAGCCAGCCCGGTTAGGCCCCATCCGGTCCTGAATAAAACCGGCCACTTTACGCTCTGCCCAGGTCGAGTACATGGCGATGACCAATGTCAGGGCAAAAACAGCGAATATGACTGCAGTTTTAGTGAGAAACTCCGTTAAATCCATTTTGTAAGCAAGGTTAAATTAGTCTCTATCAACTAATTATTAATTATTTTTTGCCAGTAACGAACGATGGTTCGCCTTGTCATTATTTTCTATACTCTGATGACGGATTGTTTCTTCGTCCGTAGTATAAGGACGTGAATCGTCGATAGGCTTGAACTGCGTAGAAGCCAGCTTCAATGCAAAATCAGGCTTTTTAACCAGATCAGCACGGTATTTGTTAGCCGAAATCACAGAGCTGCGTTTAACCTTCGAAGGTCCTTCCAATACCCAGTCACTTGTTTTCTTTTTATCAAAACGGCAGGTGTTGCAGATAAAGTCATTCACCTCGCCCCAGGTATTTTTCCGGGCAGTAACGCGGATCACTTCATCTCCACGATACCAAAGTGTAACTTTGCCGGAGCATTTATCGCAATCGCGGTGAGCATCTTCCGGCTTGGTAAACCACACCCGGTTTTTGAAACGGAATGTTTTATCTGTGAGTGCACCTACGGGACAAACATCAATTACATTACCTGAGAAGTCATTATCGATCGCTTTTTCAATGTAGGTACTGATCTCAGAAGCATCCCCTCGGTTCATGACACCATGCACGCGCTTATTAGTAATCTGATCGGCAGTGTACACGCAGCGGTAGCACAAAATGCAGCGCGTCATGTGTAGCTGTACGTGCGGACCGATATCAATTTTATCAAAAGTCCTTCTTTCTTCCTCGTAGCGCGTTTTTGCAGAACCGTGCTCAAATGCGAAATCCTGCAAATGACATTCACCAGCCTGATCGCAGATAGGGCAGTCGAGCGGGTGGTTGATCAATAAAAACTCAACAATGCTTTTACGGGTATCCAGTACATTCTGATTGGTCGTATTTTCAACAACCATTCCTTCCTGAACCTGTGTAATACAGGACGGAACGAGTTTCGGCATTGGTCGCGGATCTTTTGCAGAACCTTGCGCCACACGCACGAGACAAGCCCTGCATTTTCCTCCCGAAGCCGAGAGAGGTTTATAGAAACACATTGCTGGCGGCACGAGAGCGGCCTGGCTTTCATCAGCTTCTGCAATTTTACGTGCAGCCTGCATAATGGTTGTACCAGGTTCCACCTCGACTTCAATTCCGTCGAATGTGATTTTTATCAATTGAGGTTTAATTTCTTCCATGCCAAATCATGTACATTATTCTTCGTTGATTTGCTTATACCAGCGCCATTTCGCCCTGATATACCGCTCCCGGTTGCGACGCTTCCTGAGGGTTTGTGATATGCCACATAAATTCATCCCGGAAATGGCGAATAGCGCTGGCAACCGGCCAGGCCGCAGCATCTCCCAAAGGACAAATAGTATTACCTTCTATTTTTTTGGAAATATCAACCAAAAGATCAATATCGTGCATGCTACCGTGACCATGTTCGATCCGGTGCAAAACTTTCTCCATCCATCCCGTTCCTTCGCGGCAAGGACTGCATTGTCCGCAGGATTCGTGGTGATAAAAACGTGAGAAATTCCAGGTGTTTCTGACAATGCATGCTGTTTCATCAAAAACGATAAATCCGCCTGAACCAAGCATGGTACCCGTAGCAAATCCGCCGTCCGACAATGATTCGTAAGACATCAGGCGATCTTCGCCGGCTGCCGTTTTCATAATCAGGTTCGCCGGCAAGATGGGGACAGAAGAACCTCCTGCTACCAATGCTTTCAAATGATGACCTTTTCTGATGCCACCGCAGTATTCGTCAGAATTAAGAAATTCTTCAACGCTTACTCCCAATTCAATTTCATAAACACCTGGCTTCTGAATGTGGCCTGATGCTGAAATGAGCTTGGTGCCTGTGCTGCGACCTATTCCAATGGCTGCATAAGCATCTCCTCCATTGTTGATAATCCAGGACATGTTAGCTATTGACTCCACGTTATTGACAACGGTAGGACTTTGGTAAAGTCCCTTTACAGCTGGAAATGGTGGTTTATTTCTCGGGTTACCTCTTTTTCCTTCGAGAGATTCCAGTAATGCAGTTTCTTCCCCGCATATGTAGGCGCCTCCACCAGGTTGTACAACCAGTTCCAGATCGTAACCTGAGCCCAATATATTTTTACCAAGAAAACCCTTCGCTTTCGCTTCTTCAATGGCTTTTTCCAATATACGGATCACGTACATCAGCTCACCGCGCACATATATAAAGGATTTGTTGGCACCTAATGCAAAACTTGAAATGATCATTCCCTCGATAAGCAAGTGAGGAATTGACTTCATCAGGTGATGATCTTTGAATGTACCGGGCTCCGATTCATCCGCATTGCAGACCAGATAACGGGGAACACCTTCCGGCTTGGCCAGAAAGCCCCATTTCATTCCCATCGGGAAGCCAGCACCACCACGTCCGCGCACACCTGATTTTTTTGCTTCTTCCACAACTGCTTCCGGAGTCATGGTTTTTATAGCTTTTTCAACGGCAGTATAGCCTCCTTGCTTACGATAAACGTCGAAGGTTTCAATACCAGGGACATTAATATGCTCCGTTAATATTTTTCTAGCCATTTGAGGATAATATTTTCAGCCAGTGGCTTATTTGCTTAACTCTTCTATGATTTCATCGACTTTGTCATTCGTAAGGTTCATGTAAAATTGCTCACGAATCTGAAAAACGGGGCCCCAGCCACAAGCTGCAAGACATTCCACTTCTTTTAATGTGAAAAGTCCGTCAGTAGTAGTCTGACCGGCGTCGATGCCCAATTTCTTTTTAAGGTGACCGTACACATCTTCACCACCCATGAGGCAGCAAGGTCCGGTACGGCAATATTCAATCACATGTTTGCCGACAGGATCGAGATGGTACATCGTGTAAAAAGTAGCTACTTCATACACTTCCACAGGCTCGATGCTTAAAATGCCCGCTACATAATCCATTACTTCGCTGCTTAGCCAGCCCCATTGTTCCTGGGCTACGTGCAAAACAGGTAAAAGAGCCGATTTCTGGCGGCCCTCCGGATAACGTGCTATGATTTCTTTTACTTTCTCAAGTCGTTCCGGCGTGAACGCAACGAGATTTGGTGTTTCGGTCATTTCTAAATAGGGTCTTTAAACAAACTCTAAGCGTCCAGCTCTCCTGCAATTACATTAAGGCTACTCATCGTCAGGATTGCATCAGATAAGGTACTGCCTTTACACATTTCAGGGTAAGCCTGATAATAAATAAAGCTTGGTCTGCGGAAATGGAGACGATATGGAGCTCTTCCACCGTCGCTGATCAGGTAAAAGCCCAGCTCACCATTTCCTCCTTCCACTGCATGATAAACTTCGCCAGCCGGAGCGTCTATTTCGCCCATTACAATTTTGAAATGGTAAATTAGCGCCTCCATATTGCTGTAAACCTCTTTTTTCGGAGGAAGATAATATTCGGGTGCGTCAGCGTAGTATGGGCCTTCGGGTAAATTGTTGATTGCTTGTTCAACAATTTTCAGGCTTTGCCACATTTCCTCGTTACGCACCATATAGCGGTCATAGGTATCACCATTCTGACCAATTGGAATTGTAAAATCGAAGTCTTCGTAAGAAGAGTAAGGATTCATTACCCGCACATCGTAGTCGAGTCCTGCCGCGCGAAGGTTCGGGCCTGTAAAACCGTAAGACAATGCTCTTTCCAATGATATCGGACCTACATTGATCGTACGGTCCATAAAGATGCGGTTACGGTTTAAAAGTTTTTCAAGCTCGCGTAATACCGGAGGGAATGACTTGATAAATTCGTGTATCTTGCGGATAGCCGTGCTGGAAAGATCCCGCTCCATACCCCCCAAACGTCCCATATTGGTAGTAAGACGCGCACCGCACACTTCTTCGTAGATTTCGTAGACCTCTTCACGTTTCTGCATTACATACAAAAACCCGGTAAAAGCACCGGTATCCACACCCAAAATACTATTACAGATAATGTGGTCTGTGATCCTGGCGAGCTCCATCATGATCACGCGGATATATTGCGCTCTTTTTGGAACTTCTACGCCCAGAAACTTCTCCATTGTCATGTGCCATCCCAGGTTATTAATCGGGGATGAACAGTAGTTCATGCGATCGGTAAGCGTTGTGATCTGATAGTATGGTCTTCTTTCGGCGATTTTTTCAAATGCGCGGTGTATATATCCAATGGTCTGCTCGCCGGAAACGATCTTCTCTCCATCCATTTTAAGGATATTCTGAAAAATTCCATGGGTAGCAGGGTGCGTCGGGCCGAGGTTGAGGGTGGTCAGTTCTTCAACCAGTTCAGGCAACTCGGTTTTAGAAGGAACGTTATGCGGTAATAATTCAATATCTGCCATATCTTACTCAGTATAGGGTCATCGGCCAAAAAGGGCATCTATTTTATCTTCGCGGGTAGCATCTTCGAGCGGATACTCTTTTCTCATCGGGAAATAATCCATTTCTTCAATGTTGAGGATACGTGTCAGGTTCGGATGTCCGTCAAACAAGATACCAAAAAAGTCGTATGTTTCTCTTTCCATCCAGTTGGCGCAAGCAAATAAACCCGTCGCAGTCGGAATGTGAATGTCAGCCTCAGAAATGGATACTTTAATCCTGATGCGGAAATTATGCACGAAGCTGTGCATGTGATAAACTACCATGAACTCTTTGCCGGTATTATCGGGATACTGCACGCCTGTCAGGTCTGTCAAAAAAATGACCTGATAAGTTTTGTGATCGCGCAAATATTCAAGAATCGGAAGGATCTCTTCACGGGTTGTCGACAATGTCAGAAGTCCGTATGGTTCTTCAAAGTCAAAAACCTGATCACCAAATTTTTCCAAAAGCGCTTCGGCTACCTCCTGGTTACTTAGCATAGGGGGTTATTGAATATTATATGATGCTAATAATTCCTGATATTCGTCGGTGTTCCGGCGGCGAAGTTTCTCATTTTGAGCGAGATATTGTATCTGCATCAAACCGTCAATGATCTGCTCAGGCCTGGGCGGGCAGCCGGGTACGTATACATCCACAGGTATAATTCTGTCGATACCCTGCAAAACGCTGTAAGTATCGAAGATCCCGCCGCTGGATGCGCAAGCACCAACAGCCATTACCCAGCGGGGTTCAGCCATTTGAAGGTACACTTGCTTCACAACAGGCGCCATTTTCTTCGCTATCGTTCCCATTACCATCAACAAGTCAGCCTGGCGTGGGGAAAAGCTTGGTCTTTCAGAACCGAAACGTGATATATCGTAATGTGCTCCCATAGTAGCCATGAATTCGATTCCACAGCAGGAAGTGGCAAAAGGCAAAGGCCACAGCGAATAACTGCGGGCCAGACCGATCGCTTCATCAAATGAAGTTGCAAAAAAACCAGATCCGCTATGTCCTTGCGGAGCCTCCACTATCGTTACTTCTTTCATAATTTCTCCGTATTTCAATGTTTGAAGCTTACTCTTCCCAGTTTAGTACACCCTTGCGGATTACGTAGTAGAAACCAGAAAGCAGCAAAGCCATAAACAATAACATTTCAACGAAACCAAACATTCCTAGGTCCTTAAAATTAACAGCCCATGGATACATAAATATCACCTCGACATCAAAAAGGACAAAAAGGATTGCAACCAAAAAGTATTTTACTGATATCGGTGTCCGGGCATCACCTACTGATTCGATACCGCATTCGAACGGATCATCTTTCAGTTTGCTTTTACGGCTGGGACCAATGAGGTGTGTTACGATCATGGTTCCGCCAATGAATCCCGCAGCCAGTAAGAATTGGACTAAAATGGGTAGATAATCGGAAGGGAAATAAGTGTTTTTCATTGATATATGATCCAATTATAATCTGCTAGGTCTGCTTTCAATAGTTGTAAACGGTTACTTTCTTCCCGTTTCTCAAAATTAGCCTTTGCAAATTTATCAATCAAATTCTTTACTTTTTCTTTTGCCTAATTAGTATCATACTAAATAAGCCCCGGGTGTCCGGGGCCTATTTAGTAAAAAACCAAGATGGAATGTTTATCTGATTACAATTTGCTTGGTAAGGCTCTGCCCCTGACCGGTTACTCGGAGGATATATTTGCCCGTCGGCAGGTGGCCTACCTCAATTTGTAAACGGCTGTTCAACAACCGGGGGGTTGTAGTTTTGATCACTCTTCCGAAAATATCGAAAAGTGTCACTACTGCATCCTGAATATTGTCTCTTGATTCAATGTAAACAAAGCTTCCCTGGCTTGGATTTGGATAGATCACTACCTCATTCTGTTCGTTTGTTTTGAAATCGTGGGCGGCAGTATCGGAGTAACAGGTAAGAGCATTGTCGCCTATGGTGAACACAACTTTTGCTTTTGTTGAATAAGTACCTGTCTTTAAAATCTTGATGATCGCTGCGGTCGTATCAGTTTCAGATCCGGGTCTTCTCCACAAAAACTGCTCGTTAAGGCCTGGTTCTGTGATGCTGGCAGTAATGCTGAAAGGCCCGGAAGCTGCGATAACTGGTTTCGAGATTTTAGGCCGAATCACCAAAGAGGATACGGGTGAATTCTCGGATACACAACCAAAAATATTCTGAGCTTTTACGAAATAGTTGCCAGTTTGGCTGATTTTAGCTGTTGCGCCGGTTGCAAGGGCAGTAGTACTGCCTTCTTTGTACCAGGTGTAAATGTCACTGCCTTCCGCTACTGCAAACTGAAATGACGAATCCGCGCAAGCCTGTTGCTGTCCCTGCTGTAAAATACTAGGCTGAACAGGTTTCGCACCGTTGTCGAGTACGACTACTGATGTAAGGATAGAGTTGCCTACGTCATCGCGAACCGTTGCGCGATATGTGCCGGCTCCTGAAACCTTTATGGTATTGGTTCTTTCTCCTGTGCTCCATTCGTAGGACGCATAGCCTGCTGGAAGTGTTATGGAAACTGCATTATTTTCGGTTACACACGCCGCTGTGATAGTAGGAATTGGTGCTGGGCCGGCCGGAGGTACGGTAGAGAAGAAATTGGCATCAAGGCTTTCATTCCAAGCATTAGCTAGTATAGTTAATGCTTGTAAACCAATGAAGTGAGTTTTATCTACTGGTCTTAATGGGTCAAGCGGATCGGTTTCGGGACCAGGATAGGTCGGATTGAACTTTGTATCCAAAACAGCATTTTGGGCTGCAATGATTTCCGGGTTTACTCTGGCTGGTTGTATTGTATCAGGCGATGTTCTGCTGGTACGGGCGATCACCCAGGTAATTCTCTTGTTGGTTTCAGTCGATAACTTATTAATGATTAACTGAAGCTGGTCACGGTAAAAAGCAGCAGGGGTATTAAACCTTGAATCTGCTTCACCTTGCATCCACAAAATGGCTCTTAACCCATACTGATTTCCATAGTTTCGAGCTGCTATACGAAGATTGGCATAGGGCATCTGAGGCACATACGTGAAGCCTCCGTATTTGTTCTTGGTAGTTTTGCCCTGTGCGCTGTAAGACCAGTTTTCAATTGCTGTCCCTTCCCATGCAACATTGATAAATACTACGGGAACGTTTAGTTTGGCGACTAGCATATCTCCCAAAAGCCCCCAGCACCAGGGAGTTTGACCCCGGGGCGACATTGTTTTCAATCCGTCGGTAATTTTCGAAAAAACAGGTGGGACCGGGTCTGTTAATAAGTCGTTATATTGACCGAGCTCGTCATTTTCATAGTTTGAAATATAAATGACCCTGTCGTCATTGGCGCCAGGCCCCGGATATTTCTTAAGTCCCTGCGCATTGGATTGTCCGGCAATGATAAAAACCTCTCCCACGCCCATTCTGGCGAGAACATCTCTTCCTACAATTTTACCGTCAGAAACCGCTCTCACTTCCAATGTATACCATCCTCCCAAAAGCTTAATATTACCTGCAAAAACGCCTCCTTTCGGTGCAACCTGCAAATCCTGCCATGGCAGCTCAAAGCCCTGACCTTGGGCTACCGGCACAGCCCGAATTTCTACTTTGTCCATTGGAACTGTAAAAGTACCGGAGACGGTAATTTCTCTCTGGCCTGTAAGATCTTGTTGATAAACAGCCTGGAAAGTAGGAGAAGTAATTTTAATTTGAGAAAATACCGTTGATGAGATGGCACAAACCAACAGCAATGCCTTTGCCACTACCGGAAGAATAATTCTATAACGCATTTGTAAACTGATACAGGGTAAAGTTTTTGTATGTGTAACGTCGGTTTGGGTTTTGTTAAAGTATTCATTACAAAACGGTCACAAATGTAAATGAATATTTTTGCTAAAATATCACTATTCCGTTTTTTTGATTAGACACAGCCGCTCTCGTCCATTTACTGAACAATTATGAGCTTCTGAGTGGCACTGAATGATGGGGACGAGACACGAATAACGTATATACCGCTCGAAAGTCCGGACAAACTGAAGAAGTGCTGTCGATCAAACTTTTTGACTGTGAAAGTCTTATGAATGACGCCGCGGCTGTCGATGATCTGTACTTGCGCGTTAGTAAGGTTTTGCAAAGTTTCGACGGTTACCCGGCCCGTCGCTACCGGGTTAGGATAGGCTACAAAGCCTGGGTTGTCAGTGTCAATATAGAATGTGAATGGTTGTGAAAAATCGGAATAGCAAGTAAGCGTCGGACTGTATACAATGGTATTATTTACGACGTAGGAGCCTGAGCGTATTGCTTTAAGAGTGGCCGTTGTGTCGACTAGTTGGACATTATTCAGTTTCCAGACATGATTACCGGCATTGAGGTTATTTTCGGCCAGCAAAGTAAAAGTACCGATCTGCCTGATGGTCGGAGCGGAAGGAGAAGGTTTCACATCTACCGGAATCTCTGCGGAGTATGGTGAGTAGCATCCCTTTTCGTCTTTTGCCCTGGCGGAATAAGTCCCAGAGGCAAATACGCTAAGCATGTCACTTGCTGTACCTTCGTTCCAATAAAAATCGTTTCCTCTTGTAGCTTTCAGTATCACTGTATCTCCGTCACAAAAAGTAGTAGCACTCGATGCCTGAATGATAGGCGAGGGAGGTAACGCTAATGTCTGAGTAGTGATTTGGTTACTCGGGTCAGAGTAGCATTGAAATTCGTTGATAGTCTGAACAGAATAGGTGCCGGCAGTAGTAACTTTTAAAGTTTGCGAAGCAGCGCCGTTGCTCCACAAAAATCCAACAGCCTCACTCGAACTGAGGTTAACACTCAGATCCGCACAGAAAACCAGTGGTCCGTCAGCCGTAATTGTTGGCTTCACGGGAAGCGGATTTGCCACGACCTGAACTACCGGTGAAACAGGAGAAACACAGCCCTTTTCGTCTTTCGATGCGATGGTAAAATTTCCCGAACTGCGAATTTCAATTTCCCTGCTCGTTTCGCCATTGCTCCACACATAAGAAAATGCTTCACTGCTTTGTAACGTGGTATAATCACGCAAACAAAACGTGGTTGGCCGCAATGAGGTAATGGTCGGCGTAGCGGGTAGCGGGTTTACTTTCACATTCACCACGTCGGATGTGGACTCGCAACCGTTGCCATCACGCTGCATCAGGCTGAACTGCCCGGTTGCTGCAATCGAGATCGCTTTGGTAGTAGCTGCATTGCTCCAAATGTTGCCTGTTTCGTAGTTCGAAGTCAATGTTACACTTCCTCCGTCGCAGAATTCGGTCGAGCCGCTCAGTCCGATAACCGGTTTCTGAGGCAGTGCATTCACTTTTACTTTTACAACATCCGATTCAGGGGAGTAGCAACCTTCGTTATCGAGGGCTCTTACACGGAAGTCACCAGAACTTCTTACTGTGATAGTCGGGGTTCCCTCACCATTTGACCAGACATTTTTTTCCTTTGAATCAGATGTTAGTTTTACCTCTCCACCGTCACAAAATTCAAGTACGCCCGATGCAGTTACTTTCGGTGTAGCTGGCAATGGTGAAGTTACGACCCTCATGACTACTTTTTCGGAAGTAGACTCACAGCCATAGGCATTTCTTGTAGTAACGAAATATTCACCACCCGCAGTGACAGGAAGGTGATCGCTGGTGGAGCCAGTGTTCCACCTTACATTTTCAGAAGTGCTTGAAACTAAGGTAGCAGTGTTACCAAGACATACCGGGTTGCTGCCATCGATTCTGATCGTAGGTTGGTTTGGCTGGATTTGGCCATTGATCCGTATTTCAGGGGAAAATATAACATTACCTCTCCCGTCACGAGCAGAAACGCGGTAGGTACCGTTTCCAACCTGGATACTATTTGAGTTTTGTCCATTATTCCAATTAAATGATGACATTCCATCATTAGTGACGGTCAGGTTCAGATTGCCATTTCCCGCACAGGATGCGGAGATTCTTAAAGGGCTTACTGCTTGAAGTGGATCTGAGTTAGCAAAAAAGTTGTCATTGAGTTGTTGGCTCCATGCTTCTCCGAGTTGGGTTAGACCCTCATTCTTAAAGTGGACACCGTCTTCGTCCTGTCTCGGGATCTGAATCAAGTCCGTGAGAGGTCCTTGAAATACATTAAAAACCTCATTGATTACCCGTTGTTGCGCGTCAGTAATCTGCTTATCAGTTCCGTTCCTATTGTTATAAGAAGTGATAGATACCATCCAGGGTATGTTTTTGCCAGCGTCGTTTCTGCTGGTTTCAATAACTGTTTTCAAATCATTGAAATAACGATCACCTCCTGTATTGAAGTCATTGTCAGCCTCGCCCTGGATCCATAGGATACCCCTCAAACCGGTAATCGGAGTGTAGCGTTGGATGACATCTCGCATGTTGCCGTAAGGCATTCCGCTTGGCTCTATCGGAACTCCGGTATACACCGACTTGCCGGTCCCATTTATGCTTTCGCGCCATGCCATAACAGAGGTGCCATACCAGGCAACATTATAGAACAAAACGGGTACATTGAGCTTTTCGACTAATTTATCCCCCAATTTGCCCCAGGCCCATGCAGAATATCCCCTAGGAGAAATATGAGAATCGGCATTCAAATGAGTAAATTGTGGATTACTTGGAAGGTCTTGATAAAGCTGCGGAACCTCAGTCTTGTTATGATTAACACTGTTAACCCGGTCATCCTGAGCACCCTGTTGGCCAAATTTGGGTTCTGCTGGAAAGCCCTGACCATTGGATTGCCCAGCAATCATAAAAACCTCTCCTACACCGACATGAGGTACCTGATAGGAATCAATAACCTGATCACCGCGTATGGCCCTGACTTCCAGATTATACCATCCGCCTTTGGCATCATTAAGACTACCGGAGAAAAAACCACCTTGAGGATTGTCCTGAATGACTCTCCAGTCAATGGGCTCACCGCCATTCATGGGGTTTAATTTCGCCTCAATGCGGTCGGTGACCTTGCTGTAACTGCCAGATATATATATTGTAGCGGAATTGTTTCTATCACGTTGAAAGACAGCGCGATCAGTAGGGTAATCAATGCTGATCTGGCCGAATGATTTTATTGAAATAACGCTCAATCCTACCCAAAACAAGTATGGTAGATAGTGTTTCATAGTAACTGAAAATTCATTAAAGTAACTCCTGGGACACACAAGATGCATCAAAAGGTTGCCTCTTTCAAGAAATTTTTATTTTACGGAAAACGGCGAATTAATCAGTTGCCATACTGCATCTTTCAATTGTTCAATGCCTTCTTGTGATATTGCTGAAAATAAAAGACTTGGAATATTTTGGGGTAAGGTTTTTTGTAAGCTAACGCGTTGTTCTTCTGAAAGAACATCAATTTTGGAAATTGCCAGAATGCGGCTTTTATCGAGGAGGGAGGGATTGTAAATACGTAGTTCTTCTACAAGTGTCTGATACTCAGCATTGATGTCTTCACTATCAGCAGGTACCATAAAAAGCAATATTGAATTTCGTTCGATATGCCTCAAGAAACGAAGGCCGAGGCCCTTTCCTTGTGATGCCCCTTCAATAATTCCAGGGATATCGGCCATAACAAATGATTTGTAGTCACGATAGGACACTACACCAAGGTTGGGGACCAGGGTGGTAAACGGATAATCGGCGATTTCGGGTCTTGCGGCAGACACGACCGACAAAAGAGTGGATTTCCCGGCATTCGGAAATCCAACTAGCCCTACATCAGCAAGCACTTTCAGTTCGAGGATAACCCAAGCTTCCAAGCCAGCTTCACCCGTTTGAGCATGCTGGGGAGTCTGGTTGGTAGCCGATTTGAAATGGTCGTTACCCATTCCCCCACGTCCGCCACGCAAAAGGATCAGCTCCTGGCCGTCCTCGGTAATCTCGAAAAGCTGCTCGCCGGTTTCGGCATTTTTGGCAATAGTTCCAAGCGGAACTTCAACGATAATGTCTTTACCAATAGCACCAGACCTTCTTCCTCCTTCTCCACCCTTACCGTCAAAAGCTTTGAGGTGCTTGGTGTATTTTAAGTGAAGAAGCGTCCAGAGTTGCGAATTTCCTTTCAGGATCACATGCCCTCCACGTCCACCGTCGCCACCGTCAGGGCCACCTTTTTCAACGTGTTTTTCACGCCTGAAATGCAGGGAACCCGCTCCGCCAGCGCCGGAACGAACATTAATTTTAACGTAATCAATAAAGTTAGAGGAGGCCATGTGCTGTATAGTGTATATATGATTTAAGGCAACGGTTATTTGGAAATTGCTTTGGTAATTTCTCCAAAGATAAAATCAATTTCCCCGATACCGTTTATTGCGACAAACTTATCCTGTTCCTGGTAGTAGTCTGCAACCGGTTTTGTTTTGCTATTGTACTCTTGAATGCGCTTGCTGATCAGTTCTTCATTCTGATCGTCAGGACGTCCGGAAGTTTTTCCTCTGTTTAGCAAACGGGTCAGCAATTCCTGATCATCTACTACCAGGGCGACCATCACAGAAATACTTTCATTGTAGCTGGCAAGCAGGTTGTCCAAAGCTTCGGCCTGTTTTACTGTACGCGGAAAACCATCGAAAATAAAGCCAGGAGCGTCCCTGTGGTCTTTCAGCTTGTTATCAATCATTCCAATCACTACTTCATCAGGTACTAATATTCCCTGATCCATCAATGTTTTGGCCTTCATTCCCAGTTCGGATCCTGCCTGAATTTCGGAGCGCAACAGGTCACCGGTCGAGAGGTGAATGAGTTTGTATTGGGCAATAATTTTTTCACTTTGGGTGCCTTTCCCTGCACCAGGAGGGCCAAACAGTATAAGATTCAGCATAGTTGCATTGAAAATTGATGTCGCAGTAGATAGGTGAATTTCGGCAAATTTACAATTCTTACTAAATGCCAGCGTCATTGTGCTATATTTTTTACAATAAAAAAATCCCCTTCATTATTTCTAATCAAGGGGATTGGGCAAAAGGGCTTGTTTAAAATCAGGGTACAACCACCCGTTTCACAGTCCCGTCCTCATTTTGTACAACGGTTACAAACAAGGTCCCTTTTGTGTTTTTCTTCAATTCTATCTGCCCCACAAATTCTCCTTCAAAATCTTTAATTTCCTTTTTCCCAACCTCTTTGCCTTTAATGTCGGTCACTGTTATCGTCACATCGCCTTTGTCAGGAACGCTGAATCTAAGGTTGAGCATTCCATTGTCGGGGTTATTGGAATACACATTCAATGAGCGCACATTGGCCGGTTTCATCACTTCTTTGTCCCAGAACTCACCCATGTGGTCACCGAATTTTTCCATGTCATGCATGAATATTTTGGCTTTTGGCTTAAATTCCCTTTCAAAGTCCTTCATGTTCCGGCGGAATTTTTCGGTATTAACGTCCCAGTCCGCTGAAATATCATTTTTCCAGTGATACGCCAGTGCATCGTCATTGTCGCGATGGTCAATGATGACTTTTCTACGTTTTTTGGCAATGATATCTTCATCTCCATCGTCGACCGTGATCGAAATCATCTGTTTTTTCTTCTTGTCCACGCCTAATGAATCGAGTACCTTCTCCACAAACTTGTCACGTTCGTCGTCCGACATAGCGCCTACCTGATAGCTTTTTTCGATGTTTTTGGTTTTGCCATCTTCATCCTCCATCACTTTGATCCGAATGCTGGCTTTTTGTTCTTTCCCCTCAGATTTTGGCTTTTTATTTGATTGCGCAGTCGCTAAATTGGGCAGTACCGACGCTGAAAGTAGCATTGCAAACAAGGCCGGCTTGTAAAAATCAAGAGCTTTCATATGGACTTTGGGTTATGTGTATGAATGGATTACAAAAATATTATTATCGTTTTCCTGCCGTTGTTAAATAATGTTAAAAACATAATCTGCCGGGCCGTATGCGTTAAATTTGTTATCAGCAAGAATGTCGGTGAAATGGATAGTGGCGTTGCACCGGAGAAATGAAAATTTATGACAAAGAGGAAAATTCAAATTATAGTCGGTCTGATGTGCCTTGCATTGATAGGGCTCATTGGATTTCAATGGTACTGGATCAGGGAGGCGATTGCTATCCGCAATGATCAGTTCAATCAAAAAGTCTCCGAGTCGGTACAGGAAGTGGTACATCGCCTTGAAAAGCAGGAAATGATGTACCTGCTGCAAAGAAGAATTGAAACAGAACAACAGAAGAGCAAACTGGACCGCATTACGCAGCTCAGTAATATGCCCGTGAAACGTACCGCGCCCAGAAAGCCTGAGGCTGTTCGAGAAGCCAATGTACATTCACAGCCCAAAATGGAAATTGCGATCGGGCCAAACGGGGAAGAAATCCATTACCAGATCATTACCGAAGCCGTGCCTACCGACGTGCTCAGCCCTAATTTCCGGGTTATGGTGGATCATCAGCAACGTATCATCGAAGAATTTTTTCAGGCGCAGCAATATGGTTTGGCCGGCATCGACGAGTTTATGCGGAGACGGCTGGACGATGAAAGGCGGCTGGGGAATGCATTTCGTGGAGTAGCCGAAGCCGAAAACAAAAGGAATGGGACGAATGGAGTGATGCGGGATTCTTCGTCACGGAATTTTGCAAATCGTAAGGTCGCAATGCCGGATGCAAAAAATGGCCGCAAAAAGGCTCGGGCTTTGATCAGCTCCGGCGACCCTGACCGTGCCGACCTTCTGAAAGAGGTCATGAAAGATTTTATTTATACCAAAAGACCCATTGAGCAGCGGGTTAACCGTTTTCTGCTGGATACTTTGCTAAAAAAGGAGTTGATACAGAATGGTATTACGCTACCCTATGAGTTTGCAGTTCGCGGACAGTCTGCCGATAGTCTGATTTTTTCGACAGCCAGCCTGAAACCCAGAGATTGGGAAGCAAGGTCGTACAAGGCATCATTATTCCCGAATGAAACATTGAGCAGCCAAAATGCATTGTATGTCTATTTCCCTGACCAAAAACGGTATATTTTGAGCAATATGGGTGTGATGTTCGGCGGCTCGGGTATCCTGATCATTGTAATCATGGCTTGCTTTTACATGGCTGTCACTACCATTTTGCGCCAGAAAAAACTGTCAGACATTAAAAATGATTTTATCAACAATATGACGCACGAATTCAAAACACCCATTTCGACCATTGCACTGGCAGCGGAAATGGCGCAGGAGAATTCGGCTATGTTATCTCAGGTAAGCCCGGGATCACGGCTTCACCGGTACCTGGGCATTATCCGGGAAGAAAATAAGCGTCTCGGAACACATGTTGAAAAGGTACTGCAGATGGCACTTTTGGACAAAGGTCATGTGAAATTGAAGATCAGTGACGCCAATATCCATGATCTGATCGGGAAAGCATTAAATGGCCAGAGTGTGCAGATCGAACAGCAGGAAGGTGAGGTAGATATGGAATTTGAAGCGGTGAACGAAATCGTTGCTGCCGACGAGGTACACGTTTCCAATATATTGAACAACCTCATTGACAACGCCATTAAATACTCACCTGAAAAACTGCACATTAACATTAAGACCTGGAACGAAAATGACGGCATAGCCATTTCGATCGCGGACCAGGGTATCGGAATGAGCAGAGAGCAGCAACAGCGCATTTTCGATACATTTTACCGAGTACCTACCGGCAATGTGCATGACGTGAAAGGTTTTGGCCTCGGGCTGAGCTATGTCAAAAAGATGGTGGAAGCACATGAAGGAACCGTCCGCGTTCACAGTAAGCCGGGCGAAGGAAGTACATTTACAGTTTGGCTGCCTATCCGCAAAGAGGAAACAATAGTTTAGAAATTTCGTCTGCAAATCCTAACTTGCCGTCTTTTTAAGATGGCCTACTGCCTGTTACGGTAAATTTCTGACTGCAAAATGATTTCCAAAACTTATGCCCCCCAGGAGATAGAGGATAAATGGTATTCCTACTGGATCGAAAACAAATTTTTTCAATCCAAACCTAATCCTGACAAAGAACCCTATACCATTGTGATCCCGCCACCGAACGTCACGGGCGTGCTGCACATGGGGCATATGCTTAACAATACGATTCAGGATATCCTGATCCGGAAAGCCCGCATGGAAGGCAAGGAAGCTTGCTGGGTGCCAGGTACCGACCACGCATCCATTGCCACAGAAGCGAAAGTAGTAGCAATGTTGAAAGAGCGGGGTATCAACAAACGCGACCTTACCCGTGACGAATTCCTTGAATATTGCTGGGAATGGACGCACAAATACGGCGGTATTATCCTGAAACAACTTCGCAAGCTGGGCGCTTCCTGCGACTGGGACCGTACGCGCTTTACGATGGAACCGGACCTTTACGATTCCGTTATCGACGTTTTTATTGACCTATATAATAAAGGGGAAATATACCGAGGTCACCGCATGGTGAACTGGGACCCGCAGGCGCGTACAACCGTTTCGGACGAAGAAGTGATCATGAAAGAGGTGAACCAGAAATTGGTTTACCTTAAATATCCGCTCGTAGACGAAATAGGAGAAGCACTTACCGACGAAGCGGTCATCATTGCCACCACGCGTCCTGAGACGATCATGGCCGATGTGGCCATTTGTGTGAACCCGCATGACGAGCGCTATAAGCATTTAATCGGCAAGCAAGTTTCTATTCCGTTGATCAACCGCGCGATCCCGATCATTGCGGACGAATATGTGGAAATGGAGTTCGGAACGGGCTGTCTGAAAGTTACGCCGGCGCATGATGCGAACGATTATGTGTTGGGTAAAAGACACGATCTGCCCGTGATTGATCTGCTGAATGAAGACGGTACATTGAATGAAAAGGCGCAGATTCTGGTAGGTGAAGATCGTTTTATTGCCCGCAAGAAAATCATCAAGCTGCTGGAAGAATCGGGTAACCTGGTTAAAACAGAAGAATATAAGTCCAATGTAGGTCATTCCGAGCGTAGCAATGCGGTGATCGAACCAAGGATTTCGGAGCAATGGTTCCTGAAAATGGAGAAGATCAGCAAGCCTGCATTTGAGAATGTGATGAACGATACTGTTCAGCTGATACCGCCAAAATTCAAAAATACTTATCGTCACTGGATGGAGAATGTCCGCGACTGGAACATTAGCCGCCAGCTTTGGTGGGGCCACCGGATTCCAGCGTATTACCTTAATGACGGGACCATTATCATTGCGAAATCGAAACGGGAGGCGTTGCGTAAAGCGCAGCACGAGTACCAGCTGTTTGCATTGACAGAGGAAGACATTACTCAGGACCCCGATGTACTGGATACATGGTTTTCGTCCTGGTTGTGGCCGATTTCTGTTTTTAATGGGATCAAAGAGCCTGATAATGAAGAGGTAAACTATTATTACCCAACCAATGATCTGGTAACTGCTCCGGAAATCCTGTTTTTCTGGGTGGCGCGTATGATCATTGCGGGATATGAGTACAGAGGAAAATATCCCTTCAAGAATGTATATCTCACTGGTATTGTTCGTGATAAGCAGGGCAGAAAAATGTCCAAGTCACTGGGCAATTCCCCCGATCCGATCGACCTGATCGATCAGTATGGGGCGGATAGTATCCGATCGGGGATGCTTTTTAGCTCGCAGGCGGGTAATGACCTTCCTTACGACGATAAGCTGATTGAGCAGGGAAGAAATTTTGGAAATAAGATATGGAACGCATTCAGGTTGGTGAAAGGCTGGACCGTTGATAGTGAAATCGGCGCACCGGATGGTTCCAAACTGGCAGTACAGTGGTTTGAAAGCAAGCTGAACGAAACGATCACTGAGGTACAGGATCATTTCACGAAATTCCGTATTTCGGATGCATTGAATTCGGTTTACAAACTGATCTGGGACGATTTCTGCGCTCAGTACCTGGAAATGATCAAGCCTGGTTTCGAGCAGCCGATTGATTTGGAAACCTACGATTCCACATTGGATTTCTTTGACCGGTTGATGCGTCTTTTGCATCCATTTATGCCTTTTATTTCGGAAGAAATCTGGCAGAACATTATCCAGAGAGAGGAGAATGATTCGATATGCATTGCCAACTTCCCTCTGGCTAAGGATGTAGAGCAATCGTTATTGAATGACTTTGAAATTCTTTTTGAACTGGTTTCATCGATCAGGAATCTGCGCAATGCAAAAAATATCAGCCCCAAAATCGAACTTCCACTGGCCATTCGCTCAGAAACGAAGGAACGTTATCTGGGACTGGAACCATTGATCCGCAAGCTGGCTAATGTGGAAGCTATTCAGTTTGTGACCGAGGAGGCCGAAGGAACATCATTCAGGGTGAAATCGGATGAGTTTTTTGTAAACCTGGCCGACGAGCTGGATGTGGAAAGTGAAAAGGAAAACCTTCAAAGGGAACTGGAATACACCCAAGGCTTCCTGGATTCGGTGATGAAGAAGTTGTCCAACGAGCGTTTTGTACAGAATGCCAAAGGCGATGTGGTTGAAAAAGAACGACAAAAACAGGCGGATGCGGAATCGAAAATGGAAACATTGAGAGAAGCATTGGCAAGATTGAACTAAGAATATACTTTCATTTGATTTCCAGAGAGCGCAGGGCCCACGTCCTGCGCTCTCTGTTTTTCAGGTACAATTTCATGTCAGCCAGACATTTAAAAAGTGCAACACGACGACCTCTTAACTTATTCACCCTTAGGATTAATTGATTATTTTATTGAGCTAAAATTATATTAATTATTAAAAAATTTTATTAGCTGAAACTGTTTGGAAATATGAAAAATGAAGGCGTAAATTTCCCCGACTTATCACAATCTCAATGGTCATGGCTACAAAAACTGCACAAGAACTCGCGCTACCGGTCGGTGTTACATTAGATCGCTTCATTATGCATAGCCAAAGTGCATTTCCCTACGCGACAGGTGAATTGTCCCAACTTTTGCGCGACATTGCCCTCGCGGGAAAGATCATTAACAGAGAAATTAACCGCGCCGGATTGGTGGATGTGGCCGGTGGAAACGGTACCGAGAATGTGCAGGGAGAAAACCAGCAAAAGCTAGACATTGTAGCTAACATTCGCTTTATCAGGGCTTTGAAAAATGGTGGTGAGGTTTGCGCCATTCTCTCGGAAGAGGACGAGGACATTATTCACACCGGTAATAACCACGGGAAGTATGTAGTAGCCATGGACCCGCTGGATGGTTCGTCCAATATTGACGTGAATGTTTCGATCGGGACCATTTTTTCGATCTACCGCCGGGTAACGCCGATCAACGGGCCGGCGTCTATTGAGGATTTTCTCCAAGGCGGCAGCAAGCAGATCGCGGCAGGTTATATTTTGTACGGCTCGTCCACCATGCTGGTTTACTCGACCGGTGATGGAGTGAATGGGTTTACTTACGATCATTCATTGGGTGAATTTATTTTGTCACATAAAAACATCCGTTCGCCCAAGCATGGAAGCATTTACTCTGTGAATGAAGGGCATTACAACACCTATCCGGCATTTGTTCAGAATTATATCAATCATTGCAAAACAAAAAATTACAGCGGCAGGTACATTGGTTCACTGGTGGGGGATTTTCACCGAAATCTGCTGAAAGGCGGCATTTACCTTTATCCTTCCACGAAAAAAGATCCGAAAGGCAAGCTGCGCCTGCTATATGAATGTTACCCGTTGGCATTTATCGCAGAAAAGTCGGGAGGAAAAGCAACCGATGGTTTTGGTCGCATCCTCGACATTATACCCACGTCATTTCACCAGCGCTCGCCGATTTACATTGGCTCCTCGGCCATGGTTGATGATGTTGTGAAGAGCTGATCACCCGTTGCAGTGTTAGTTTTCGTACCTTTGCCGGATGCAGACTACGCAAAACAAATTCGAGCAGTTCAAGCTTAACCGTCAATTACTCAATGCCATTGAGGAAGCGGGCTATACCGAGCCGACGCCAATTCAGGAGCAGGCGATACCGCTGGCATTGTCAGGACAGGACATTCTTGGCATTGCCCAAACCGGTACCGGGAAGACCGCAGCTTATACATTACCTTTATTAATGCGCATCAAATACGCTCAGGGCGAACATCCGCGGGCGCTGATCATGGCCCCTACCCGGGAGCTGGCGATGCAGATTTCAGAAGCAATTATCCAGCTTGGAAAATATACCGATATCCGTACTGTGGTACTCTTCGGCGGAGTTGGGCCCAAAACACAAATCGAGAATTTAAGAAAAGGTGTCGACATTATTGTGGCCACACCTGGCAGGTTTATGGACCTTTATTTTCAGGAGGAGGTGATCGTAAAACACCTGAACGTAATGATCCTGGACGAGGCGGATAAAATGATGGATATGGGTTTTATGCCTCAAATCCGCAAGTTGCTGGAAATTATTCCCCGAAAGAGACAGAACATGCTCTTTTCAGCCACATTCTCCGAAAAAGTGGAAAAGCTTTCCCACGAATTCCTTGAATTTCCGACCCGTATTGAAGTAACTCCGCAGGCTACTACCGCCGAAATGGTGGCTCAGTCGCTGTACGAGGTACCTAACTTTCGGACTAAAATAGCCTTGCTGACCCACTTATTACAGGACCGTGAAACGTTTAACCGTGTGCTGGTTTTTACGAGAAGCAGGGAAGTAGCCGGACTTGTCCATCAAAATTTGCTGGGGCGAGTAGTACGAGAGGAGGAACTAAGGGTAATCCATGCTAATAAAGGACAAAATACGCGTACGAATGCAATGGATGCATTCCGGGAGGGCTCAGTAAGGGTAATGGTTGCGACGGATGTAGTAGCAAGAGGCATTGATATCACAGAGGTAAGCCACGTGATCAATTTTGACGTGCCGTTGATTTATGAGGACTATGTTCACCGCATTGGCCGGACGGGCAGGGCAAACCATATCGGGCAGGCTATTACATTCATGACAATGGCCGATGAATATCACATTCGGAAAATTGAGAACATGATCCGCATGGAAATTCCGCGAAAGGAATTGCCGGAAGATCTCGAAATAGCGTCAACTCCAACATTGGAGCGACAAGATATGCTCAGAGAAATCGATAACCAGAAAAGGAAAGAAGACCCGACATTTTTAGGGGCATTCCATGAGAAAAAGAAGGTGTACAGACCTACTTCTAAACCCTTAGCAAAGGGTGCGCAAGGCAGAAGAAGTTCGCCAGGAAGAAGTAAACGAAGATAATGCAATACAATTCCAATAAATCCGTTTAACTTGGACAATAGAAAACCTGTTCTCTATTTAAGTTATTTATGAAAGAATCTGTTGTTATTTGGCTTGCTTTTTTAGTACCTGTATTTGGCTATGCTCAAAATACCCATCTTGCGAGCGCTGGCCCAAACACGGATACGAACGTTGCCCAAAAGCGGCCGTTAGAGTTAAAAGAAAGACGCGTACTTCCTTTGTTCGGGGAAATTAGCAAGACCTCAGAGCAGATTGACGAAGAAATCCGGTTCCTGAGTGAATGCGACAAATCGTTTACAAGCCGTACTGAAGCGAGCAGTTTTTTCGCAACGCGTGCCTGGGAATATCTTCAGGAAGGATCACTGGATACAGCCTGCTATCGTTTCAACCTCGCCCATTTATTGAATGATAAAAATGTGGAGGCTTATTGGGGCCTGGGCGTAGTGTCCTATCAGCGTGAAAACTGGGTGGATGCCAAGCGAATGTTGAGCCGTGGTATCGGGTTACAGGGAACAAATGTGCCTTTGCTGGTCGATTTGTCTACCGTGGATCTGAAACTATACGCGATCACGAGCCGGAAAGAGGAATTGGATGAGGCGGGTGAATTGTTGAAGCACGCAGTAGCGTTGGATTCTACATATGCTTTGGGGCAATATAACCTGGCTCTGTTGCATTACAATCTCAACGAGCTGGATAAGTCCTGGGAGCACCTTCATAAAGGCCGAACGTTGGACCTGTCGCAAATGAACCTTGATTTCGTAGAATTGTTAAAAGCCAAAATGCCTGATCCGCAAGGATTTTTCAAATAGGAATTTTAGCTTAATGATATGCAAAGGGTGCCCGAAAATTCGGGCACCCTTATTTTTTATTTGAAAAAGAAGCCAGTAGGGGCTACGCCCACCTTAACAGAGTCAACCAAGCTCCCGTCGGCACGGTAGCGGACTGCATATCCCGCCTGCGCGAATGAAGGCGTTACCCCCGCATAGATCAGTCCCTGAGATGGATCAACCGTCAGGCCAGTGAAATTGCGTTTGATAAATGGAGTCGTTACATTGATCTGAGCATCATTGACACCGAACTTGTATGTTTCTCCGTGGCTCAAATAATTTGCGTCAAAATAAGACAATACGAAGAAAACGGTTTTGCGATCAGAGCTGAATGCAAAATTTGAAGCTATTTTGGTAGCGTTAGTACCAATTGTCAGTGTTGCCTCCGTGACATAAGTATCCGCATTCAATTTCAATGCTTTGATACCAGTATTGACCCAAAGCTTTCCGTTGGCATCAATACCGATCGGGTTAGGTGCGATGTCCAAAGGAACAGACTTCTCAATAATGTTTGTCCCGGTGTTGATAACATACAGGTTCTTGTCGGTACCGAACGAAGTGGTTCCTACGAAAAGCTTTCCTGCATTGAAAACCATATTCTCAGGGCCGGCTGCAATATCAATTTTCCGGGTCACTTTGTTGGTGTTCAGGTCAATGACAGCGATGTAGCCCGTTTTGAAGGTATAGCTAGCATTGGTGCCCCAGCATGAAACGTAAGCGGTATTGTTGCTTCCGATCACAACTTCGCGGGGGTTTTCTATGTCCGGCGCGCCAATAGTCGCTTCCGATTTAAATGTATTGCTATTAATGATCTCAACCTTATCAAGGCCGGCAGCTGAATTATCAACCAGTATCAGACCTTTTTCGCCCACCGCGGCATAACCCTGTACGCCGCCTTTCAATGCAGTACCATTCACTTTGGAAAAAATATCAGCCTCCGAAACAGTTTGCTCTCTTACAAAGAAAGAAATAGCTCCATTGTTCTGTGAAAAATTACCTTCATTGATCACAAATACACCTTGTATATAATCGCCTTTTGGAGCTGGATCGCTTTGGTTACACGACCAGGCTAAAATAGATAAGGATGTTACTGCTACTAATCTGGTTAACTGTTTTTTCATTTTTGTTTTATTTATTGAAAGAATTTGGTCTTCGAATCGTAACTCATGGTCAAACTTAACGCAAAACTCCTTCCCGGCATCGCATTGTTTCTGACATTTAGGTAAAATGTATTGGTAATATTGTTGACCTGCCCCTGAAAACGCATTTTTATTTTATTCAAAGAAATTGTCGTTTCGGCCAGTAAGTTAGCCAAGGTGTAACCGTTCAGGAACTGCGAATTATCAAAAGTGCTGAACCGCTTGCTGATGGTCTGTACCTGGCCTGTGATCCTGGTATTTTTATATTGGATAAATGCATTCCCATTACCTGAATGCATCGGGACGAAAACCAGCTGCTTGCCGACAATGTCGACGGAATAAGCATCATAAGCTTTCTCCTGCGAGCTTTTGTTCAATGCATATCCCAAATTGATCCCGGATTTCCAGCTTTGAAAATGATTTCTCCATCCCAGTTGCAGTTCAATTCCCCGCGCCAGTACCTGCTGCAAATTCTCCACGTGATAACTTTTGGAAGGATTCCAGTAAGTCCAGTCCCTGACCCGGTTATGATAAGCGGTAAGTGAAGTGGTGAATGTTTGATTAATACCGGCGAGGTAGCTCTGTTCCAAGCCTATCTCCTTGTTCCAGCCACTTTCCGGTTTAATGTCCGGGTTGCCAAGTTCTTTCCAGTATCTTTCATTCAATGTGGGTACACGGTAGCTTCTTCCAACAGAACCCTTCATTTTTAAGCTGTAATTAATGTTCTGAAGAAGCTGATATTCAGTACCAACTGATGGTGTGAATGGTGGATTGAAACGCGTCATAAATGCCTGGCGCATATTGGCGGACACCAGCCAGTGAGGCGTAGCCTGCCAGCGTGTGAGGACATAGAGGTCACCCCGGTTTTCGGTAATGAGCGATTTTCCATAACCAGCCACTTGTGCCCGGTAATGGGTCCATTCGCCTCCGACCTTCATTTGAATGTTACTTCCCGACTTCCTTAAATCCCATTGAAAATCCTTCTCAACCCGGCTGGAAAACTTGTCTGCCACAGCATGGTCGAGCAAGGCATAGTCGCCTTTCGCATAGTCAATCACGTCCCGCACCCAGGCAGTTCTGAAAGTCAGATCTTTGATCCGGTAACGCAGCATTGTACGATAGGCCTCCGTCTGCGTAAGCTCCCTACCTGCCTGGTCATCAGGTGTGAGGGTTAACCGGTTAGACGTTAGCCACACATGTACGGATATTTCCTGGTCATTTTTGGATTGAAAAAACAGATCCTGAACGATACCTTTCTGTGAGCTTTCAGATGGTAGCAATGTATATTTTCTTCGCTCTGAATACGGGAAATCGTTATTCATCCGGCCGAAGTACAAATTGGTTTTCCCGGAAAAATTCCATTTGTCGTTTATGGCTGCTGCATACCGGCCTGTGTATTGCATTTGGTGATTACCGAAGCTTTCCTGCAGTCTGCCAAAGGATTGGTGCATACCTTCATGGATTGCATTACTATTCAATAAAATGCTGCCGCCGACTGCATCACTGCCTACTACGCTCGCAGATGAGCCATATTGAACAGACAATTGGTCAAAACCGGCAACAGGAATGGTGGAAAAGTCACTTTGGCCAAGTATCGGCGAATTAATGTTCAGCCCGTTCCATAACACTGCCGTATGATTAGCCGATGTTCCCCGAAAGGAAGCGGTGTTCAGCTGGCCGGGGCCGTAATTTTTAAATGCAATGGGTGTATAGAGTGAAAGCAGGTCGCTGATGTTGCCAAACCGGAATTGTGTCAATGTAGCAGAATCTATTTTCTGTATTTTGAGGCCGCTCATGAATCTCTCAGGAACAAATCCTTTCACAGTTACCGGTTCCAGTTGCACGCTATCTTTCTGTGCCAAAAGATTCTCCGAAAGAAAAATGCAAATGGATACAGTAACGGCCATGAAAAACCACCGGTCAATGATCACCTGGGCAAATGGATGAATTGGGCAAATATCCCTTTGTTTTTCCACCGAAAACAAAAGTTTAGAATCATTATGGCAGGTCTCCTGGCTCGTCTTTTGATCCCCGGCCTTCCCGTTTTACAGTGGCCACGAAGATTGGATCAATTGGAACAGACTTACAGTTGCGGGGACAGCTTCCGGTTTACCACGGAATTCCCTATTAAGCCTAATTGCTGCTGAGGCAGCGCTATGGCACCAAACGCCACAAAGATAAGCAATTGGAAGGACTTTCGACTGTGTAGGATATGCGCTATATTTGGGGCAAATCCGTTTGTTTTTGGCCGCTACTACTGACAACCTCCCTGCAACCGCTTCCTTTAAAGGCATTTATCTCATGCTGGGAGCGGCCTTTTTCTTTGCATTGACCTCCGCGATTTCTAAATGGCTGGGTAAGGAGTTTCACATTGTACAACTTGTGTTTTTTAGAAATATTGTCGGTGTAGTTTTCATCATTACCAGCGTATGGCGACGGCCGATGCGACAAGAAGGAGGTAAATTGGGACTGCTGATTTTCAGGGGAGTAGTTGGAACATTGTCGCTTTATATGCTTTTCTACGCAATTCAGACGCTGGGACTGGGCCGCGCTTCTACCTATCAGTATACCTATCCTATTTTTCTGGCTTTGTTTTCTTGGCTGTTGATCGGAGAAACGCTCAATTCCAAGGAATGGGCAGCTATATTTGTCGGTTTCACCGGGATACTCTTCGTCTTTCGTCCCGATCTGTCCATTTCCATGCGGGACAATGCACTGGGGCTGGGTAATGCGTTGCTCACCGCCATTTCATATCTGTCGATCCGTCAATTGGGTGTGGTGTACGATACCCGGGCGATTATTCTGTCCTTTATGCTGAGCGGGATCATCATGCCAATACTATCCATGTTGGTAGGGACTTACTACCCGATGGAACATCTTGATTTTTTGATAGGTACATTCAAATGGCCTGAAAATGTATGGCAGTGGCTGGGCTTTCTGGCGCTGGGATTAACCGCATTAATGGGCCAGAAAATGCTGACACAATCATTCACATTTGATAAAGCCGGAAGAGTGGCAGCCGTCGGTTATTCCAATATTCTTTTTTCAGTCCTGATCGGATTTTTGATGGGGGAATCCATTCCGTCGCTCTCGACGATTACCGGAATGATGCTGATAGTGATCGGAGGGATATTGGTTTCTTTTGCCAAAAGCAGATAAACAATTTTTTTATGCTGAAATTTGTTTCCCAAGAGAAATCAAAAAAATCATGAAACAATTCATAACTTCTTCACTTCTTGTTCTGACGCTGCTAGCGGTGTCTACCGGCTTCAAAGCAGACTCTGGCAATCGTCCGGCCGAAGGAATTCAGTGGCTGACCATTGAAGAAGCTTATGCGAAAATTCAGAAGGAGCCGCGGAAGGTACTAATTGATGTTTACACGGACTGGTGCGGATGGTGCAAAGTAATGGACCGGGAGACGTTCAAAAACAAAGCAGTAGTTGAGTACGTGAACAGAAAATTTTACGCGGTAAAGCTGGACGCAGAACAGAAAGAAGCCATTACATTGGGAGATAAAAAATTCAAATACCTGGCTGAGGGCGGAAGAGGGATTAATGAAATAGCATTGGCGCTCACCAATAATCAGCCCAGCTACCCCACGACCGTTTTCCTTGACGATCAATTCAATATGATCCAGCCACTGCCCGGCTATATGAAAGCCAAAGAATTTCACCAGGTGATCACATTCATCGGGGAAGATTATCACAAAAAAGAGGATTTCGACACCTACAAATCCAAGACTTATGCTGGGTTGTATCCCTCAAAATAACTAACCGATGAAAAGACCGGTGATTACAATGAACATTATCAAAGAGGACATTGGATACAGTGCCCATACTTTGATTCAGGGTAAGTTTATTGGAACAGAGGGAGACGATTTTGAAGATTTGAAAACGAATATTTTAGAAGTAGTCAATCTTTCGTTTAAGGATCAACATTTCACTTACCAGATGGAAGACATTGTTATTAAACGGGACTTAATAATCTAAACCGTTTCCCCCTCCTGCATCCGCTCTGCGTTTTCAGCGATTCTTAGTCTTTCGATAAATTCTCCGATATCGCCCTCCATAACAGCCGGAAGGTTATAAACCGTGTAACCAATGCGGTGATCGGTAATGCGGCTTTGTGGATAATTATAAGTACGGATTTTATCAGAACGGTCGCCACTTCCCACCATTGACTTGCGTTGCGAACTGATAGCATCGTTATGTTCCTTCAATTTGATCTCATAGAGTCTTGACCGTAAAACGCTTAGCGCACGGTCCTTGTTTTTGAGCTGAGAACGCTCGTCCTGGCAACTTACCACCAGTCCCGACGGAATGTGGGTCAGCCTCACCGCAGAATAAGTCGTGTTAACCGACTGTCCTCCCGCACCTGACGATTGGAAAGTATCCACACGCACGTCATTCATATTGATCTGCACATCCACTTCTTCCGCTTCCGGTAATACTGCTACTGATGCTGCCGATGTATGGATTCGGCCCTGGGATTCCGTTTGCGGTACGCGCTGAACCCGGTGTACACCCGATTCAAACTTCATTTTTCCATAAACGTCTTCGCCTTCGACTTTGCAGATAATCTCTTTATATCCGCCATTGGAACCTTCGGTAAAGTCCATAATAGAAGCGCGCCAGCCCATTTTCTCAAAGAAACGCTGATACATACGGAATAGGTCTCCGGCAAAAATCGCAGCTTCGTCGCCACCGGTTCCGCCTCTTACTTCGAGGATAATGTTACGGCTGTCGTTAGGATCTTTTGGAATGAGCAATTCCTTGATCGTTTGTTCGAGTTCTTCCAGTTTCGGGCCTAGCTCGTCGAGCTCCTCCTTCGCCATTTCTCTCAGTTCCTCATCCTTTTCAGTCGCGATCAGTTCTTTCGTGCCAGCGATATCTTTTTGAAGTTTCAGATACAATGCATATTGCTCCACAATCCGGCCCAGATCCTTATATTCCTTGCTGATTTTGGAATAACGGGTAGAATCCGACACAATTTCCGGTTGTATGATTTGTTGCGAAACTTCTTCGAAACGTTCTTTTATGGCTTCTAATTTATCGATCATTTTTATTGAATATCTTTGGCACGACTCATTCGGGGCACAAAGATACGCATTTTAGGCAAATGAATGTTTTTCAAACGTTCGGCGTAACTTGTGAACATCAACCGGTTGAATGGTGTGGAAGAATTGTTAATTGATCAGAAAATGAAAAAAATACTGTACTGCGGCATCATGGTGATTTTAATGACCGGATGTGATCTGGGAAACCGCGTAGAAAATACCAAAGAATTAAACAAGGAGATCAAGGCGACGCAAATCAAGCGGGTTACCAATACGCAGCTGATTTATTCGGCAGATGAATGGGGAAAGAAAATTGCCCAGATAGCTGAAAAGTCATTGAAAAGCGAGCTGAAAAAGAACCCTGAAAAAGCAGGAGAGCTTTGTAAGAATGTAGGAGCAATCCCTGTAATCGCGGCTTTACAAAAAGAATACGGTGTTAAAGTGGAACTTCTGGGAGTTGCTGACCTTAAAAACCAGGACCTGGCGGTAAAGGAAAGAGAGATACTCGATGCATATTTGTATAGTGCCAAAAATAAGTCAGTTGCGAGCGATAACCTGCAACAACTGAGTGACACATTATTGGTTTACAATGCACCCGTTTCGGCCGAAAGCGATGTTTGCAAAACCTGTATGAAGGGTCAGGAAATACCGTTTGCTGTTTGGAGGCTACTTTTTAACAAAAAAGAGATCATTAGAAAACTAGACGCCAAGCAATTGAAGGATTAAATCATATCAACAATAAGAAAGGGGTTTTTATGAAAAGGGTTCAGTATTCTGGTTTCAATAAAAAGGTATTCAAAAGCTATCTGGTAGCAGTTGCGGCTGTGATGATGGCCATATCCAATGCATTTGCACAAAACAATATGCTCGTCTTTCAGTCAGATTTCGGCTTGAAAGATGGTGCCGTTTCGGCAATGAAAGGCGTGGCAATGGGAGTCTCGCCGGAACTCAGGATATTCGACGTGACCCATGAGATACCGGCTTACAATATTTGGGAGGCATCGTATCGATTGGTGCAAACCGCGCCCTACTGGCCAAAAGGCACCGTTTTTGTTTCCGTAGTAGATCCGGGAGTAGGTACTGAAAGAAAATCTGTGGTATTGCTGACCAAATCAGGGCACTACTTTGTCACGCCCGACAATGGTACACTCACATTGGTAGCTGAACAGCTTGGTATAGAGGAGGTTCATGAAATAGATGAAGCGGTTAACAGACGTAAAAACTCGAACGAATCCTATACTTTTCACGGTCGCGATGTGTATGCGTTTACCGGAGCGCGGCTTGCTGCGAAGGTGATTTCCCTTTCTCAGGTAGGGCCGAAGTTGCCTGGCAAAATCGAATCCATTGCCTATCAGAAGCCGTCTTTTGAAAATGGCGAAGTGTCAGGTGGAATCCCTATTTTGGACATTCAGTACGGTAATGTGTGGACTAATATTGACAAAGAGGTTTTCAATAAACTAAATGTCAAAATCGGGGATGACGTTCATGTGCAGGTTTTTCACCTGAAAAATAAAATTTACGAAGGCAAGGTGCGGTATGTAAACACCTTTGGAGAGGTAAAAGAAGGGGAGAATGTGGGCTACTTTAATAGCCTGCTCAATTTTTCTCTCGGAGTCAACATGGGAAGTTTCTCAGAGAAATATAAGGTTTTCAGTGGAAATGAATGGAGTATTGTTTTGACAAAATAGCAAACAATACTCCATCGTAATCTATTGTTTCCCCACAACCTGATATATTTCGTACCAGTCCTGGTGGCTTAGTTTGATATCAGATGCACTCGCGCCATTTCTGATCCGCGTTTCCGATAATGAGCCGATTATAGGCAATGTACCCAATTTCATCAGCCAGGCGACAGCAGTCTGCTCGATATTAGCGTCATATTTTTTGCCAATTTCTTCCAGCTTGCTTCTTAGCCTCACAGCCTTTTCGTCGGTACCGTTCAGGATTTTTCCACCTGCGAGCGGCGCCCATGCCAGCGGTTTGCTGAAACTCTGTTTGATAAAATCGATCCGGCCATCCTCAATCGCCGAAGTGTTCATCAGGTTCAGCTCGATATGGTTGGTAACGATCGGGATTCTCAGATATGAAGCCAGTAGCTGATGCTGGAAAACTGTAAAGTTCGCCACACCGATATGCTTCGTTTTCCCTGCTTTCACGATTTCTGCCAGTGCAGTAGCAGTTTCTTCGGGATCAGACAGAAAATCGCTTTGGTGCAAAAGAAAAATATCCAGATGGTCGGTATTGAGCCTTTTCAGCGAACCATTGATGCTATTCACAATGTGGTCCCTGGAAGTGTCATAATAAGTCAGGTACTTGTCATCAGACTTCCTGATACCGCATTTGCTGAACAGAACAATGTCCTCCCTCTTGAAAGACTTATTTTTAATGATCTTACCAAAATGTTCTTCAATGGTAAAATCCCCGTATACGTCGGCATGATCAAAAGTATTAATGCCCAGTTCGAGACATAAATTAACTGTTTTCTCAATCTGCGAAGTGGTAACCGCACCTTCGTCCGTCCATCTCCAGAAACCGTAAATCGCTTCTGATACTTTGGGCCCGGAATCACTAAGGCTAACTTTTTTCATGCTGTGGCTGTTTGAATTCGGTGCAAAAATATTTATTTATCTAATCGCTTATCTTTTACGATCAGATAAAAATCGTTTTCGAGTTCGAGATAGCCATAATCATAGACAAAATGATAGATACTGCCTTTCAGTGTCGGGCGGATACTCGTGATCAGGTTAAAGTCAAATCCTTTGCCAGCCAGGGCGATCTTGGTTGTCTTTGATTTCTCGTCGGGACAAAGTTCTTCCAGTATCCTGCGGTTTTTGCGGAGTTGATTGTTCATATTCCTTACAATGTTGTAGGAATCTGAATTCAGCCGGTTGTTGTAGCTGTTCCGGCACATATCCGAGCAGAATTTCTTATCTACCCTTCCCATCAGAGGTTTCCCGCATTCCAGGCAATTCTTCATTCTATGTTTGATTTAGCTCAAATCCGTGATTAGCGAACCTGATTCAGTGTGTATATGAACTCGTTGCGCAATATAGCAAAATTCATTTGTAGGTGATGCAAAAGCAATTTTCCGTTTGCAAGCGGTTGTAAACGTTTTTATATGACTGTAAGTGGTAAATAACCGAATTACATTTTGTCGATCCTGCACATTTGCAATGTCGTTTCTGATGAGCGACTCAAATAAAATCATTCATCATTTAACTATTGAAGAACATGAACTCAGTTAAATTAATCGGCAATGTAGGACGTGATATCAGCGTAAAAGAATTCGATGGGGGTAGAGTGGTCAGCTTCTCGCTGGCAACCAATGAGACGTATATCAATAAGAACAAGGAAGAAGTCAAAAATACGCATTGGCATACCATAGTGGCTTGGGGACAACTTGCGCAGCGCTGCGAAACATTGGTTGAAAAGGGGAAAATGGTGTCCGTGGAAGGTCGCCTTAATTACCGCCAGTTCCAGAATAAAGAGAATCAAACGGTTCGGGTCGCCGAGGTCGTGGCTTTTAAAGTCGAGGAGGTTATCAAAAACCAGGAGGCAAATGTATTACAGTAATGTTTCGTGATACATTTGAAGGCCTGCCTGCAAATTGCGGATTAGTATTGCCTGGTCTCTATCATCTTGCCTTGATCAGAGAGAAGATTATAGAGACCAGGAGTACTTTATAGACTTTTTTCGAGGGCAAGTTTCCAGTTGCCGTATGCTTCTTTTGTTGCTTCTGTCACGCTGGCATCAGGCTCGATGGTTCTAAGGGCTGTCAGTCCCACGAACGCTTCCTGACGGGTCTTATAATAACCAAGACCGAAGCCAGCGGCGCGCGCTGCTCCCTGTGCTCCATCGGTATTATAAAGTTCGACGGTAGCGCCTGAGACATTTGCAAATGTCTCCCGGAAAACAGGGCTCAGGAACATGTTGGCTTCTCCGGCACGGATATTTTTCAGTGAAACTCCAACCGTTTCCATGATTTCCATTCCGTAGTACAACGCAAAAACAATACCTTCCTGCGATGCCCGTGTGTAATGATTGAGGCCGTGTCTGCTAAACTGAAGCCCTTTGAATGTGCTTCCCGGATCTTGGTTTTCCAGCATTCGCTCGGCACCGTTACCAAATGGAAGACAGAATAGCCCGTCTGAGCCAACAGGTGCTTTTGCAGCGAGAGCGTTCATTTCAGGGTAGGATATATTGCCCTGGAAAAGTGAATTGCGAAGCCAGCCATTCAGGCTACCGGTTCCGTTGACGCAGAGCAACACGCCGTAACGTGACGATTTTGCGATAGGGTTAACATGGAGGAATGTGTTAACTCTTGATTTTGGGTCAAATTTGATCTGATCGCTAACCCCGTAGACTACGCCGGATGTGCCTGCGGTCGCGGCCACTTCGCCAGGTTCAAGCACATTCAGTGAGAATGCATTATTAGGCTGATCACCTGCACGGTAAGTAACCGGGATTCCGGCGCTAAGGCCTAATTCAGCAGCGGCAGAAGCAGAAACTTTACCTTGCTCAGCAAAAGTTGGAAGCACGGCAGGGAGTATTTCCTGATCAAAACCGAAGTAGTCGAAAAGGAAATCAGCAGGGCGTTCATTGACAAAATCCCAGAAGATACCTTCGGACAACCCCGATGGAGTGGTTACAATTTCGCCGGTCATTCGGGCAGCGAGATAATCTCCTGGAAGCATGAATTTGTGAACTTTTGCGTATACCTCCGGTTCGTTTTGTTTTACCCAACCCAGTTTGGAAGCGGTAAAATTACCTGGGGAATTGAGCAGGTGAGGCAGTACATATTCCTCTCCCAATGAATCCATTGCTTTGTTACCGACCTCTACGGCGCGGCTGTCACACCAGATGATGGATGGTCGCAACACATTCATGTCTTTATCAACAACAACCAATCCATGCATTTGATATGAAATCCCGATAGCACCAACTTCCTCAGGGGAAATTCCAGCGGTTTTGATGACAGCCTGCGAAGCGAGGCACGCATTTTCCCACCACATTTCCGGCTGCTGCTCCGCAAAGCCAGGCTTTGGTGCGGCAATGGTCATTTCCCGTTCAGGATAAAATGCTGAGGCAGCGACGGCCCCCGAATCTGCGTGAATCAAACATGCTTTGACGGATGAACTGCCTAAATCGAATCCAAGGAAATACATTTTGCTTTGTTTATTTTGATTGAAATGCTTTAACCGATTAAATATAAGTGCTAGGAAGTACAAAAATGTTCAAATAAATTTTAGAAAAGAAGTTTATTAAGTGTAATATTCACACTTAATGTAAACTCAGGAATTTACGTGATTTTGAACCAGTGGCTAAGAAAGAAGTTTTGTGTAGAAAAAATTCTGTATTTTGAGAAAGATATTGAATCTGTTGGAATCTATTTAAGGTCTAATTTGTGTTTAACTTGCGTCGCTTAAATGTCTCTACGGATATTTAAGCCGGTATTAATGACATCCTTTATCAGGAACTATGAGAAAAGTTGTACAAGTTGTATTGATTGGTGGTTTTGTTGTTTTGTTTGCAGGATTTCGTGCTAATGACAAAAAATGGGAAAAGCCGTTTTCTCGTTTGGACAATGAGGTAAGGAAAAATAGTAGAGCCTATCAAACTCTAGGCGATGCTACAAAGTCAATCGGGCACCGCTTAACGGGAAGTGTGAACGGTGAAAAAGCGGAAGAGTATGCTTTCAAACTGTTGAAAAGCTACGGTTTTACCGATGTGGTTTACCAGCCTTTTGAAGTGGAAGCCTGGATGCGTGATACCGTGACACTATCCATTGCACCAGGCAGCAGCGACAATTTCAGAGATGTCCCCGTTGTATCATTGGCGCACTCGCCTGTCGAATCGAACCTGCAAGGGCAGATTGTAGATGTGGGCAATGGACTGGAAGAGGATTTTGAATTAATGAAAGAAAAGGTAAAGGGTAAAGTAGCCCTTGCCAATATAAATCTGGTCGGTGTTACCGGTAAGAAAAACCTTCACAGGTCGGAAAAAACGGCCCTTGCCATTAAGTACGGCGCTCGCGGCGTGATTATGGTTAATGGTGCCCCGGGCAAGATATTGCTGACTGGAACGGCCTCGGTAACCGGCGCTATTATCTCCATTCCGGCTGTTTGTATTTCGAACGACAGTGGCAATGAAGTGAGAAAATGGATCAAGGAAGAAGGCCCATTGGAAGCGCATATTGATATGCACAATATCTCAAAACCGATCAAAGCAAGGAATGTTATTGCGACATTGAAAGGTAAATCAGACGAGAAAGTGATCATCGGGGGCCATTTGGATTCATGGGACCTTGCAACCGGTGCCATTGATAATGGAATCGGATCTTTTGCGGTGATGGATATTGCGAGAACGTTCAAGGCACTTAAACTTAAACCTGAGCGTACAATCCAGTTCGTCTTATTCATGGGAGAGGAGCAGGGCTTGCTAGGCTCAAAGCATTTTGTCAGTGAACTTAAAAAGTCTGGAAGTATTGACAAGATAGCCTATATGATGAACCTGGATATGACCAATGATCCCAAGGGCGTGAATGCATTCGGAAGAGAGGAAATGAACGAGTTCTTCGCAGGGGTTGGGAATGCGATTCACCATGTGGACGAAACTTTTAAAAATGAAACTACCAATCGGGCAGGCCTTCACAGCGATCATCAGCCATTTATGTTGGAAGGCGTGCCCATAGCAGGTTTGTCGGGACATCTGGATCCCGGTGTTCTGCAATGCTACCACGCAGATTGCGACGATTTTAGTCTGGTCAACAAAGAGCAGTTTGAAAATACCGTTCGTATAGGGTCTATGTACTTATATGCGCTGGCCAATGCTGAGAATATTGCTGTAAAGAAACTTTCGGATCAGAAAACACGCGATTTCCTGATTTCACAGGGGCTGAAAGAAGAATTGGTGATTGGTCAGGAGTGGCGCTGGGAACAGTAACGAGTTAGTTTCCCGAAAGATAGGAAGTGACTCCGAGAGGTGCGTGTATCCCGGACAAGACTTAATAACAGTTTATAATGCTTGTTTTTCCAAATGCTAAAATCAACCTGGGGCTTAACATCGTTGAAAAGCGTGTCGACGGCTTTCACAACATTGAGTCCTGCTTTTATCCTGTCGGATGGACAGATGCGCTGGAAATAACGCCAGCAGGCCAGTTTACATTTCAGTCAGACGGAATTGCTATTCCAGGAAATGGGAATGACAACCTGTGCGCGAAAGCGTATCAAATGTTGGCTGTCGATTACGATTTACCTCCCGTGAAAATACATTTGTTGAAGGCGATACCCATAGGCGCTGGGTTGGGAGGAGGATCTGCCGATGCAGCTTTTACGATTAAAGCACTGAATCAGCAGTTTAATCTTCAAATTTCCCATGAAAAACAGCTCAGCTATGCACGTAGATTAGGGAGCGACTGTGCTTTTTTTATTCTCAACAAACCTGCTTATTGTTTTCATAGGGGAGATGAGTTCGAGGATGTGTCCCTTAGTCTGGCCGGGAAATGGATTGTAATGGTCAACCCAGGGGTACATATATCCACAGTCGAGGCGTATTCCGGAGTTCAGGCGAAACGAAGTGGCAAAGATTTGCGTACTGTTTTAAAGGAACCTGTTGCTTCCTGGCGCGATCAAATTAAAAATGATTTCGAAGCAACACTTTTTGTAAAATACCCTCTATTAGAGACAATTAAAAACAATTTATACAACCTTGGAGCATTCTATGCTTCGATGAGTGGCTCGGGATCAACGTTGTATGGGATTTTCGATGAGGAAAAAAATCTGAAAGAAAATTTCAGAAATTATAAAGTCTGGCAGGGTTTTCTGGACTAAATTTAATGTTTCCGAATGTGCGTGAAGGTCGGAAATAGTCGTTATATTCACCTATTGCTTTTAATGCGCGTTTTTGATTAGAATTGAAGACAGGGAAATGAGTCCAAAGCATACCACGAAATTAAAGGAAAATCCTTTTACCAAGCGACGTGAACCGTTAGGCTTCATGCTTTGGCTTGCCGTGGCCGGAAGCTCACTTCTTTTTACTTCCATCTTCGTTATTTTTCTGGTGCGCACGCACAGAGAAACAGGACATTTGATTGCATTACCTGACATGTTCTGGCTGAGTACATTGGTTATTCTGTTTAGCAGCATCACTTTGCACGAGGCAAATCTGGCCTTTACAAATGAACGGTTTCTACATTACAGGGTGTTTCTGGGCGCAACGCTGCTGCTGGGTTTCATGTTCATCCTGCTACAAGCCGGCGGATGGATGGAAATGATCAATACCGGTATTTTCAGCGGGATTAATACTTCCGAGGGATTTATCTATTTGTTGACAGGCCTGCACTTACTGCACATTCTCGTAGGCGTTGGATACCTGATTTACCTTTTCAGAAAGGCCGTCAGGAACAGGACATATGTTGATTCTTTTGTTTACAGTGTTAACCCGCCTAATCGGCTTCGGATCAAGCTTTTCACCCGTTACTGGCATTTTACCGGCGCGCTCTGGCTGGTAGTTTTTGTCTTCCTGATACTACTCTACTAGTCAAACTTTACTTGTGAACAGCTCATCATTGAAATGTTTACAAATCAGTTTTTGACTTTCAGCAGGATTTCTTCGAATGTTTTCGGAAGCGGCTATTTCTTTAGAATCCTGAATTCAACACGACGGTTCATCTGCTGACCTTCGGGAGTATCGTTTTTAGCGACAGGGACTGTCTCTCCATAACCTTTGCTACCCACGCGATCTGGTTCGATACCCTTTCCAATCAGATATTCTCGTACGGTATCCGCCCTGTCCTGTGATAATTTGAGGTTAAATTCAGCGCTACCGGTATTGTCGGTATGCCCGCCGAGTTCAATGGCCAGCGTCTTATTTTCCGTCATCGAAATGGCAATGCGATTGAGCTCGGGAAATGACTCATTATTCAGCGTTGATTTTCCCGTGGCAAAGAAAATATTGTTCAACCGTACGATCTGCCCTTCTTCGATGGGGATGAGCTTTAAGGATTTGTTTGTAATTTCTTTAAAGCTCTTTCCCTTGCCATTGGCCGTAGAATCAGTCAGATCAATATTTTCACCTTCCGCAATAAAGTCGGGAGCGACCGCACGCATGCTGTATTTGTGCCCGTAAGGTAAGATAATTTTGTACTCGCCGGTAGTTGGATTGGTGGTAGCAGTCCCAATTTCCTCCCCGTCGGCCAGATCCTCATAAATGATCGTAGCCTCTACCGGTTTACCCGTTTTGGAATCGATCACCTTCCCGCTGATCATCACGACGGGGTCTGCGGAAGGCAGGGATGCAACAGGGGCCTCGGTAGTATCGCCAACAGCCGGCTTGGGTTGCAGGTTAAACCGCACGATATCACCTTTGCCTTCGGTATCCTTGAATGAAACCATATATGCAAAATCACCGAGCGCTGAAATCGTATAATAAGCATCATAACCATCCGAATTGATAGCTGGACCAAGATTTACAGGCCTGCTCCATCGTTTCCAGGATTTGTCAATGCGTTTGCTGTAATAAATGTCATTACTGCCTTGTCCACCCTTGCGATCACTTGAAAAATAAAGTGTCACGCCATCTGGTGCTAAAAAAGGAGTGGTTTCAGTAAATTCTTCTGTATTGATCTCCGTACCAAGGTTCAATGGCTTGGACCAGGTACCGTTTTTTTGCTTAAAACTGACATACATATCGTCCGTCTTGCTGTTCTTCTTTTCGCTGAAAGACATTACCAGCACCTTGCCATCGGTAGATAAGTAACCACAGTCAAACTGTCCTTTACTGATTTTGGCATAACCCGGAATATCCAGCTTGTTGGGCGCAGTCCAGCCCCTCGTAGTCTTTTTACTGGTAGAAAAACCCCGTGTTTCGTACACCCCGTTTTTGTATGCTCCCTTGATCAGCAGCGTGTTACCGTCGGGAGTAATGCTGTAAAGACTGTTGTAATCTTCTTTGTTGATCGGAGCGGGCAGGCGCCTGGCCATCGTCCATTTATCATTTTTCAATTCAGAAAACCAGATATCCTGGCTCCCTTTTGGCCCCCGCGTATTCTGGGGATGGCTTACCCTTGAAAAATAGATCGTTTTCCCATCAGGAGAAATGATGGGGCTGATTTCGTTATATTCGGTATTGACCGTTTTTCCAAGATTTTCCAACTGGGCAGAGGCCGAGAATGAAACGGAAAAGGTGACCATTAAAAGTAATGAAATACGCATTGCTTTCCGGAAGGGTGACTAGTTATTATCTACATATAACGACCTATCCAGTGGCTTATTTTCCGGATTTTGCTGCCTGAATGTTTCCATTTTATCTAAAAGCTCCTGTGCGCTGTCAGCGACGATCAGCAGATCACGGTTTTCAGATCTCAAAAAGCCTTCTTCGACCATTTTATCTAATTGTAAAAGCAGCAGATCATAAAAGCCATTGACATTAAGCAAGCCGACGGGACCAACAAAAATTTGCAGCTGTGCCCATGTCAGGATTTCGAAAAGCTCGTCAAATGTTCCATAACCGCCCGGTAATGCAATAACACCGCTGGACATGGATACCATTTTCGCTTTTCGTTCGTGCATGGTATCGACAAAATGAAGCTCGGACAACGTTTTGTGCGCAACTTCCAGTTTGGCCAGAAAATTCGGGATGATCCCGGTCACAAATCCATTGTTATCAATGGCGCCGTCGGCCACGCGCCCCATCAGGCCCATGTTACCTCCGCCGTAAATAAGCTTGATATTTCTCTTAGCCAGTTCCCCTCCGAGAGCATAGGCTGCCTCCGCATAAAGGGCTTTTTTACCTGGATTAGAACCGCAGTAAACAACGATGGATTGCATTGGAAATATGATTTAATAAAATGTGTGGTGTTAGAATCACTTTGTTTCAGCTAAGAACAGTCTCAGCCAGGCCTTTCAGGTCCAGACCGCCAAATGTCCCTGAACTCATCAACAACAGATTGCTGTCTGTCCATTCGAAAGACTTCAAAAATGTAGCCAGCTCGTCGGAATCGGTGAATATTTTCAGGTCGTCCCTTTTGAATGCCTCGCGGATATCTTCTGCCGTGATAGGTTCCAGCCGTTTGTGCTCAATGGTCAGCGGATTGTAGTAAACAACAGCAATATCCGCCGCTTTCAGCTTTCTTCGGTATTGTTTCAAAAATGCTTTGTTAAGGCTACTGAATGTATGCAATTCTGCGCAGGCGACCAATGTGCGGTTAGGAAATTGTTCTTTTAATGCAGCTGTCGTCGCTTCTACTTTGGAAGGAGCGTGGGCAAAATCACGATAAATATTGACAGAATCGTTACTCCCCAGCAATTCCAGCCGCTTGGACGCGCCTTTAAATGATTGAATGGCCTGATAAAATTCCTCGTCAGTAATCCCTAACCTTTCGCATACTGCCCGGGCACCGCTGATATTTTTCATGTTATGGTTTCCAAATACCAACACCGGAATTTCACCCTGCTCGGCCGTAATCAGTATGGTCTTGCCATCGACGATTTCGCTCGGGTGGGCGCTGTATGGAGTATTTACCACGTCTGTCCTTTCTTTTTGGCCGATTACATCCAGCATATCATCTGTTTCATCGAATATAATGGATCCGGCTTTGGGGAGAGAATCGGCCAGGAGCTCAAATTGCTTTACGTAAGATTCCCAGGTTGGAAATACATTAAAATGATCCCAGGCGATACCACTGATCAGCGCAATGTGTGGCTGGTAATGCATGAATTTGGGTGTAGGATCGATAGGCGACGTAAAATATTCATCACCCTCTATAATGATCAACGGGGCATTCTCCGAAAGTTTCACCATGTTATCGAAGCCCTCGATCTGCGCTCCTACCAGGTAGTTAAAAATACGGTTATTATATTTCAGCACATGTAGGATCATCGAAGTAATGGTGGTTTTACCATGACTTCCGGCAATCACTACACGCTGTTTATTCTGGCTTTGCTCAAAAATATATTCGGGATAGGAATACACCTTAATGCCCAATTCCCTCGCTTTGGCCAGTTCCGGATTATCCTGACGCGCATGCATTCCAAGAATTACGGCGTCAAGATCAGCAGTGATTTTTTCTGGGAACCATCCCGAAATGGCTGGCAAGAGCTCATATTTAGCGAGACGGCTAGATGATGGCTCGTATATTTCGTCGTCAGACCCGGTTATTACGAATCCCTTTAAATGAAGTTCAATGGCAAGATTGTGCATCACACTGCCACCTATCGATATAAAATGTATTTTATGCAAAGATGAAATTTGGCTCATTGATAAAAATTAACTGATTCTGTGCGAAAGTTAGCAAGAATTGATCTTCGGGCAAATTACACCTGACGGGCTTTTTTCTTTATCGGCTGCCCTCTTTCACAAACTTGACATTTTCCTGCTCTCCATTGGTGCGGGTAAGACCAATGACATATGAACCGGACGAAAGATTCTGGACATTAATTTCAGTTTCGGGGCGGTCAGAATGATAAACTGTGATTCCCGAAACGTTCACGATCCGTACAGATTTTACATCTTCCCAGTCATTGGCCGTGATGGTAATCTTGTCCGTCGCGGGGTTCGGATAGGTCGTCACCATGGCCTCGGAATTGAAATTAATGCTAACGATCCGGCTGTACGCAAAACGCTGGTCGCGACGGTTCGCCGCGCGATCCACCATTTTCAACCGGTAAAGATTTTGCCCTTTGGCAGGATAAATGTCGGTGTATGCATAGTACGTTGTGGCGTTTTTGGTCTCACCGCTCGCTGCTACCGTTCCGATGGTCCGCCATTTTTTGCCTTCCGTGCTATGCTCTATTTTAAAACTTTCACTGTTTACTTCCTCAGAAGTCGCCCAACTGAGCAATGCAGTAGTGTTTTCTTTGACTACCTTAAAACTGATCAGCTTAACAGGTAGCGATGGTGTCGCTTCTATTGCTACGGAAGAAGATTTCGGGCTGCAGCCGCTTCGGTTGGAGGTTACGGAATAAGTGTATGTACCTGCCGTTGCCGGAGCGCTGATATTAAATGACTTAGATGTTTGATTAATGATGCCCGGGCCACTCCATGTAAAACCGGCAGCATCACATTCCTGACCGGCGCAGTTAACGCTTAACGTGACGGGACTCCCTGTAACCGGCTTGGGTTGTGAAGTATTCGCGCTGACAGAAAAATTACAGGGCAGGTAATTCGAGGTATTCCATACTTTGTCCCAATACCCAAGGTCCGTCATTTTAATGGATTTGGGCTGTAAATCTGTAACGGCAAAATTCTGTCCGCCTATTTGCTTCCACGGCTCGAAAAGAAACTGACTGGTGAACACATTTGGGAAAATATTGACGGTCACCGGGGCCGAACGCGCAGGTGGCTGATAATCCGGTTTAAGGTACAATTCTTTGCAGGCAGCAATGGCAGGGGCCACCAGCTGGATCTCATTGTCGTTGAAATGCATGGCGAGATGCAGATAATTGGTACCATGCTTGAATGCCCTCGGAAACCATTCGGCGGGAATTGCCCCGTTGATACCAGATCCACCATTGGGCTGACCGAGGTCGATCGGGTCAAATTCCAGGGCGGCTATTTTGTTGCCGTAAGTGCCTTTGATCACATCAATACCCATGATCTTTTTCCAGAGATCAAACTGGTCAGTACCGTCAGTATGGTACATTCCATCGGACAGTTCCAGGGCCAGCAATAATGTGCTGCTGTGTAAATGCCAGTTATTGCCTTGTACCGAGCCAAAATCAGAAACGAAATGCAGTACCTTAATGGAAGAATTACGGCTTTTTACGGTATCGTAAAATCCCTTAAAAAGCTTCAAAAGGCCCCATCCTGCAAACCGGTGCAGGTCGCGGCCCATTTCTGAATTGTAGTTGCCATCAGTAGGCTGTGGTGCGGAGCCGATAGGATAGCTTTGGCGGCCCCAGGTAGCATTAGCCTGGTTCGGAAATTGCAGCGGTAGGAATTTGGTACGCCACGCAGCCAGCGCCTTTGTCTCGAACATACCGGAGTAGCTGATATCATTGATGATTTTTCTGGGCATGTAAAACTCTTCGGAACCGTTGTTGCCCATCGCAACATACAAGATCCTCGAAGAATAGCCTCCAATCTGAGATAATGCATCGTTTACAAATGATAGGAACCGGCCAGTCGTGTATTCAGAAAATACTGACGGACTGGTGTGTGCGATAGCGTCACGAACGAGTACTCCGCCCGAGGTTTGTGCAATGTCGACAGTGGACAGATAAGCATCATTCCAGTAGCCGGGGCGGAGGTAAGAAAAGTGGAGGGCAACTTTAATATTAGGGTTCAGATCAAGAATGGCTTTTACAGCGAGGGCCATCTTCTGGCGCTGGTAATTGCCAAGTGTAGGCTCGTACTGTTCCCACTGTACGTGCAGCCGAACTGCCGTTACACTGGCGTCTTTTCCGTTATATTTCAGGGTTGCGAATTTCTTGATGTAGTCCCATTGACCGGGATTGATTCCGTTTGCTGCGGTGGCATCAAAGCCATATCCGGTGGTATTCAAAACAATTTCCCTTTGCCCGAAAACCTGAATGGAAAGCATGCAGGCCATTAAAAGGGCTAAATGGGTTGATAAACGCTTAAAATTAAAAATCTCTCTTGTGTAAACTGGTAGACAGTGTTCGAAGTGCATAGACTTTTTTTTCTGTTGCATATAAATTTCGGATTCTAAAACTACTACAAAAATGTAGTAGATGTACTATATTAAAATGTAGAAATTTTTGAACGCGACTTTCCCGTTTCGCAGACGTGCTTTCTGGGAATGTTTTGAGAGAGAAGTACAGGAGGTAGTTGAGAAACTCCAATGTCAGAATTTAAATTCGAAATTCAAGCCCGTGGGATCAAAAACATCATTAAAGCAAGATAATTTGGTAGAAAGGTATTATAATAAAATTATATTGCAAGAAATTGAGAAGCAATTCGAGTCTGTAATGCAAAAAAAGCGTGTTTGCTATGCGAGCAAACACGCTTTTTTTGTAGATATTATACTAGAATAGTTGCTACGCTAGTTTTTTGTACTTGATCCTTTTTGGAGTTGCTTCTGTTCCCAGGCGTTTTTTACGGTTTTCTTCGTACTCCGAGAAGTTACCTTCAAACCAATAAACCTGTGAGTCGCCTTCGAAGGCGAGAATGTGGGTAGCAACGCGGTCCAGGAACCAGCGGTCGTGGGAAATGATCACGGCACAGCCAGCGAAATTTTCCAGACCTTCTTCCAAAGCACGTAATGTATTAATGTCGAGATCATTGGTAGGCTCATCCAGCAGAAGAAGGTTTCCACCCTCTTTCAATGTCATGGCAAGGTGTACCCGGTTCCGCTCTCCACCCGAAAGCGTTCCCACTTTCTTTTCCTGATCGCCGCCGCCGAAGTTAAACCGACTGACATACGCCCTTGCATTGGATTGTTTCCCGGCGATCATGATCCAGTCATTACCGTCGGCAATACTTTGGTATACCGTTTTTACAGGGTCGAGGTTGTCGTGTTCCTGATCAACATATGCCAGCTGAACTGTTTCGCCTACATCAAAATGGCCGGTAAGCGGCTTTAATTGTCCTGTAATCAGTTTGAAAAGTGTCGTCTTTCCGGCACCATTGGGCCCGATAATTCCCACAATGCCATTAGGAGGCAATGCAAAACTCAGGTTTTCGTATAGTAACCGGTCACCGAAGCCCATGGACACATTATGTGCTTCTATCACTTTGCTGCCAAGCCTTGGTCCAGCCGGAATAAAGATTTCCAATTTGTCCTCCTTCTCCCTTCCTTCTTCACCCAGAAGTCTCTCATATGCACCCAAACGCGCCTTGGATTTTGCCTGTCGGCCCTTCGTGCCCATTCGTACCCATTCCAGCTCACGCTGTAATGTCTTCTGACGTTTCGATTCGGTTTTTTCTTCTTTTTTCAAACGTTCCTGCTTTTGTTCCAGCCAGGAAGTATAGTTGCCTTTCCACGGAATTCCTTCGCCACGATCCAGTTCGAGGATCCAGCCAGCCACATTGTCAAGGAAATAACGATCGTGGGTTACGGCAATGACGGTTCCTTTATATTGTCTCAAATGCTCTTCCAGCCAGAGTACCGACTCGGCGTCCAGGTGGTTGGTGGGCTCATCGAGCAGCAACACGTCCGGCTGACGAAGCAGAAGGCGGCACAAGGCAACCCTGCGTTTTTCCCCTCCTGATAATGTCGATACCAATGAATCAGAAGGTGGGCAGCGAAGTGCATCCATAGCTACTTCGAGCCGGTTGTCGAGATTCCACGCGTCAGAGGCGTCCAGTTGCTCCTGAACTTCGCCTTGCCGTTCCAGTAATTTGTCAAAATCTGCATCCTCTTCTCCGAAAGCCTCATTGATCTGGTCAAATTCCTTTAAAAGATTGACAATTTCCTGAACGCCTTCTTCTACAACTTCTCGTACGGTTTTGTTAGGATCCAGCTTGGGTTCCTGTTCCAACATACCTACAGAATACCCGGGAGAAAAAACTACGTCACCCTGAATATCCTTATCAATGCCTGCTATTACGCGCAAAAGTGTTGATTTACCTGAACCGTTTAAACCTAAAACCCCGATTTTAGCACCATAGAAAAAGGATAAATAGATGTTTTTAATAATATGCCGGTTGGGAGGAATGATTTTGTTAACCCCCGACATTGAGAAAATAATGGTTTCGTTACTCATTTTTTGTTTAATTTGTGCGTAACAAATATCGTTATATATCCCTACACTTAGCAGATAAAAAAATTGAAAGAATGGAAAATGCCACATTGAATGATGAATACGGCTACGTTAAAGACAGCAAAGTATTTTTAAAGGGGTATTTGGAATTCCCCGACCGGCAAATTGGAGAAGTAAAAAGGACAGAGCAGGAAGCGATAGATTATTTCAAGAATCGTTTTAACATTGTCCTTAACAAGGTGGAACAACTGGAACAGGAAATAGATGAAGCACTTAATAAGGGCTCCTATCTGACCAAGCTGATTCAATTGCAACGTAAGCTGAAAGGTTTTGATGCACTGGGGGATTTTGTCCCACTTTTGCGGAGACTGGAAGAGAAAGAGGAATATCTGAAAGGATTGATCGAGGTTAATCAATTGAAAAACCTTGAAATCAAACGCGCGCTTATTGAAGACGTGAAAGTTGCTGCTGCCGTTGATGATTACACGACGGCAACAGACCAGATACAGGAGATTAAAGCAAAATGGATCAGGACGGGTCCGGTCGAAAAAGAATTTCAGGATGAAGTGGAAACTACTTTCCAACAGATCCTGGACGATTTCTTCCAGCGTCGCCGTGATTATTTTGATGAACAGAATAAAATTAACCAGCATCGTATAGAGGAGTATGAGAAGCTGATCAAGATCACCAAGACGCTTAGCTACTCTCGTGACCTGGATGATGCATATGCGAAAGCAAGGGATGTGCGCAATGCATGGAACAATGTGGGTGAAGTCCCTCCGAAGCGCTTTTTCAAAGTCAATAAAGCTTACAGGCATTTTCTGAAGCTTTTTTATGACAAGTATAATCTCGCCAAAGGAATCGAGCCGAAAGTACGTGTTGACCCGCGTATCGTAGAGCAGCAGAAATTGCTTCAGCAGGCGGAAGTACTTTTAAGACAACAGGATATTGTAGAAGCTTCGCAGGAAGCCAAGGTTTTGCTTAGCAAATGGAAGGAGATCAAAATTCCCTTCAAAATGGCGGACAAGGAACTGGCAGAACGTTTCCGGATGGTGTGTGATAAAATATTTGAACTAAGCTACCTGGCCCGTGTGATCAGCCGTAAGTACCCGGCATTTGATCTTAAAAGTCAGGAAGAACAGTTGAGAACTAAATATCGTGAACTCGAATGGCTTGCCAAAAGAGAAAAAAGCGATCTGGAATTCGCTATACTGGAATTTGACAGAACCGCGACCGGCGATCCTGAGGTGGACAAACAAGCCGCAGGTCGTATCAACATTCAGAAACGCAAGGTGCAGATGAAAGAGCGTATCCTTTCGGAATTTGAGAGAAAACTGAAAACGATTACCGGCTAACTACGTCACCTCAATGAGGACTTATTGATAACAAGATTCGATTGCAATACCCTGGTCTCAAATTCGGCCGGGGTATTTTTGCTTTCAATGAGATCCAGCAGCAATGATGTCGCCTGTTGCCCCATTTCAAAAGAAGGCTGGGTCACTGAGCTGACGGGTGGGTCGAGGAGCGATGACATGGCCAGGTCGCAGAACCCTACTACCGCCACATCGTCGGGCATGCGGTAGCCCAGCTGCCTGAGCGCCCAATGTATACCCATCGTAATTCGGTCACTTGCCCCGAAAATAGCGTCAGGCCGCTCGCGCAGCGCCATCAGCTGATAAGTACGTTCCGTTCCGCCCTGCTGCGTGATTTCGCTGTGGAGTACCCATTCGTCCTGGAAATCAATGTTGTGTTTCCTTAATGCATCTTTGTAGCCTTCCAGCCTGAACCGGGTGATTGATACCGGTTTAGGGCCGGCAATGTGCGCGATTCGCTTACATCCCCTTTTAATGAGATGCTCCGTAGCCTCAAAAGCTCCCTTGTAATCATCCACACGTACCTTATGCGTCTGCATGGCGTCGCTTACACGGTCGAAGAAAACAACTGGAATGCCTTGTTCCTGAAGAGATACAAAATGATCAATATTAATAGACTGGCTTGAAATAGCCACGACCAGTCCGTCGACCCTGCGGGAAGCAATGTGCCTGGATGCTGAGCGTTCGCGTTCAAGCTGCTCATGGCTTTGGTAAATCATCGTGTGATAACCTCGGCTATACGCGATGTCCTCTACACCCCCGATCGCGGAGGAGTAAAACCTGTTGGCAATGTCCGGTACGATCACCCCGATCGTCTGTGTGCGGTTCTTTAGAAGGCTTATCGCGATCGGGTTAGGATAATAGTTCAGCTGCTCAGCCAGGTCTATGACTTTTTTCTTGGTTTCCTCACTGATCTCGCTGCTGTCCCTGAGCGCTCTTGAGACCGTGGATTTCGAGACATTGAGCTGCCTGGCAATTTCCTTAATCGTGATGGATACCTTTTTCATGGGATAATATGAGAATAATGCAATGTTATTATATTTTCTAGGAAATGCACCAAATGTGAATCGTTGCACAAGTTACTAAAAATCGACTCTGGTTCCGGGAAATTTTGCGCTATCGGGAACGGTTCCGGGAACGGTTGCGTAGATTTATAGCTTTTTTTCAAGATTTATTTTTGTGTATCACCGAATCAATGTTTAAACTAGGTTAATTGTTGACGAGGTCAGTATACCTTACACCACTACATATCCAGGAATTTTTCTATAATTTACCTAGCTCAAATTTTAAATGGAAGCAAGATCATTTACCAACGCATTACCATCTGTTTATTCCCAGAAAAATGTTTTGGAAAATTTGTTTGGCAGAGTGGTTACTACCGGAGATTACCATGCTTTCCGCGAGTTATTTACGCACCATTACAGGTCGCTCTGCAACTATGCCATGCGCGTGGTAGTTACCCGTGAAATTGCTGAGGAGGTTGTTTCCGATGTATTCGTGAAACTTTGGAAAAATCGTGAGCAAATAGAGGTGCACACTTCATTTCAGGCTTACATTTACAGAGCAGTGCGAAATCAGGCCCTGGACTATCTTAAACTGAGAGTCCACCGTCAGAACGAGCGTGAATCACTGGAATCGGTGCAATGGAATATGACCCACGCGGATCATTTTTCACCGGCTGAGGAAATGTCATTCAATGAATTTTACGAACATGTGGAAGGCTGCATTCAGGCGCTGCCGCGGCAATGCCAGATCATTTTCAGGCTGAGCAGAGAAGAAGGTCTACGGTACCGCGACATTGCTGAAAAGCTTGCAATTTCTGTCAAAACGGTAGAAACTCAAATGAGCCGTGCATTGAAGGTATTGCGCGAGCGCGTACCGGAGCATAGGTTGGTGGCTTGATTTACTTCGGCAGTCGGCTTTCGGCTGTCAGCTTTTTTTAGATTTTTTAGTAACAAACCATAAAATTGCTTGAAGCCAGCGGGATCGAGCTGACGGCATTGCCGACAGCCGACAGCCGATAGCCGACAGCCATAAAACAATGGCATTAGAACAAACATGGCGTTGGTTCGGGCCTGCCGATCCGGTTTCATTACAGGATATCCGCCAGGCCGGAGCAACAGGAATTGTAACAGCATTACATCACATTCCGAACGGGGAGATCTGGACCACGGAAGAAATTCAGAAACGGAAGGCCCTGATCGAAGAGGCCGGCCTTACCTGGTCGGTGGTAGAAAGTGTGCCTGTGCACGAAGCGATCAAGACTCGTACAGGCGATTTTGAAAAATACATTAGAAATTATCAGCAAAGCCTCATCAATCTCGGCCAATCCGGCATTGATACGGTTTGCTATAATTTTATGCCGATCCTGGACTGGACGCGCACGGATCTGGACGCTCCGATGAAAGACGGTTCTACCGGATTACGGTTTGATGCAACACATTTCGCTGCATTTGACCTTTATCTTTTAGACAGGCCTGAGGCGCAGGAATTGTATTCGGAAGAACAAAAGCAAAAGGCCAAAAACTGGCTGGACAATGCTTCCGAGGAAAGTGTTCAGCGACTTGTACGCAACATTATTGCGGGCTTACCCGGCTCGGAAGAAAGTTTTACGATAGAACAATTCAGAAAAGTACTGGCTACTTATCAACATGTGGGTGATCTTGAACTGAGAACGCATCTTTATCAGTTCATTCAGGCGATCGGCCCTGTGGCTGAAGAGGCGGGTATCAGGCTGGCGATACATCCGGACGATCCTCCGTATCCGATCCTTGGCCTGCCGCGCGTGGTAAGTACTGAAAATGACGCATTGCTTTTGCTGGAAGCCTATGATCATCAGACCAATGGAATTTGTTTTTGCACCGGTTCCTACGGTGTGAGACCGGACAATGACCTGAGCGGAATGGTGAGAAGACTGGGTGACCGCATTCATTTTATCCATTTACGTGCCACCAAAAGAGAGCATGACGGAAGTTTTTACGAGGCCGATCACCTCGATGGAGATGTGGATATGTATGGTGTAATGAAGGCATTGCTTTCGGAACAAAAAAGAAGAAGGAATGAAGGACGAACAGATCTGAGAATGCCTTTCCGTCCTGATCACGGACATCGCATGCTTGACGACCTTTCGGCTACCAAAAGGACCAACCCGGGCTACACGGCCATTGGACGTCTTCGCGGACTGGCTGAATTGCGCGGACTGGAATACGGAATTGAGAGGAGTAACCCTTGAATTTTAACAGAGCAATATCAATTTGAAGCTCACCTACTAATGACAACAACAAGCACCACCGTACAAAAGACTTTTATTACAGAAGATTTCCTGCTGCGCTCAGAGACCGCGCGTATTCTTTACCACGACTACGCCAAGGAAATGCCTATTATCGACTACCATTGCCATTTGCCGCCCGATCAGATCGCGGAGGACAAGCAGTTTGAAAACCTGACTCAGATCTGGCTGTATGGCGACCACTACAAATGGCGGGCGATGCGTGCGAACGGTATCAATGAGAAATATTGTACCGGCAATGGCAGCGACTGGGAAAAGTTTGAGCAATGGGCAGCCACGGTGCCTTACACCATGCGTAATCCATTGTACCACTGGACGCACCTGGAACTGCTGCGGTATTTCGACATTGATATTTTGCTGAATAAAGACTCGGCGAGAGAGATTTACGAAGAATGTAATGCAAAACTGAAACAGCCTGATTTCTCTGTAAAAAGCTTGCTCAAACGAATGAATGTCAAGGTTATTTGTACTACTGACGACCCGACGGACTCATTGCATTACCACCAGCAGATCAGTAAAAGTGGGTTAGGTATAAAAGTGTTACCCACTTTCCGTCCTGACAAATCAATGCTATTGATCGATTCTCCCGAAGAATTTAAACAATATCTCGCCAAATTATCCGAGGTATCGGGTAGTGGCACAATTGGTACTTATGAAGAACTGCTAGCTGTTTTAGGAAGCCGTCATGACTTTTTTGCGTCAATGGGCGGGAGACTTTCCGATCACGGTCTTGAACATATCTATTCCGATTTTGATGAAAAACTGGCGAAGGAAGCTTTTGCTTTGACATTGAATGATGAAATTGCAACAGCAGAACAGCGAAGCGCTTTCAAATCGGTATTGCTTTTTGATCTGGCAAAACTGGATCATGCAAAATCATGGACGCAACAGTTTCACCTGGGCGCATTGCGTAACAATAACGAACGCATGCTGCGCGAACTAGGCCCTGATACTGGCTGGGATTCAATAGGTGATTACAGCCAGGCACAGGCATTGTCCAAGTTTTTCAATAAGCTGGATTCTACCAATCAATTGGCCAAAACAATACTTTACAACCTCAATCCGGCCGACAATGAAGTATTGGCGACGATGACCGGGAATTATAATGACGGTACCGTTGCCGGTAAAATGCAATTTGGCTCCGGCTGGTGGTTCCTGGATCAGAAAGACGGAATGGAGCGGCAGATGAATGCACTTTCCAACATGGGGCTGCTGAGCCGTTTTGTGGGTATGCTGACGGATTCAAGGAGCTTTTTGTCATATCCGCGGCACGAATATTTCCGCAGGATCCTCTGCAACCTGATCGGGAACGATGTGGAAAACGGAGAGCTGCCCAATGATATTCCCTGGCTGGGGAAACTGGTGGAGGACATCTCCTACAACAATGCAAATAATTATTTTGGTTTTTGAGGTAGGTTTATATTTCACTGATATTAAAGAAAAGAATAGCCCAGACTTTTTAGGTTGTGGGCTATTTTAATGTTTAATACTTACTTTTGACTGTTTATTAATTTTATCAAAAGCCCCCGGAGAAGACGATTCTTTGGTATACGGGCATCAGTTTAAAATATGGCTCAGATTGTTTCTTTCGGAGAAGTCCTTATGCGACTTTCTACTCCCGGTTTTTCCCGTTTTGAACAAGCCCGGCAATTGAATGTGACCTATGCTGGCGGCGAAGCAAATGTTTCTACCGCGCTCGCTTATTGGGGTCATCACACTGCCCACGTAACCCGTTTTCCCGATTCTCCGATTGGAAGGGCGGCGGCTCAGTACCTTCGCTTTCATGGCGTGGATATTTCACATATTATCTATGGAGGGCCGCGTATGGCTGTTTACTATCTGGAAACAGGAGCGGCATTGCGGGGAAGCCAGATCGTGTACGACAGAGCGAATTCCTCCCTGGCGGAGATTGATCCGAAGGAAATCGATTGGGATGAGATTTTAAAAGATGCAAAATGGTTTCACTGGGCGGGCATTACCCCCGCACTTTCGCAGGGCGCTGCGGATGCGTTGCTCGACGGAATTAACGCTTCCAGGAAGAGAGGTATTACGGTATCAGGAGATATTTTTTACAGGGCTAATTTGTGGAAATATGGTAAGAAGCCTTCCGAAATCCTGCCTGAACTAACGGCCGGGACCGATATTGTGATTGCTAACAGCGAAAATATAAAAGAGATTTTTGGCATTGGAGGAAACGATTTTAAGGAATCCTGCGTCAATTTACAAAAGGCTTATCCACAGGTAAGTACGGTGGTGGATACCAAAAGGACCTCTCTCAGCGCGTCTCACAACCTGTTGAGAGCCTATCTTTGGAATGGTAAAGAATTGCTTGAAACTGCGGATACCGAAATTAACCCGATTATTGACAGGGTAGGCGGAGGCGATGCATTTATCGCCGGCTTGATCCACGGTCTGATCAGTTTTGATGACCAGCAAAGGGCATTGGAATTCGGGGTAGCGGCGTCTGCATTGAAACATACTATTGAAGGAGATGCCCTGATTTCAACGATTGCAGAAGTGGAGGCGATCAGGCAGGGAGAGACCTCTGGAAGAATCAAGCGGTAATTGTAATTGAGTAGGAGTGAATTAAACTCCTATAACTAACAAAAGCTAAATGCTAATAGCTCAAAGCTAACAGCTCAAAAACTATGGACAAAGAAACAACATTAGTGCTTTTGAATGAAGTGGGGATTTTGCCACTTTTTTATCATGCAGATATAGAGATCGCAAAGGAAGTGATCAACGCCAGTTACAGAGGCGGTGCCCGGGCATTTGAATTTACAAATCGCGGAGAAAATGCATTCAATGTATTCACTGAGCTTTTGGCGCACGTAAAAGAAAGCCTGCCAGGACTTTCATTAGGGATCGGGACGATCTATGATGTGGAAACGGCTCAGAAATTTATTGATGCCGGAACCGATTTTATTGTAACGCCATGCCTGAATCCGGAAGTAGGCCGCGCTTGTTCAATAGCAAATATTCCCTGGATACCAGGTATTTCCACGCTCACAGAGATTTATAATGCACAACAAGCAGGGGCCGAAGTTGTGAAACTTTTCCCCGGGGAAGTAGTAGGATCCAAATTTGTGAGGGCGATTCGCGGACCTATGCCAAAGGTAAAAATCATGGTGACGGGAGGTGTTCAGCCAACCCGTGAAAGTATCGGTGAATGGTTCGGCGCAGGAGCTTACGCAGTAGGACTTGGCTCAAACCTGTTTCCGAAAGATGTGATTGCCGAAGGCAACTATTCCTGGATCGAACAAAAAGTTGCTGAAAGCATCAATTTGGTAAAGGAATTCAGACAAAATAGCTGATTAGTATTCCAATATATCACTCAGGCGGACGGAGAAATGATTCAGCACCGTTCCGCCCGATAGCGTCTCTTCAAATTTCATTGTAAAAGTGGGTTTGCCTGGTTCGAATATGTAGGTCATTTGTTGATCAGTACATATTAGCCAGGCAAGCCTTACACCATTCTCGATCCATTTACTCATTTTGGATTGCAGATCTGCAACACCGTCGGTCTCAGATTTCAGCTCAATTACAAAATCAGGCGCCAGGTGCGGAAAAGACTTTTTTTCGGACATGCTCAATGCATCCCAGCGTTCCAGTTTTATCCATGCTACGTCAGGAAGCCGCATGGACGAGTCGGCCAGAAAGAAACCGCCATTAGATTCTAAAACCCTACCTGCCTTATATTTACGGTTCCAGATCCCGAGTTCGGTGATCAATTCACTGTTATTGGAGCTGCTTATTGCGAAAGCAGGTGTCATGTTGATGAATAACTGCCCTTCTTCGTCTCGCTCTATCGACAATTCGGGATTAGCGACGCTAAATGCTATCAATTCTTCGTCGTTAAGGAATTTGTGTACCGGCATGTTTAACGGAATCATCATGGCTGAATTTATTATTTAAATATAGACACAAGATCAGCTTAATGTCATTCAACCAGCGTCCGGGGTGTATCAATGAGTAAACGGCCCAGAGGCATAAAATAACTACCAGGAATGCAATGTTTAGCGATATCTGTTGTAACTTTTGGGGTACATTTCTTTGACTTAAATGCTTACTGCCGCAATCATATTATCAGTCGTATTTACTTCGCTTGGTTTTGTTGTAACCAGCGGCAATGCCAAGTATATTTTGTCAGGATACAATACCATGTCCGAGGCAGATCGGGCGAAAATGGATATTGAGGGTTACCTGAGGTTCTTCAAGAAATTCCATATTACTTTGGGGGTTACATTGATCGCCGGGTACCTGGTACTAAGTTCCTTCAACATGAACTGGGCCGGAACTTTCATGATCATGTACCCGCTGCTGGCGTACGTTTTCCTGATCGCGAAGGGAAATAAGTTTTATAAAGGAACAAAGGGGCAGAGGGCAGGGACGTATGTGGGTATGTCGATTATACTTGTTGTTGCGGTTGCTGTGGGAATTCAGCTGTACAGCAGTTTCAGGAATAGCGAAATACTCCTGACAGACAACAAACTGGAAATAAAGGGTATTTACGGATTGAGTTTGAAAAAAGCCGATGTTGCGGAAATCGACGTTGTTGCAGACATACCGCCGATCTCTTTCAAGTCAAATGGATTTGCTGCGGGCGACTTTTCAAAAGGAAGCTTTAAGACCAAAGATGGCCGGACGATCAAACTTTTTGTCAATAAAAAAGCAGATCCGTTTTTGCTGATCAAGACCAAAACGGATGAAATATATTACAGCTCCGACGAAATCTCTTCGCCAGAGCTGTATAACAAAATTAAAGCGTGGATGTCCCGCTAGCTACTAACGCGACCATATTCTCCTTCACGGCATCCGCAAATCCTGGTAGTAACGTCAGGTCTGTGCCCCAAAGCGTAACGTCGCTTAGTACCTGGTTGGCCAGATCAATTGGCGAGGCTGCATTCTTCCATTTTTCATCAAAATAGGCGGCGGAATCGCAACGGATCGAGTAAGGTTGACCATTGCGCTCGCCGTAAAATGCTCCGTCTTTATGAACGACCGGCTTCATGAATGTTAAAAACGCAGCAAAACCTTTTGCAAAAAGCACCGGTACATCCTCCGTTTTTTGATAATGACTTAATAATGTAGGAATGTTACGCATTTTCATTTTGGCAGTATACTGAACCGTAATGTCGATCAGCTGATGCCGGATGAATGGATTACGAAAACGGTCAAGTACCTGATTACCGAACTCCTGGGCTTGTTTTGGATCCACATTGTAAGGAATGGCAGGCGCCAGTTCGCTAAGCATAATGTTGGCAATAAACTCCGCCGTTTCCTGGTTTTCCATACTTTCACTCACAGTATCAAGGCCATGCAGAAAGCAAAGTCCTGATGCGAGCGTGTGCGTACCATTCAGTAAGCGCAGCTTCAATTCCCTGAAAAGGTCAATATTCGGTTCAATGACCACTCCTTTGTCGGCATCCGCAAAGCTAAGTACAGAGCGCACATAAGAATCTCCCTCAATTGCCCACAACCGGTACACCTCGGACACGATCAGAAGGTCATCACGAAAACCTTGTTTTTCAGAAAGCGCATGAATGGTTTCCGCGTCTGGTTTACCGGGGACGATCCTGTCTACCAGCGAACTGCAGAAATGGTTTGCTTCCTGTAACCATTGGATAAAGTTCTCAGCCAGATTGTGTCGGCGAGCCTGCTCGATCACTATCGATTTGAGTTTTGGACCATTACCAACGATCAGTTCGGTAGGTACTATGACCATTCCTGAGGCTTCTGAGCCATTGAATGCAGTGTAGCGTTCGTACAGGTAAGCGGTTAACTTACCAGGGAATGAGGCAGGGGGTGAGGCAAATATATCGTCGTCGGTCAGTTGGATTCCAACTTCGGTTGTATTTGAAATTACAATTCGCAGCTCTGGATTATGGGCACATTGCAGAATGTCGGCCCAGTTTCCTGCGGCGGAAAGCGTGCGGCTGATGGAGCTGTTAATGACGAAATCATCAACCTGGCTGCCATTTTCGATACCACGGATACTGTGTGAAAAAATGTTTTGCTGATCTGCAAAGGCATCAGTACCGCCGGTGTTTGTAGATTTCACAACCACGATCCTGCCATTGAATACACCCTGCTGATTTGCTTTGTTGACAAAATAATCGGGCAAGCCGCGCAGCAGTACACCGGTACCAAACTGGATGATTTTTTCCGGCAATGCGAGAAGTTGCTGATGATTCGGCAAAAGTTCTGAACGTTCGTTCAGAAGAGTGGGGGAGAGCAGCGGTAAAGACATTTTAGTAGATGATATGTTCACCATTTATGACGCAATTTTGAAATCGAAACCCTTAATTAAAAAGAGACGCCGTCGAGCGTCTCTTTTGGAAATATCGTAAAATGGAAATAGTTACACACTCAAAGTAACAAAACCGCTCTCTTCTTTTTCTTTCTCTTCTTTCGGGAAAATGAAGGTAGTCGCATTTTTCACTTTTTCGGGTAGCAACGCAATCGCCAGTACCTCATCGATCTGATCCACATAATGGAATGTAAGGTCCCTGATATAATTGGCCGGTACTTCTTCCACATCCTTGCGGTTTTTAACACAAAGAATAATTTCTTTCACACCAGCGCGGCGGGCGGCAAGGATCTTTTCTTTTACACCTCCAACCGGCAACACTTTTCCGCGCAAGGTTATCTCACCCGTCATAGCGATGAATGGTTTCACACGCCGCTGTGTGAAAATAGATGCCATGGAAGTTACCATAGTTACACCTGCCGAAGGACCGTCTTTGGGAACGGCACCTGCCGGTACGTGAACGTGCAGGTCATAATGATTGAAAATCCGGTAGTCGATACCCATACGATCGGCATTCGCTTTCAGGTAGGATAATGCCGCCACGGCCGATTCTTTCATCACATCGCCAAGCTGGCCAGACAACGTCAGACCTCCTTTGCCACGGCTCAGGCTGGTTTCAATGAACAGGATTTCTCCTCCAACCGAGGTCCAGGCCAGGCCCGTTACTACACCTGCGAAGTCGTTATCCTGGTACAGGTCTTTGTCAAAAATTTCTGCTCCCAGGTATTTTTCAATGTGTTCGGGTTTTACCGTTTTGGGGTAATCCTGCTCCATTGCCACTGATTTGGCAATTTTACGGACAACGCTGCCTACTTTTTGTTCCAGGTTTCTTACACCTGATTCTCTTGTATATCCTTCAATAATCCGCAAAAGGGCAGAATCATCGATTTTAATGTCAGTTGATTTTAGTCCGTGGTCTTTCCGTTGCTTCGGAACCAGATAACGCTTGGCGATTTGCAACTTCTCTTCAATGGTGTAACCAGTCATTTCAATGATCTCCATCCGGTCGCGCAGAGCGGGATGAATGGTATCCAATGCATTGGCGGTGGCTACAAACAATACTTTTGAAAGATCGTATTCTACTTCCAGGTAATTGTCTGTAAATGAAGAATTTTGTTCAGGATCCAGTACTTCGAGCAATGCAGAAGAAGGATCACCGCGATAGTCGGAGCTTACTTTGTCGATCTCATCGAGAATGAAGACGGGATTAGCAAAACCAGCTTTTTTGATATTCTGAATTATTTTTCCGGGCATAGCACCAATGTAGGTTTTGCGGTGCCCGCGGATTTCCGCTTCGTCATGAACACCGCCCAATGCCATACGGATATATTCACGGTTCAATGCTTTTGCTATGGATTTCCCCAATGATGTTTTACCAACACCGGGAGGGCCATAAAGGCAAAGAATCGGAGCTTTGAGATTACCTTTCAGTTTAAGGACAGCCAGGTATTCGATAATGCGTTCTTTTACCTTTTCGAGTCCGAAATGGTCGGCATCAAGTACTTTTTGCGCTCTTATCAGGTCAAAATTATCTTTCGTATACTGGCCCCAGGGCAAATCCACTAATGTTTCCAGATAGTTCATGGTCACGGGATACTCCGGTGCCATTGGATTAATGCGCTGTAATTTATTCAGTTCTTTGTCAAAATGGCTGCGCACGCTGTCAGACCATTTTTTCTGACTTGCTTTCAAGCGGATTTCATCCAGATCACGCTCAGGACTATCCATTCCCAGTTCATCGTGTAACACTTTGATTTGCTGGCGAAGGAAATAATCGCGCTGCTGCTGGTCTATATCCGAACTGGCTTTGGTCTGGATTTCTCTTTTCAATTCCAGCATTTCAATCTCCCGCATCATGTACTGAAGCAAAAGCGTGGCCTGCCTATGACCATTTCTTTCTTCCAGCAGTTTTTGCTTGTCAGCCACTTCAACATTAATGTTGGAAGACAAAAAGTGGATCAGGAAAATAGGGCTTTCAATGTTATCAAGGGCGATCCGGGCTTCCTGGGGAATTTCCGGGTTCAGCCGCATGATCTTGTGCGCACCGTCGCGTAGTGACTGCAATAGTGCCTTGGATTCCTTTTTGGTAGGTCCCACAAAAGTATCCTCGATCGCACGCACTTCCGCGGTGAGATAAGGTTCTTCGCTAATGATGGCCTTAATCTCAAAACGCTGCCTTCCCTGCACGATGATCGTCACATTTCCGTCAGGCAGCGTGATCATTTTAAGGATCTGGGCAACGGTTCCTATATTATAAAGGTCTTCGGCCGTAGGGTCCTCTTTATTGGGGATGGCCTGGGTTACTGCACCCAGGATACGCTGGTTTATGTCTGAATTCCGGTATATTTTTTTTACTAAACGGATGGCTTTCTGACGTACTACCGTAACGGGGATAACCATTCCGGGAAAGAGCACTGTTTGCCTGATAGGCAGTATCGCAAGTTCATTTGGAAGTTCAAAAGGTTCATCGGAGCCATCAGGGCCACCGAGAGGGACAATTTCAAGGCTGTCCATATCTGAATCAGACATGAGAAGCCGACTATACAAGTCAGAAGGTTCAAATTTCATAGGCATTCTGTCAATTTGACAGATAATCTTTTCCCAATATATAAATAATGACTTTCAAAAGAAAGGGAATATATAACAAAATAGCCATGCCACAATCAGCGTGTCAGGCCCATTTAGTTAATGGACAAACGTCTAAATATTTTGAACGGTTTGCCCTTTTTTGAAGAGGAAAGTCTTTTTTTCAGAAGCGTATTTTACATTGGTCATGTTGACCTGGTCATCAAATACTTCCATCAAAGTGCTATTTTGCAGCCTGTAACCATCCCAGGGGCCGTGTATTGGCACTTCCAGGTAAACCCACGTTGCATCCTCCTCTTGTTCCTTCCCGATATAATGTATGCTGGCCGGTTTTTTCTGGCTATCCGTAAGTACAAATGATTTTCGGATATATTGCTCTATCAATGCATCGTTCTTATCGCCGTTTTTTATAACGATACGTTGCATGCCATTACTGTGTGACAAACCCTTTTCGAGATCGTCAGTAAATAGCCGGATACTGATCTCGAAAGATTTGAGCGCCGGATTATATTGCATTTGCGTGACACTTACATGGTAGTCATGCTTTGGCGCTGCCGAAAAAAGAAGAAGGGAGAATGCAAATAAGAAATAGGGTGATACCCGCCTGAAAAGACCAAAATGTCCCGGCTTTAACATCAATCCCTTGGTTCCTATTTTCATTCTCCCTTTCAAATCACTCAAAATACTGCTTTCCAAACATCATTGAAAATTGCAAAAGCCATTAGTCCCAGTAACAGTACCATACCGACTTTCTGCGCATTTTCAAGGAATTTATCAGATGGTTTTCTGCCCGAAACTATTTCGTAAGAAAGAATTACCGCGTGACCGCCGTCCAGTGCAGGAATAGGAAGCGCATTCATGAATGCGAGTACAATGGAAAGTAAGCCAGTCAGGCTCCAGAACCGTCCCCAGTCCCAAACGCCGCCGAACATTCTCGCAATACCGATAGGGCCGCTCAATGCTTTTGACGCAGATACTTCGCCACGGAATATCTTGCCAAATCCTTTTACATAGTTAAACACCACTCCGAATGCATCCTCGGTCCCCACTACAATCGCTTGACCCAGGGTATATTCCACCGCGGTGTAATTCAGAAGGCTTTTTGGGTAAAAACCCAATGTCCCATCTTCCGAAATGGTCGGGGTCAATGTTTTTTCCTGAGAACCACGTTGTACGATCAGGGTCGTCTTCTTGTTTTTCAGACGCTGCAGTTCTTCCTGAAGCTGATGGAAGAAGTGAACGGGCTTGCCATCGATAGATACTACTTTGTCGCCGGTCAGCATGCCCGCTTTTTGCGCAGGAGATGACGGTACCAGTTCGCCAATCACAAATGGTTCGAGCGGACGGATGAAATTTCCCTTTTCTTCAGGATCAGAAAGCTTTTCAATAAAATTATTAGGAATGTCTATTTCAACATCTTTTCCGTCACGGTTCACGGTGTAAGAGCTGTTGCTGCCCAGGAAAACCTCCGAACTGATCACTTCATTGAAGTTTTTAATCGGTTTACCGTTCACTTTAACGATCTTATCGCCGGTCTTTAGGCCAATTTCACCAGCCATATCACCCGCCACAATTCCGTACTTATTTACCTCGTTCATCGAAAGGAATTTGTCGCCTTCGTTGTAAGCAATCACTATAAAAATGAAGATCCCTACAATGACATTGACGATAATACCCCCTAACATCACGATTAGACGCTGCCAGGCTGGTTTTGAGCGGAATTCCCACGGTTGTGGTTCCTGGCTCATCGCCGCAGTGTCCATGGATTCGTCGATCATCCCTGATATTTTGACAAACCCTCCTAACGGGATTGCACCTATTCCATATTCTGTTTCACCTCTCTGGATACTGAATATTTTTGGGGGGAAACCTATGAAGTATTTTTCAACCCTCATTCCAAACATCTTTGCGGTAGCCATATGGCCCCACTCATGCAATCCTACCAAAATTGACAAGCCCAGAATGAGCTGTCCTGCCATTATTAATACTTCCATCCAGGTTTTTGTAATCGTTATTGGTTTATTTTTCGGGCACTCATGTCATTCATCTTCGCCGCAGTCACTTTACTCAGCATTGAAAACGTAAATGTAATCAGTAAAGTTACGTAAATCCTGTTATATCATTAAAAATGCCTGTTTAGACTAAGCCAGTGCATTTTTATTAGGTAAATCAATGTCAATGCCCATCATACGCATCAATTCGGAAGCATTAAAGCTCCTGCAAATTCCTTCATGCAGCCGATAGTCAAAGTGCAGCTGACCGTTTTCTACATCCGAGCGGAAGTGGTAGTTGTGCACATAATTTTCAGTAGCACCCCATTCACCCAATTCCAGGTCATGTGTCGATACCAGCCCGGATGCATTTTTGGAATGCAGCTGTCGGATCAGTGCTTCGGCCCCGCGGTGACGGTCAGAGGAATTGGTACCTTTCAAAATCTCATCCAGCAAATAGAAAACCGGTGCGTCGGTATGCTCATCGGCCAGTTCCAGAAGTTTTCGAAGCCTTTTCAGTTCTGCGTAAAATGATGAAGTACTTTCTTCCAGCGAGTCTTGCGTACGCATGCTGCTGAACACACGCATAGGCGAACACGTAAAACTTGCCGCACTCACTACGGCGCCCATCTGCGCGAGCACCATATTCAAGCCGATCGTTCTTAAAAATGTACTTTTACCTGACATATTGGAACCCGTAACCAGAATCGTATGACCTGTACCATTCATGGCAAAACTGTTGCTGACCCGTTTTTCGGACGGGATCAGCGGATGTCCCATGATGTTGGCCTCTATCCATGTATCGTTTTGAGAAACGACATTTGGTATCACATAATCCTGATTAGCAAAAGCATGTCCGGCGAGACTGTTCATGGCTTCGGTATCAGCCAAAGCATTCAGCCAGTCGGCCAACTTTGCATGGTTGGCCTTTTTCCAGCTTTCCAGTCCGGCCAGGCAATGTACGTCCCAAAGCGTGGGTATGCCTACAAAAAGTGAAAAGAATGGATTATTACGGTAATCGAGTTTTTCAAAAAGGCTTCCGGCTTTGCTTAATGCCTGCGCGGAACCGTGAATGGATGCTTTTCTTTGCTGCCACCAGGGGCTATCATAAGGTGCCGATTCAGCGTTTTGCAAAAGGTCAGAATATGCAACCAGTGTTTGGCCGAGTGATGTCGTGCGATTGGTAATGGATTGTATTTCGGCCTGAAATCGTTTGAGAATGATCAGATGAACGCCAAGCCCGAGTAAAAAGAGATAACCTGGGACCATTTTGGCCAGTACCAGTATGCCAACCGCCAGCGTTGCCAGCGGGAGCCATCGCAAGCGTAATGTGGATGTAAGGTTGGCGGGAAGCACTTCGGTTGCCCACGCACGGAACGCTCCTACCTGCGCAGCTGCGTGTTCGTGTAACAGCGCAGTCGCTTCCCACTCCTGGATAAGTTCAGGATGTTTTTTGAAATCCGCTGCGGCAGCCTGGCGAGACGATACTTCCTCTGGTGTTGCGTGATTTTTTAGCCAGTTTGATAACCTGCGGCTTCCCTCGGCGGTTCGGGTACGGTTCAGAAGTTTGTAGAGCGAGTATTCACCGAATATGTCCAGGTCGGAGGCGTAAGCATGGTCTTTTTCCTGAAACTGAATGCCTGTATCCGGCCTTTTGAATCGAAATGCAAGCCTTTCCAGCTCGTCCTCATTCACGGACTGCAGGTTTCTTTGGAAATCCCTTTTTCTTTTGGCAGCCTGCTGGCGACGCATCAGGACGAGGAATGCGACAAGCAAAATAAAAATCGCTACTGCAAACCACGGCTGACCGGTTTTATTCCAAAGCCAGCCCACAACCAGCATTCCGGCAAATACCGAAAGCCGGGCAATCGCGAGCATATTAAATTTTTTATGGGCTTCGGTCTCTGCTATGCCAGCCTTTTGAAGCTCGGTTTCAAAGAATTGCTTTGAAGAAATTGAATCTGATTTATTTTCCATTAATTACTTTCAGCGGTTTCAAACTGCAATTTGATCAGGTTTGCATATAAACCGTTATCCAAAAGCGTTAATTCCTGATGTGAACCTGACTCTGCAATACGTCCTTCCCGGATAACATAAATAGTGTCCACCTTGCGGATAGTGGCCAGCCGGTGTGCTATGACAATGGTTGTACGGTTTTTCATAAGCTCGTCGAGCGCAATTTGTACCAGTTTTTCTGATTCTGCGTCAAGAGAGCTTGTGGCTTCGTCTAAAATAAGGATTTTGGGGTCTTTGAGGATCGCCCTCGCAATGGCAATGCGCTGGCGCTGACCGCCTGATAACTTGATCCCCCGCTCGCCCACAATGGTTTCATATTTTTCGGGAAATGTGTTGATGAATTCGGATGCGTGCGCTCTTCGGGCCGCGTCATGAATCTCTTCCCGGGAAGCTGTGGGTTTTCCGTAGGCAATGTTTTCGTAGATAGTCCCTCCAAAAAGCATTACTTCCTGTGGAACAATGGCAATGTTTTTCCGCAGCTCGGAAATTCCATAGTCATGAATCGACTTGCCGTCGACGAGGATTTCACCAGACTGGTAGTCATAAAAACGCATGAGCAGCTGGATGATTGTCGACTTACCTGCGCCACTGTATCCTACCAGCGCTATTTTTTCTCCTGCATTAATGTGAAACGATATTCCCTTCAGTACCGGCAGATCGGCCCGCGATGGGTAAGAGAAGTGGATGTTGTCGTAAGTAATATTTCCTTCGATGAGGCTGGGCTGTGCATTCAATGCTTCCTCGACGGAAATCTCGGGTGTTTCTTCCAGGATCTCGAAAATACGTTCCGACGCTCCGATGGTTTTGTTGATCTGTGCGTACAAATCGCCCATTCCGCTAATGGATGCGCCTATGAATGTGGTATACAGGATAAAAGTAAAAAGATCCGAAAGACCGAATTCCCCCGCCTGAACCAACGCGGCGCCGTACCATACCACCCCGACGATACCGCCAAACAATGCAAAAATGATAAATGAAACGAAACCTCCCCGGAATGTAGCCGCGTAGAGCGACAAGTCCACCACGCGTTGAAGAATAGTTTTGTAACGGTTTATTTCGAGAGGTTCGTTGGTAAATGCCTTTACGACATTCACAGATTGTAATGTTTCCTCGACCACCACATTGGCGGCTGCGAGCTCGTCCTGCGCCTTGCGGGAAAGCTTTCTCATATGCCTCCCGAAAAATACCGAGGCTACCACCAGTACAGGGAAGGTAGCAAGCATGAAAAGCGTAAGTTTCCAGGAAGTGTAAAACAGGATCGATATTCCGACAATTAATGTCGCTACCTGGCGGAATATTTCAGCCAATGTGAATGATAGCAGGCCTTGTAGCTGCGAAACGTCGGAAGTAATGCGGCTTGTGAGTTCCCCGACACGACGCTGTTCCAGAAATGAAATGGGTAATGTGATGATTTTACTAAAAACATCAGAACGGATATTGTTCATCGCCAGCTCGCTGACTTTGGTGAACAAATAAATCCGGAAATAGGAGAATACGGCCTGGCAGATCAGGATTACAAAAAGCAAGAGGGTGATCTGGTTGATCGTGTATTTCGACTTTCCCTCGATGACCTCAATAATGCTGCCGACGAGTTTTGGAAAAGCGAGTGAAGTACCGGTCGAAAGGGCCAGAAATATTAGCCCTACAATGAATGTACCTCTGTAAGGTCTCAGGTATTTAAAAAGGTCTAGGGTGATTTTCAACCCTTGCCAGCTCATTTTCCTTATTTTTAAAGGAGAAATCCGATCACTGTCATTTTCACTGTTGGCCATTCGAGATCAATATTGTATTTGCTGGTCCAATTGTGTGGACTTCACAAGAATCTGAAGGTAAAAATAGACAATTAACTCAAACAAGTGAGTAGGTAAGGATGTGCGGCGTCATGCGCATCCCGGCGGCAAACGCATTTCTTTGATATTGTTTTCTCGAATGTTGTCCGCAAACTTTTTACTATAATAGTTTCTGATGAGCCGATTGCAAGGCTTCTCAACGAAACGGTTGACCAGATAGGCTATCGAAATGCATATCGTGATACTTAGAGAGAGTGAGAAGTAAATGTTGATGCGAAAATCATCCGTGAATGTTGAAATTAGCCGGAGTCCGACATACTGGTGGATGAGATACAGGCAGTAGGAAATTTTGCCCAAAAATAAGAGTGGCGGAAATTTTAAGAAACGAAGCTTGTCCAGGCAGAAAAGGGCAAAAATCAGGTGAAACAAAGTGATCAGGAGATAGTGCAAATGGGCTGACACTATATATTGCGACCTGCCGCCTTTGTCGTGCAGATAGAATGAAGCAAATAGGCTACAAAGTATCAGGGGAATATACCTTTGCCAATTCGGCTTGTTTTTCATGTTGTAAAACAATATTCCGGAATAGAATAGGGGAAAATGATTGACTAACTGGACTTTTTGGGTTACTGAGAGATAGCTATTGGGATAAAACAATGTAAATTCGTGAAAGGCAATCACAGCCCAAATCGTGAAGAAACCAATGTACTCAATGCGATTTATTCCTTTGAAAATATGAATAATCAATATCCAGAAATAGAAGGTAAGTTCGATCACAAGCGTCCAGTACGAGCCGTCCAGATCTTCCACACTAAAATAGGAAGGTACCATCGTCGCATTGGCAAGCACACTGAACGCGTTGATGTTCTCTGGTTCAAAGAGCAGGACAAAGGAAACAGTGATCAGTAAGCAAGACCAGAATGCCGGGTATAATCGGGCAAATCGCTTGACTACAAAGTCTTGCCAATTTTTAATTTTTGAAATTGAAAGAAATACGACAAATCCGCTGATCATAAAGAAAATATCTACCCCTGTGACGCCGGAGTTGAATGCCCACCCAAGCTTTTGTTTGTTCGCGTTGATCGTAAAATGGAAAAGCATAACGCTGAACGCTGAGATACCTCTAAGTGCATCTAATTCATGAAGCCTGGCAGGTGCTTTTTTTTGAAAGTCGGTAGTTGTGTGTGTGTACATTCAGGGCCGGTTGGACGGTTTGGATTAAATTGGATCCGCTGAATATAATATCAACTTTCCCTCCGACTCCGGAATAACTGGCCCACTTTTCCGCCGGTCAGATTTTGAGTTTTTTCGGTTTGCGCATTGCGTTATGAACAAAAAATCAGGAGATTATAAAATATTTTAAAATTCTTGTGTTTTCAAGCAACCCTGTTTTTAATTCAGTCGTATTAGGGTAAAAAAGCAAATAGCATGCCCGAGTATAACTCCGCCGTTCTTATTGAACTACTCGACGGCTGTTTACAGAGAAACCGCCGCAGTCAGGAGCTGTTGTATAAACAGTTTTACGGCTATGCTATGAGCATTTGTTTACGCTATACACGGAGCAGGGAAGAGGGAAAAGAGATTCTCAACGATGGATTTATGAAGGTTTTTACAAAACTGGAAAGTTTTGATTCAAGCCGTTCTTTTAAAACCTGGTTGGGAAGAATTATGATTAACACAGCGCTGGACCATTACAGACAGGAAGTTCGCAGAGACGTTTTTGACGACGTGGAAGTAGCGGAACAGGTTTCTGTGGACGAAACCGTGATAGCCAAGCTTTCACATGATGAGCTGATGTCTTTGATTCAAAGACTTACACCCTCTTACCGGATTGTTTTTAGTTTATCTGTGATTGACGGCTATACACACGAAGAAATTGCAGAACAGTTGAACATTTCAGTGGGGGCGTCAAAATCAAATTTGTCGCGTGCAAGGGAAAAATTGAGAGAGATGTTGTCCAAAATTAATATTGACAATTATGATAGAGTTACCAGATGACGAACTGGATAAACTCTTCAGAAAGTCATCAGAAGAGTTTGATCCACAATTTGATCCGGAAGATTGGAATAACCTGAAAAAACGTCTGGATGAGACGGATGGAAGGACTCCGGCCGCGTGGTTCAGGAAGTGGTGGCCGTTGGGGCTACTGCTGCTAATGATCCCTGGCGGTATCGCATCCTATTATTTGCTGGGTAATGATGGTGAGAGTGAAGCGAAAAATAAGATCGAAACGGTTTCCGGGCTGACTGAGCCGAAACTGGCGGATGTAGAAAAACATGGCCAGAAAATAGCAAGTCAGGATGAGGACATTCCTTCGGAGGCAGAAGAAAAAGTTTTACCGGAAAAAGGAACAGCTATTGCCAGCGAAGAGCAGCCGGTAAGCAGTGACATTATTGCAGAGGAAAGCAAGGTTTCAGATTTGAAAAATGCCACCTCGAATCTTGAAAAAGCAACTTTAACAGAGAAAGTAACGCGTAAAAGAATAATTGCAAAGGACAACCGTACTCCGGAATCCTCCTCAGAATCAGATTTAAAGGCTGCTGTTAAAAAAAGCAGGACATTATTGCCCCGGAGCCTATCTAAGGCAGGCGGAGTGTACTTAGAGCCTAACCGCTCAAAGGTGGAAGGAGGCGACGGGGCTCTTTCACTCGAAGTAACTAATAAGGTTCGCAAAAATGACTCCAGCGGAACCAGTGCCTCCGAACTTGGGGCAAGGCAGGCTATTGGTTCCAATGGGGTTACCAATGTGGAGCAAAATGAAAGAACATTGATTTCCGCAGCGAACCTGAATAACAGGGCGTTGAAATTGGACAACACGATTCCATATCCGGCGATTATCGCACTGCCAGTCCGGGATGAAGCATTGAAAGACGCATATGCGGAGAAATCGAAAGAGGATGAGATTGTAGAATCTCCTAAATGGGCTGTAAGGCTTGGCTATTCCCCCGATTTGACTTCGGTTGGATTTAAAAACCTCGTTAAGCCCGGATCCGCTTTTTCGCTGTTGTTTGAATATGGCATCTCAAAAAAACTGTATCTCCAGACGGGAGTAGCCAGGAGTGTGAAAGACTATTATGCATTAGGCAGCGAATACGAACTGAGTTCATATGTCACTCAGATCAATACACCCTATGGCGTAGATGGAACTTGCACGATGATAGAAGTGCCACTAGGATTTCGCTACGATTTTGTTCAAAAGGCCCATTCAAGGTGGTTCGCAGGTACCGGATTTTCGTCTTACTATTTTCAAAAAGAAAAGTATGCATACCGATATAAGAAATATGTTTATGGCCAGAAACACGGATGGGAAGATAAGAATACCGGCTGGTCCCTTTTTAGTCATTTAAATGCTTCGGTCGGTTATGAACGAACGATTACCAGAAAACTTTCTATCCTTGCCGAGCCGTACATTCGAATTCCCTTGAAAGGTGTTGGCTACGGTAAAGTCAACCTCATTACTACCGGTATGTGGCTATCCCTGCGCTACACGCCTGCTTTTAGATAATCCCGCAATGCGATTGCCGCAATGCGATTGCCGCAATCCGATTGGCGCAATCCGATTGCCGAATTATATCTGCTAATTTTTTTACCATTCATTGTTCACTATGGAGACTACAACGCAAGACAAAATGAAAAGAGGCCAGTTCCTGAGAAGCCTTGGGCTGAGCACCTCAACATTAATGGCATTTTACTGCCTCGGAACCACTATGACAGCCTGCGGCTCCAAAGACGACGATCCCGATCCAGTCGATCCGAACCCAAATCCGGGAGGAGGAACAGGCGTAACGGGCACTACCACGGGCGGCTCAATTAATTTTACTGTGGACCTCACGATCAATTCTTCACTCAAAACAGCGGGAGAATATAAGATATTCGGAGACGTTCTGGTTGCATTTACTACGAATAGTACATATGTTGCCCTGACCAAGATATGCACGCATGAGGGAAATCCGGTGCAATACAGAAAGTCCTCGAACGACATTATGTGTCCAACCCACGGCTCTGAATATTCGATTACAGGAACTGTGACTCAGGGCCCGGCCCCGGCACCCCTTAAAACTTATACCGTAACCCTTTCCGCCGACGGAAAAACATTGACAGTGAAGGCCTAGTCACCTATTATTATGAAAATTCTCCGCCTCGTAATGATGTTGATTTGTTCAACTTCAACCATACTCTATGCCCAGGATGATTTGCTGGGCGAGCTTTCCAAGCAGGATAGCGCTCAAACGATCCCGGTGACGGCCACGTTCAAATCCACCAGGGTGGTCAATGGGCAGTCGGTTGAAACGATGAAGAAAAAGCATCTTGATTTCCGAATATCTCACCGTTTTGGAAAGCTTAATTCAGGAGCTTATCAGTTCTTCGGCCTCGACCAGGCTTCCATGCGTATGGGATTTGAATACGGGCTCACCGACGATCTGATGATCGGCGTGGGACGAAGTACATCTCAGAAAGTCTATGACTTTTTTGGTAAATATAAATTGCTGAAACAAAGCAGCGGCGCCAGGAACATACCTGTTTCGGTCACGCTGTTTGGAGGAATGGGTATCACGACGGTGAATAAAGAGCTGGAATTTCAGGACAAACTTTATTATACGGCCCAAGTCCTGATCGCACGGAAATTTGGCGAAAGGCTTTCCCTGCAATTGTCGCCAACCTACTTGCACCGCAATCACCCGGATGTGACCGGCGATGAAAAAGTGTTGCTGGCGGTAGGCATAGGAGGCAGGTTTAAGCTTTCAAAACGTGTTTCCCTCAACGGAGAGTACTTTTATACTGCCCGGGAGAAAAACACTGTGAATGCTCCCTACTACGATTCAATGTCTTTTGGAGTGGATATAGAGACCGGCGGCCACGTTTTTCAGCTTCATTTTACCAATTCCCTCGGGATGATCGAAAAACAGTTTATTGGCGAAACAGCCGGTACCTGGGGCAAAGGGGATATCCACTACGGGTTTAATATTTCCCGGACTTTCAGTTTTGACAAAAAGAATAAAAAGAAGCCAACTCACGAATAACATACTATGAAAACGTATTTCTTTCGCATGGTTTTCGCAACCCTGCTAGGTATCACTTTGCATTCAGTTCAGGTTTCGGCGCAGGGAGGCATGTTCGCAACTACCGCAGGGAGTACCCGTTTCTCGGCATCGACGCCTTTGGAAAATATCGAGGCAGAGAATAAAAAGTCGCAGGCCATACTGAACACCGCGAACAATGAGATTGCGATCAGGATGAACATGCGTGATTTTGTATTTCCCAATAAGCTGATGCAGGAGCATTTCAATGAAAACTACATTGAATCGGTGAAATATCCGACGGCAACATTCAGCGGGAAGGTCGATAAGGCACCGGATTATACCAAAGACGGGCAATATGATCTCTCCGCGACCGGCAAATTCACCGTTCATGGCGTGACGAAAGAAAGGACGATCAATGGTAAAATGAAGATCGAAGGAGGTAAGATCTCCATTACTTCTGACTTCAATGTGGCGCTGGTTGACCACAATATCGAAGTTCCCAGTGTTGTTTTTGTGAAAATTGCACAGGTGATCAGCGTGAAAGCGAATTACGTGCTGACTCCCTATAAAAAGTAAAGCGAAAGGAACGAGACTTATCAAGTCTAGGCGACCCCGTCTCCAAGACTTGGCAAGTCTTTTTATTATCTCCGGCGGCGCCTGCGAGAAGACTTCTTCTTAACCACTTTTTTACGAACAGGAGCCTTTCTGACAGTTGTTTTCCTAACAGGCGCTTTCACTTCCTCCTCTTCGGCAAGCTCCTCTTCGGTAACCGCAGTCGCATCATTGTCCGCGCTTACCGTTTCACCGGAGGAAGTTTTGCTGGTGTAAGGAAGCTTCGTCCCGGCCAGCTGATCAATATTGCTGGTACTTTCAATGGCCCTCAATCTGAATGCGTAAGAGTATGTTTTGGCGGGTAACAAGTAAGCCTCATGTACACGCGGTGACCAGCTGTCGTCTCCGCCAAGCCCCATTTGTGCCATGTCAATGTTCACGGTTGTGGCGGTGCCCCGGCTAAGCGTTGCGCCGCGTTTTTTGGCAGCAAGCAAATCCTTATCCGTATAGTCATGAACGTTGAAGTTGAATACCGAGTCACTGATCGCCATTAATCCAAGCCCCTCCTGATTGGTGACGGTTGCCCAGCGGACATTGGTCTTGTTGCCGTTTTCCTGTGGTGTAATGTACGGGAAATGCTGATCTGCCACCGAGCCTAGGTACAGGCCTATTCTTCCGCTGGTTTTCCGGTCAGCGTAGGTCTCGTGCGGACCATTGCCGTACCATTGTGTTTTGTTGAAAGTAGCAGGCATTTGAAACTGCATGCCGGCTTTGGCAAGTACCGGCCATTCACCAGTCGGTGTAAGGCTATTTTTTACGTAAATGTCGCCGGAGGCGTAAACCATATACTCCGAAACGACTTCCAGTTGTCCTTTCAGGCTCTTCAATGTCTGGTTAAGAGTAACTCTGTAAATCTGGGCAGTCAGTCTTTGTGTTTTAATATCGGACGAAGCTATTTCCAATGTGTCCAGACCCGCTTCACGCCAGCGCGTTGCGTAACTTTTGGCTCCGCCGCCTTCATCGTTATCAGTAGGTACCCGCCAGAAATTAGGGAAAGGGCCTTTTTCAAGCATTTCCTCCTTCTTATTTTTGAAAGAGATCATTCTTCCGGCACTTTTGTCAAACGTTACAGAAAAATCCTGCCCGCTGATCTGAACTTTTCCCGAACTAATCTGAGCAACCCGGAGCGGTTTTTCGCTGTATAGGCTCAGGTTAGGCAGCGGTGTAGAAGGTTTAACAACTGGTATCTGGTGCCAGGCGACTTCATGCCCTTTTGGCGCCCAGAGATTAGCGTCTTTTAATCTTAAACTCAGATTAAGAAAATACTCACCGTGTGGTTTGCCATTGGCTGGCAGTTCGTAAGGAATGGTGATCTGCTGTTTTTGTTTTGCCGGAATGTTAAGATTTGCAATGGTACCTCCTTTGCCCACCGCCTTGCCGTTTTCCTGCAATGTCCACACCAGCTCGTAACCCTGTAAAGTCTGAAAGTCGAAGGTATTATGAATGGTGATCTGTTTCTGGCCGGGCTTTAATGTGTCAGCAGCCTCGAATTTTACATATTGATACACCTTTTTAACTTCATTCAGCTCGGGTTGAGGAGTACGGTCGGGATTTACCAGTCCGTCACCTGCATTGGCGCCGTCGATGTAATTGAAATAATCCCAATAAGTGCTGCCGTCTGCTTTTTTCAATTTCAACCCCTGATCCACCCAGTCCCAGATGAAGCCGCCCTGCATAGTCGGGTACTTTTCGATTATGTCCCAGTATTCTTTCAGATTACCGATGCTATTACCCATCCCATGCGCATATTCGCACACGATCAATGGCCGCGTTTTATCTTTTTTCACTAACTCGATCATATCCTGTGTGGAAGGATACATGACCGAAATAATGTCGAAACTGCTCAATGTAGTGGGTTTGTAATCCTTTCTACCTTCGTAGTGAATAGGTCGGGTAGGGTCGGCGAGACGGATAAAATCACCCATATCAGCAAAATTCTGCCCCATTCCCGATTCATTCCCCAAAGACCAGATAATCACCGAAGGATGGTTTTTATCCCGCTCCACCATTGCATTTCCACGTGTGAGAAACGCCGACCGCCATTGCGGATTGTCGGCCAGGATCACGTTGCGGCTCCATAGTTCGTGACTTTCAATGTTGGCTTCATCGATTACGTAAAGGCCGTACTGGTCACAGAGATCGTACCATTCCGAGGTGTTGGGATAATGTGACGTCCGTACGGCGTTAATGTTATTTTGCTTCATCAATGTAATGTCCCGGATCATGGATTCGCGGCTGATCACCCTGCCCGTTTCCGGGTCGAATTCGTGGCGGTTTACGCCTTTAATGGTAATCGCTTTTCCATTAACGAGCAGCTGCCCGCCCTTGACCCTCACATCCCTGAACCCTACGCGCTGGCTCGCTGCTTCGATCACCTTACCATCTGAATTCATAAGCTGGATCGAGAGGGTATACAGGTTTGGTATCTCCGCACTCCATTTGGCTGGATTGGAAACCGGTATTTCTACCCGCACAGATCCCTCCCTGGATGGTTCCAAAGTTCCCAGCATCTGACTTACCGGAGTTGCTACAACTGATTTATTAGCGTCATAAAGTGTAAATAAGACCTGGTGTGCATGAATGGCTTCGGCTCCGTAATTTTTCACAAAAGCACTTAATTTCAATGTTGCGTGCTCATGATTTGCATCCAGGATGGTCCTTACCGAATAGTCTGTCAATATTACTTTCGGCCGGACAAGCAGGTTAACATCCCTGAAAATGCCCGATAACCGCCAGTAATCCTGGTCTTCGAGGTAGCTTCCGTCCGACCAGTTGATCACTTCCACTGCCAGCTGATTAATCCCAGGCTTAATATCCGCAGTTACATCAAACTCAAACGGGGTCATTCCGTCCTCGTGGTAGCCGATCGCCTCACCATTGAGCCACACATAACAGGCAGACTGAACTCCTCCAAACTGTAAAAAGATCTGCTTTTCCTTTGCGTCTTCACCAACTGTAAACGAAGTTCTGTACATCCCTACCGAGTTGGTATCGGCGGTAATGCGGGGAGGATTGGCTTTAAATGGATGTTTGATGTTGGTAAATATCGGACGGTCGTAATTACGGCCTTCCCTGGCACCAAAGACCTGCCAGTTGGACGGTACCGGAATAGTTTCCCAGTTGGCATCCGAAACCTTGGGATCGTAGAAATTAAGCTGTGCTTTGGAAGGATGCGATGCCCATTTGAATTTCCATGTACCATTCAATGAGCGTACATATGGGGTCTTTTTATCCATGAGCAGCGCCGCTTTTTCACTGGGGTATGGAGTGAAATCAGCTCGCGGTTTTTCCGTATTGATACTGATCGCCTGCGGGTCCTGCCACTCCGGAATAGCCTGAGCATGACCTTTGAAAGGAAGATAAGCAAGTAAGAAACTCAGTAAAATAGACCCATAACGAATGGAAAGGTGCATATAACTTCTTGATAACAGATATTTAGCGATCGACATGAATTAGCAGGTCTTATCTGCGGCTTCATTTTTTTGTTAAAATTATGGATAATCAAAAAGAAACAGATGTAAATCAATATCATCATGAAGTTTTATTTGAATAATGCCTTTATTTTGCTTGCGGATGTAAATTCTTCATTATGCTTTTAGCCGTCGACGTTGGAAACACAGATACTGTTTTTGGGCTATATCAATCCGGTGACTGGGATTATATTTGGCGCACCAGATCGCTTGTACAAGAGAATGAGGTACATTATGAATCCAAACTGAGGCTGCATTTTCTGGAAGCAGGACTTTGGTTCGGTGACGTGGAGACGGTTGTGCTGAGTAGCGTAGTACCGGCATTGACCCCGGCAATACTAAAAATGCTCCGGTCACTTTTCGGAGAGGATATTATCGTAGTCGGGCCGGACATTTACCCGGGCCTCTCCATCGCGATAGACCATCCGCATGAAATCGGCGCGGACCTGATCGCCAATGCAGTAGCCGTTATGAACCGTTACCAAGAAAATTGCGTCGTGGTTGATTTTGGTACGGCACTTACTTTCACAACGATTTCGAAGGACCGGAAAATATTGGGAGTTGCCATTCTGCCGGGCCTGATTACGGCGGTAAAAGCATTGTTTGCCAACACCGCGCAACTGCCCGAGGTGCCTCTGGAACTTCCTTCTTCGGCTATTGGGAAAAACACGACAGAGGCCATTCAGGCTGGTATTTTATTAGGATATGAAGGTTTGGTGAAATCATTGCTGCATCGCATCCGAACTGAGCTTGGCGGTGAATGCATCGCAGTCGCCACGGGTGGGCTGTCCTCCATTATCGACACATTGCGGGATGAATTTGTTGAAATAGACAGAAAACTGACGCTCGACGGGCTGCGCGTGATTGGAGAAAGTATCAGAGGCTAGCCGCGAAAAAGGCCGTCGCTGAGCAATGCACAATCTTTAACCGGCTGATTGTATAAATAAACCCAGCAAGGAATGACGGACTTCGATTCCGTGGTTACCGGAACGACCCGGCGAACATACAAGCTCGCTGCTTCGTCTTCAAAAACATCCTCATATTCATCCAGATCTTTGATCAGTTCGGTACCTGGTGTGAGCCGATAAATCTCCCCGTACACTTTACTGTCAGATTTTTCTTCATAAATGGCGCCGGGGTACCAGGTAATCCGGTACAAAAGACCATTGAAATAACCCTTGCCTTCGTAGGAGGAAAGCGCATGCAGTTTTTCAGCGAAAGGGTTGCTGAATCCCCGCATTAACGTGCCATAAGTAAATAAATAGCAAGGATCGGAAGTCATGGTAACGAAGCTGTAAGGCAAATTGTTTATAGTAATAAATTATAGAACTTTTCCATTCTTCTACCAGAAGAGAGGTAGATGTGCTTATGTGATAAGTGTATTTTTCTTATATTTACATGTAAAGCTTTTCAACTTACTAATATAAAGTTATGTACGAAAAGAACCTTGGTACAACACAGAAAGCGTTGAGAATTAACTTAGATCGCAGGATTTACGGGTCATTCGCTGAGATAGGCGCGGGACAGGAAACAGCTGCGTACTTTTTTAAGGCCGGCGGGGCGTCTGGTACAGTTGCCAAAACGATGTCTGCCTATGACATGACGTTCAGTGATGCAATATATGGGACCGAAGAGGGAGGAAGATATGTAGTGGAGTCCCGGTTGATGAAAATGTTGAACCGGGAATATAATCTGGTTGAAAAGCGACTTTCGGAAAAGCGGGGCGCTGACAGTCAATTTTTTGCCTTTGCCAATACAGTTGTTGCGCTCAATTTTCAGAAGACCAATGAGTCTCACGGATGGATCGGGTTGCAGTTTCAGCTCACACCGATGGGGCCTACCAATTATATGGTGATCCACGTGCGAATGCGTGACGATGAGAATGTTCTTCAGCAGCAGGCACTTGGTATTATCGGGGTCAATCTGATGTATGGCTGCTTTTTCTACTATAAATCACCTGAGGTTCTGTTGCTGTCGCTCATGGATAACCTGACGACCGACCGGATTGAAATTGATATGGTACGTTTCAGCGGGCCGGATTTCTCGAAAGTGGACAACCGTCTGATGAGCCTGAGATTGGTGAAAAACGGTTTTACGGATGCTGCATTGTTTGGTAGTGACGGTGGGGTGCTGCAACCTTCGGAGGCATTGTACAAAAAGCACATTCTCATGTTGCGTGGCCGCCTGAGGCCGATCACCAATGTGCACATTGACCTGATCAGCAATGGACAGAAGCAATTTCTGGCAGAGCCCGATGTTGATGAATCCAAAGTTGTACTGATCTCGGAGCTTACTTTGCACAATCTGAAAGGCGGTGACCGGGATATTGACGAAAAGGATTTTCTGGACCGTGTGGACATTCTGTGCTCGCTCGGGCACATGGTAATGATCTCCAACCACCACGAATATTACCGTCTGGTGGCCTATCTGTCGAGATTGACCAAGTTGAAAGCGGGCCTTTTGCTTGGCAGCCCGAGTTTGCAGGATATTTTTGAAGAAAAGCATTATGAATTTCTTCCGGGAGGTATCCTTGAATCCTTTGCAACTTTGTTCAGCCGGAAGGTAAAGTTGTTCATTTACCCTACATTGCAGCCTGACGGATCGGTTTACAGTTGTGAAAACTTCATTGTACCTGATCACCTGCGGCCATTGTTTCAATATCTGATCATTAATGACAAAATCGAGGATATTGTGAATTATAACAAAGAGCACATGCACATTACGACCGACAGTGTGCTTGAAAAAATAAAAAGAGGGGAGCCCGGCTGGGAAAAACTCGTACCCGAAAATGTAGCCCAGATCATTAAAGAAAAGTCACTTTTTGGTCTGCCTAGTGAAGATAATTACGTGGATACTGTCAAGCAGATCCATCAGGCAGTAGGGAATCTTTGAGATTTAGCTGTCTGGGGAATTGGAATGAAAAACAAATCCCCAGACAGTAACCCCGACGGAGAAATGGCTTTTGGCTATAAATCATTTCTCCATGGCTCAGATACTGACACCTCCCTCAACCATCTCAGAAAGAATCCGTTACCTTGGTCCTGGCTTTATTCTCTCCGCCGCCGTTGTAGGTTCGGGGGAACTCATCGCTACTACTGCCTTAGGTGCCAAAGCAGGTTTTGTTATGTTTTGGCTAATCATAGTAAGCTGCCTTGCGAAAGTGGCATTACAGCTGGAATTCGGTAAAAATGCCATTTATACAGGCACTTTTATCATGCATAATTTCAATCAGCTGCCTGGCGGAAAATGGGGAAAATCACATTGGAGCATTTGGCTGTGGCTGTCTTTACAAGGGTTGAAATTGTTGCAGGTAGGCGGTATCGTTGGGGGAGTAGCCATCGTACTGAATATGGGTTTCCCGTTTATTTCTGTCAATATCTGGGCGATTATCGCCGTACTTGTAACATCTTTTCTGGTATATCGCGGTAACTATGGGCCCATTGAAAAGGGGGCTCTGGTAATGATTATTCTGTTTACAGTGGTCATTCTGCTCTCATTGCTGCTCTTGCAGGAAACGAAATACGCTATTCACTGGGACCAGCTGAAAACGGGCCTGCAATTTTCACTGCCGGTGGGTATGGTGGCCATGGCTTTTGGCGCATTTGGCATTACCGGTGTGGGCGGCGACGAGATTATGTACTACAATTACTGGTGCATTGAAAAGGGGTATGCGGCTTATGCGGGACCAAATGACGGCAGCTTGCAATGGGCTGAGCGGGCAAAAGGTTGGTTTAAAGTAATGTACCTGGATGCGGTGCTTTCTATGGTCGTATATACCATCGTTACTGCGGCATTTTATTTGCTGGGCGCGGCTGTTTTACATGGTGGAGGAAGTGTGCCGGAAGGTTACCATATGGTGGAAGTGCTGTCGCGCATTTTTACTGAAACATTGGGTCCCTGGGCGAAGACGTTGTTTCTGGTAGGGGCGTTTTTTGTGTTGTACTCCACGTTATTTACCGCTACGGCAAGCTGGGCGAGGGTTTGGGGCGATGCGTTTGGCCAGCTCGGGTGGATGAAATTTGATACGCCGGCCGAGCAGCGAAAGGCAATCGCAATACTTTCGTGGGTTCTTCCGGCAGTCTGGTGCATTCTATTCCTGTTTTTGCAGGCACCGGTCATGATGGTTATTATGGGCGGAATCGCCACCTCTATTTTATTGATCCTGATCGTTTACGTTTCCCTGGTGTTCCGCTATCGCGAACTACCCGTTTTGCTTTCTCCCTCAGCGACATATGATTTGTTTTTTTGGTTCAGCGTGGCCTCCATTCTTGTTGTCAGCGGCTATGGGCTTGTACAAATTATATAAAGCGGTATAGTACTTAAAGGCAATTTAGTAGTATTTTTTAATACGGGGCAATAAGGGCATTTGTAACAATTATCGTCTAACTGATTGCAGACCAAAGCTATGATCAACCCCAGTCTGAAATCCTAAATCTTATTCTTATGCAAAAACCAAACGAAGTTTCGAGAAGGGACTTTATCAAGAACTCAACAGGTGCGGCAGTCGCGCTTTCCATTCCCTACATTATTCCTGCTCAGGCATTCGGTGCCAATGATAGGGTCCGTGTAGCGGTATTGGGTGTGAATGGGCGCGGACAGGACCATATCAAAGGTTTTAATAATTTAAGTAATGTTGAAGTAGCTACTTTTTGCGACCCCGACAACAACATTGTTCAGAAACGGGCCAAAGAATTTGAAGAAAAAACCGGCAAGAAAGTGAAGACTGAGAATGACTTGCGTAAGGTTTTTGAAGATAAATCGATTGATGCGGTTAGTATAGCTACGCCAAACCATTGGCACGCGCTGGCTGCTATCTGGGCTTGCCAGGCTGGGAAGGATGTGTATGTCGAAAAACCAGGTTCCCATAATTTACACGAAGGCAGAAAGCTGGTAGAGGCGGCACACAAATACAAGAGAGTGGTGCAGCACGGGGTGCAATTGAGAAGTTCAGAAGCGTTAAAAGAGGCTGTAAAACACTTGCGTGACGGGTTGATAGGAAATGTTTACATGGCGAGAGGGCTTGTGTACAAATGGAGACCTGATATTGGCGACAAAGGTACCGAGCCGATACCGGCAGGGCTTAATTATGACCTGTGGACAGGTCCGGCCGAAATGAAGCCGTTCTCCAAAAACTATGTGCATTATGACTGGCACTGGCATTGGAATTACGGAAATGGTGATATTGGAAACCAGGGAATTCATGAGACGGATATGTGTATGTGGGGGCTGGGCGTCGATAGCTTTCCCGAGAAGATCACATCGTCGGGAGGCAAGTTTTTGTGGAATGATGCGAAGGAAACACCTGAGTTGCTGACGTCTTCATTTATTTATCCAAAAGAGAAAAAGATCATTGAGTTTGAAGTACGTCCCTGGATGACCAACGATGAAGGCGGTGCTGGTATCGGAAACATATTCTATGGTTCGGAGGGATATATGGTTGTAAAAGGGTATGACTATTACGAAACGTTTTTGGGTAAGGAAAAGAAACCTGGGCCAACACGCAAAGCAGGAGGCGATCACTACAAAAACTTCATTGATGCAGTAGTAGCGAAAGATCCTTCATTACTCAATGGACCGGTTGAAACTGCTCATCTTTCGTCAGGATTGGCACATTTGGGTAATATCGCTTACAGAACAGGAAGAGCGCTGACATTTGATCCTAAGACTGAGAAGTTTGTAGGAGACGATGACGCGAACAAGTACCTGACCAGAAAGTACCGCGCCCCATATTCACTGCCGCAGGTAGTGTAGTAGTATAAATTAAGTTTTTCTAAAAGCCCGGATATTCCGGGCTTTTTACTATTACAAAAGTTCTCTTTTGCAGAACTTTTGCTACATTTATACACACATTTGATGAAAGTACATCTTATAAAAAAGAAAAGCATTGAGGATTTTGTGAGAAGTAATGCAAAGAGCAAACCTTCTTGCGAGGATTGGTTGAATAAGTTGAAATATGCCGACTGGACACAGCCAGAGCATGTCAAGGCTACTTTCGGCTCTGCGGATTTGCTAGGAGACGGAACGAACAGGGTTGTGTTTAACATTGGAGGAAATAACTATCGGCTGATAGCGAAGTACGTTTTTGGCCAGAAACATGTCCATTTATTTGTTTGCTGGATTGGTACGCATTCGGATTACACTGTTTTATGCAAGAACCGCGAGCAGTATACGGTTAATCAGTTTTAAATTATGGAAACACTAAAATATAGGATAATAAAAGACGGCAAGCAGTACAAGGATTATTGTAATGCATTGGAAGAGCTGTTGATAGGTCAAAATTCAGATGAGAATATTGACGAAATTGAGCTACTTACGCTTTTGATTGAAAAGTATGATTCTGAAAACGATACATTCGGAGAGGTTGACCCTGTTACACTACTTCAATCCCTCATGAATGAACATGAAATGAGGGCAAAAGATGTTGTAGACTTGCTTAATGTAAGCAAAGGTTACGTTTCTGATATTTTACATTACAGAAAGGGAATGTCAAAAGAAGTCATCAGAAAGCTTGCAGATCATTTTAAGGTTAATCAAAAGGCCTTTAATCGACCGTATACGCTGAAAATGCCTAGCAGACTTGGAATACCAGGTACACGGATATCAATGAATCCACGATAACTTTTTATCGTAACTTAGCATTTAAAGACTGGTATTTAAACTTTTATCTATCAATACACACATGGAACCCAATCAGGAAATTAGCCGCTACCTAGCGAACGCAAAGGAAATTCTCAGTACGAAGGCAAAAAAGGAAGGAAATGAGTATCGAGACATCAAATATGTTCAGATGGCGTCCGGTACGGCTTACAATGCGGCCTTGATGATTGCTGATCAGTACCTTTTGAGGAAAGAGGGGAATAAATTTATCAAACCTAAAAGTATTGATGAATACCGAAATAGATTGAGAAAATATAACAAGACTTTACTGTCCTATCTGAACGAGGCCTACGATACTTTGCATTTGGCTGGATACTATCACGGCACACCATCTGTAAGAACCATAAAAGAGGGATTGGATGCTACGCAAAAAATGTTGGCATCGATTGAGTAATAGACCATTGACCCCATAAAAACAGCCAGCTGAATCACTTCGGCTGGCTGTTTTATTGATATTGAAATGTTATCCTTTCAACGACGAGAAGTCAAATGTTTCAAGATATTTCGTCGTGAAATTTCCTGATTTGAATCCTGCATCGTCCATTAGTTTAATGTGGAATGGGATCGTAGTTTTGATCCCTTCGATCACAAATTCCTGCAATGCACGCTTCATACGGGTGATCACCTCTTCGCGCGACTGACCACTTACGATCAATTTCGCGATCATGGAATCATAGTTAGGCGGAATAGTATAGCCGCTGTAAACATGACTATCGATACGTACGCCGTGTCCACCAGGGAAGTGCAGATTGGTGATTTTTCCAGGAGCAGGTCTGAAACCGTTTCCAGGATCCTCGGCATTAATACGGCACTCCATTGCAAAAAGCTTAGGCGTGTAATTAACACCGGAAATCGGTTCACCCGCAGCAACTTTGATTTGCTCTTTGATTAGATCGAAATCGGTAACTTCTTCCGTAATAGGATGTTCAACCTGAATACGGGTATTCATTTCCATAAAAAAGAAATCACCGTGCTTGTCCACCAAAAACTCGATGGTACCGGCCCCTTCATAACCAATGGCCTGCGCTCCTTTGATAGCAGCTGCACCCATTTTTTCGCGAAGTTCGGGGGTAATGATAGGAGAAGGTGTTTCTTCAACCAGCTTCTGATGGCGACGCTGAATAGAACAGTCGCGCTCTGACAAGTGGCAAACCTTACCAAACTGATCTCCGATGATCTGGATTTCAATGTGACGCGGCTCTTCTACAAATTTTTCGAGGTATAAACCGTCGTTGCCAAATGCAGCAGCAGATTCAGTACGGGCATCATTCCAGGCCTTTTCGAACTCGTCGGGCTTGTTAATGATACGCATTCCACGTCCACCACCACCGGCCGTCGCTTTCACGATCACCGGATAGCCAATTCCTTCGGCCAATCTTTTGCCTTGTTCAACAGATTCCAGTAATCCTTCTGAGCCTGGTACTACCGGAACACCAGCTGCGATCATGGTCGCTTTTGCAGTAGCTTTATCACCCATTCCATTGATCTGCGCAGCAGTTGCGCCAATGAATTTAATGCCATAATCGGCACATATCTGGGAGAATTCAGCATTTTCAGACAGGAATCCGTACCCGGGATGGATTGCGTCCGCGCCGGTAACTTCCGCTGCTGAAATGATATTTTGTATACTTAGGTAAGATTGTCTGCTTGGAGGAGGCCCTATGCATACTGCTTCGTCAGCAAATCGTACATGAAGGCTATCGCGGTCGGCTGTGGAATAAACCGCTACGGTTTTAATTCCCATTTCCCGGCAGGTCCTGATCACACGTAATGCGATTTCACCCCGGTTAGCAATGAGTATCTTTTTAAACATGAAAATCAATTAAGTTTTACAGATCGTCCATTGCCCTTATATAGGCTCAACAAGAAATAATGGCTGGTCAAATTCTACCGGCGTGGCGTTTTCAACTAGTATTTTTACAATTTTACCTGAAACCTCAGATTCAATTTCATTGAAAAGCTTCATCGCTTCGATCACACAAACTACCTTGCCCGGCTTGATCTCATCTCCTATGTTAGAGAATGCAGGAGTTTCTGGGCTGGATGCGCGGTAGAATGTACCGATCATCGGGGATTTGATCGTGATTAGGTTAGAAGCCGCTTCGGTGGAAACCACTGGTTCTGCAGGAGCTGACGGCGCGACCGGAGCCGTAGGTACCGCTGGCGCGTAAGATGGCGCAGGAGCGGCAGGAGACGTAGTAGTAACCGATGCCGTAGGCGCGGAACCGTAACGTTTTACCTTAATTTTCAGATCAGCAGTTTCAATGTTCACTTCATCAAGACCCGACTGGGCAATGAAGTCAATCAATTTTTGGATTTCTTTGGTTTCCATTTAGTCAAATTTAAACTGTGGGGAATATCCGTTGAGGCTTTGTAATAAGCAGGTAAGCCGGACCATTTACCTTCACAGAAAACAAAATTTATGATTTTACTCTTTCTACGTAATCGTATGTGCGGGTATCGACTTTGATTTTTTGTCCTTCTTCAATAAACAAAGGAACCATAATTCTTGCACCTGTCTCCACTTCGATTGCTTTTTTAGGAGAGTTGGCGGTATCACCTTTCAAGCCAGGCTCAGAGTAGGTTACGGTCAATTCCACAAACGGAGGCAGCTCGCAAAGCAAAGCGGCATCATTTTCAGTATTGATAAGAATTTCCACTTCTTGCCCTTCCTTCATCAGGTCGGCATTGGTAACCAGTTTTTCGTCAATCAACACCTGGTCAAATGTTTCGGAATTCATAAAGTTGAAACCAACTTCGTCTTTATATAAAAACTGGAATTTGTGTCTTTCAACGCGAACGGGAATAATACCTGCACCGGAAGAAAAAGTATTATCCAACACTTTTCCAGAGGTAAGGCTTTTCAGTTTGGTGCGTACAAAGGCGTTTCCTTTACCAGGTTTTACGTGCTGAAATTCTATAACCTGAAAAAGATCGTGGTTATAATGTATCACTAACCCATTACGCAAATCTGCAGTAGTTGCCATTTTTATTCAATAAAATTTATAATAATGCTTTTTTGGTCAATCACATAGTTAAGCACCGTAAGCCCATTTCAAGTAAATGGAACCCCAGGTGAAACCTCCTCCAAATGCGGCCAGTACCAGGTTATCTCCTTTTTTAAGCTGTGATTCATAATCCCACAGGCAAAGAGGTATTGTTGCTGCCGTGGTGTTTCCGTATTTCTGGATGTTTACCATCACTTTATCCATCCCCACGCCCATGCGGTGAGCGGTGGCTTCTATGATCCTGCGGTTGGCCTGATGTGGTACCAGCCAGGCGATATCGTCTCCTGTAAGTCCATTCTTTTCCATGATCTCAGCGGAAATGTCGGCCATGTTGGTAACGGCAAACTTGAAAACCTGCGCGCCATCCTGGAAAACGTAATGCATTCCTTTGTCAATAGTCTCATGCGTGGGCGGGTACCGGCTTCCTCCTCCTTTTTGGTTGAGATAAGGGTAACCTACACCGTCGGATTTGATAATGGAATCAATGATACCATTTCCTTCGGTATCCGGTTCGAGCAAAACCGCTCCGGCACCGTCACCAAAAAGGATACAGGTTTTGCGGTCGGTATAATCTACGATAGCGGACATTTTGTCGGCACCGACGATGATTATTTTTTTATATTTTCCTGTTTCAATGAATTGCGAACCCAGTGTGAGCGCATATACAAAACCTGAGCAGGCAGCCTGGATATCGAAACTTCCGACATTGCGGATGCCTACCATATCACAGATAAGATTGGCAGTACACGGGAAAACAAAATCAGGGGTAGTAGTGGCGCAAATCAGCAGATCAATTTCGTCCGGGCGTGTATTGGTTTTGGCAAGCAGCCCTTTTACAGCCTCGGCACCCATATGTGAACTTCCTAAACCTTCACCTTTGAGGATACGCCTTTCTTTGATACCAGTGCGGCTTACGATCCATTCATCGTTCGTCGCCACCATTGTTTCCAGTTCGGCATTTGTCAAAATATAATCAGGCACATACCCTTGTATTCCTGTTATAGAGGCTTTGATTTGGGTCATGATAAAATTAACTATTCAAACTCCGAATAGATTTTGGTAAAAAGGACAGTATCAGTTTATTCATAATGTGGTTGTCGCTTACAGAGACTAATTCAATGCTTGTGCTATATGCAAATATGCCTTGGATTTGACCTGCTTAAACGCCCAGCCGATCATATTCTTTATCGCTAAAGGTGAAGAAATTCCATGAGCGATCATAACATTCCCGTTTACCCCGATAATGGAGCTGCCTCCAATTGATTCGTAATTAGTCTGATCTATAAAATCATCCTGAAAACCTCTCTTTTTGGAAATTTCGTACAGCGATTCTCCCAATTTAAACAAAATATTACCGGTAAAGCCGTCCGTAACAATTACATCCGCTTTGTTGGTAAAGAGGTCTTTTCCCTCAATATTTCCGATAAAATTGATTCGCTTATTTTGTTTGAGAAGGGGATAGGTCGCCTGGGAAGTGAGTGAGCCTTTTTGCTCTTCTTCTCCAATATTCATCAGCGCAACACGCGGACGATCTATTTGAAAGGTATATTGGGCAAAAATAGAACCGATCTCACCGAATTGGGCAAGAACCTCGGGTTTGCAGTCAGCATTGGCACCGATATCAAGCATGATAGAATATCCGCCGCCGACCTGTGGTACAAATCCGGCAATGGCAGGTCTGATAATTCCTTCGATAGCTTTAATGCTAAACAAGGCGCCTACATGCATTGCTCCGGTATTTCCTGCACTGCAGAATATATCGACTTCTTTTTCTTTCAGAAGTTTGAAACCCACTCCTATGCTGGAATTAGGTTTTTGAGAAAGGGCTTTCGTTGGATGTTCACCCATCTCGATAACATCTTCTGCGTGAACGACGTCAACATTAGTAGGAGTGAAATTGTTTTGGTTAAAAATTTCCCAAATAACACTTTCACGGCCAATTAAAACGATTCTCGCCTCGGATGGTAGCTCAGAAGCGGCCTGGATAACCCCTTCAACAATTGCCTGTGGAGCTAAATCTCCCCCCATAGCATCTACCGCAATTTTCATTTACACGCTGTTATTTTAGACTAATAAGTTAGAAATCGAAGGTGTAAATTTAGCAGATGTGTCGTAGTAAAAAAGAATTTCGCAACAACTTTTATAGGGCTGCTGCGAAATTGATATGCTCATCGACTGAAACTAAACTGTTTTAGTGTAGTTTTCAACTACCACTTTTCCTCTGTAAACCAAGTTGCCTTCGTGAACGTGAGCACGATGTAACTGGTGAATTTCTCCGGTTGAAGAATCAGTGCCTAATTGCTTTCCGGTAAGGAAGTCATGCGCTCTGCGTGTATCGCGACGTGTAGTGGAATGTCTCCGCTTAGGATGTGCCATGATGCTTTATGTTCTGTTGTTTATTTTTGTTGTTTTGATCCAAGGGTTGAAACCCCTGGTTATAAAATTATCGGTCTTACTAACCATTACTCCCCTCTCAGTTTTTTCAATGCTTCCCAGCGGGGGTCAATTTTTTCTTCTTCTTCGTTGTCAATTACGCCTTTTTCGTCTCCTGATGAGTAAACAAGCACCCCATCTTCTTCATCCAGCGGGTCAGATTCGTCATTTTCATCACGCAAATCCGGATGTATTTTTTTGATGGGCAGCGAAAGGGCTATAAAGTCAAAAATATAACGGGCAATATTAATCCTGTTGGTATTCCGGTTTATAATCTCAATCTCATCAGTCAGTTCCTCATCGTGATCGCCGAACTTCAATATGATACGTTCGTTTGAATCAACCGGTTCCTCGAAAGGTTCCAGGCTTCTGTCACAAATCAGGGTTACTGTCCCTTTTGTCTGGAAATTAAGCTGCATCATGGTAGCGGATTTGTTCAGAACAACATGTGTTTTGAACGAGCCGTGCTCTATCAGATCCTGTTCCAGTTCCTGAAAAAATGCATCACCGGATTCCATGTCATAGTCATACTGTTTGTCTTCCAAACCGTAAATGTCTATGTTGTATTTACTTAGCTCTTTCACTTCTTCTGTCAAAAAGGACTGCAAAGGTAATGTCTTTCGTTTTAATAAAAAAACTATGGAGAAATTTTATTACTGCCGTAAACCAGTTGGTTAGGGTCAGATCTTTCTCGCAGGATTGCCAAAATAGGTAGCTCCGGCTGGCACATTCTCAACAACGACTGATCCGGCACCTACGCGCGCATTTTTGCCGATCTCGATCCCCGCCACGATAATCGCCCCTGAACCAATAAAAACGCCATTATTCAGTTTGACACGATCATTAATAATAGCGCCAGCACCGATCGTGACAAAATCACCAACCTCTACGGAAGTATCGACAACTGCGGCAGTTTGTACCAGGCAATGATGGCCAATTTTGGATTTTGCGCCGATGACAACCCGGGCGCTAATGAGGTTGCCATGCCCGATCGCCGCCATATCCGAAATGATAGAGCTGTCGTGAATTGCATTGACAGGCATTGTTTTATAGTCATTAGTCAGTGCCTCCACGAGTCTTTCACGTACCGATCGTTCGCCGATAGCGACAAATGCCTCACATTTTGAGCCAATTATGCTGAGAAAGCCAGTGTCATCGGTATCTCCCAATACACTTACATCTCCAAATTCTTTTCCATGGAGGTCTTTATGATCGTCAAGCAGGCCGTAAACCAGCACATTGTTTCGTCTGAAAATATCAAGGGCCTGAACGCCCAGATCTCCTGCGCCAAAAATTAAAACGGGGTTTTCCATATAATTAAGTATTAAATAAGTAAAAGTCATCACAGACAGGAAGGTCCGCAGATGACTAAAAAATCAAGCCACTGCCCGGCCGGCAGTACTACATATATAAGACCGGTTTAAAGGAAAGTTACGCGAAATACGAAAGGACTGCCGTATGGAGAAAGGTTCTGTCCGCTGTATTGGTCGATCTGGCTGTTGTAGCTCAGGTTATATAATGCTGTAAAATGAACGGCTTTAATGAAGCGTCCGCCGATAGGCTGGGAGTAGGACGCTCCGACCATCGGTGAACCGAGCCATTTCCTCTTTTGATAAGATCCTTCGACATTCAATGCCTCAAATTCCGCTATAATGTTGACTACCGGTACCACATTGTACATTAAGAAACCACGGCCGCCATAGTAAACAGTATTGATGTCATAATATTTGTATCTGAAATACATTAAAGTTGCCCCGACACCGCCGACCAGTTTTTCGGTAAGCTCATAACCCGCCATAGGAGACAAGTTGATATTGGTTACGGTTCCCAGGCTAAGTCCAAAACTACCTCCCAGGCGCACGCGTTCGAGAAAAGGGCGGTCCTTAAAATCAGCCAGCTTCTTTTTTTCTTCCAATTTTTTATATTCTACCGGCGGCACAGGTTTTTCCTCTGGTCTTTCCTTTTTAAGAGAATCGGGGCGGTAATACTCGTCCTGGGCCATTAATGAAGGACATATAAAAATGGTAAGCAGCATGATGCATAGCAGGAGGATTTTACTTTTCATCTTAAAATCGTTTATTTTATAATATTGTAAGTAGTAACGCAGAAACCCTCTAATTCGGTAACCACTATTTAATTATCTATGCATTATAACGTTTCGGTATCAGATCCTCAGTCTCACCTATTGTTGATTACCTATACAATTCCTGAAATCAATGATGACTATATCGAAATTCAATTACCTTCATGGAGGCCGGGGCGGTATGAAATTCAAAATTTCGCCAAAAATATTCAATTTATCGAAGCGATCTCCGCCGACCAGCAGAAACTATCTATTCATAAAGTAACGAAAGACCGCTGGCGGGTTGGAACGGCCGGCGAAAAAGAGGTACAAATTCGCTATGCTTATTACGCGATCAGCCAGAACGCAGGAACCAGTTATGTGGACGAAGAGCTCTGGTACCTGAATTTTATCAACTTCTGCATGTACACCGAGGGACGGATTTCCGAACCTTATACTATTCATCTGGAACTGCCGGAAGGTTATCAGATCGCCTGCGGGTTACCTTCCACGGGTAATGTATTGTCAGCAAAAGACTTTTATCAGCTTGTCGACAGTCCTTTGCTGGCTTCCCAATCCCTGCAAAAGTGTGAGTATGTAGTCCGTGGTGTGCAATTTAAGATATGGATGCACGGAAATCTTCGTCCCAACTGGCGGCGCATTGAAAGGGATTTCCGGCGCTTCTCCCGCGAGCAGATCGCGACAATGGGGGAGTTTCCTGAAACAGACTATCATTTCCTGAACCTGATCCTTCCTACGGCATTCTATCACGGCGTAGAGCATCATAATTCTACGATGATCGTGCTCGGACCGGACGATGAGGGGGAAGGATTATATGCGGATTTGCTGGGCGTGAGCTCGCATGAATTGTTCCATGCATGGAATATCATCAGGATCCGGCCGAAGGAAATGCTTCCTTATGATTTTACGAAAGAGAATTACTTCCGTACCTGTTTTGTCGCGGAAGGCTGCACAACCTATTATGGGGATGTTTTTCTGAAACGCGCAGGGGTTTTCACCGACGAAACTTACATTAAGGAATTGCAGGTTTACATGAAGCGGCATTTTGAAAACAGTGCACATGCCACGCAGTCTCTGGCTGACTCTTCATTCGACCTCTGGCTCGATGGTTATGAAAAAGGTATTCCTAATCGTAAGGTTTCAGTGTATCACAAAGGTGCGTTGGTAGCGCTGATCCTTGATTTATTTTTAAGAAAAAAATCAAATCACGCGCAGTCCCTGGACGATGTGATGCGGTTGCTATGGGTACGTTTTGGAAAGCCTTTTGTCGGCTATACCTTGGAAGATTACATCAGTTCGGTGGAGGAAGTAGCCGGTGAAACGCTCGAATGGTACTGGAATGACTGTATTTTCACCAGTGAACCACTGGAATTCAGGTTGAATGAAGCACTGGCATTTGTTGGCTTGCAAATGTCCACATTCAGTAATGGCAACATTCAATTGAATGTACTGGACGACTTTAAAGCGAAATTGCAGCGAGATAAATGGTTGGCGACGGTGCAGGTTTTGTCACTGGAAGAGGAAGAGGAATAGTTTTTTAGCTGTCGGCTTTCGGCAGTCGGCCGTCAAGTAGTTGCAAAATCTATAATTTAAATAAAAACCGATAGCTGACAGCCGACAGCCGAAGTCACTAGAATATTTCCTTCAAAGCAGCTTCCAGGTCAGGGAATTTGTATATGAAATCCGTTTCTTCACTGACCCGTTTATTGATCAAATAGCTGCTACCCAGTACAATATTGGCCATTTCTCCAAAAGCGATCCGTAGTGCAAAAGCGGGAACATTGGGTAGCCATTGTGGTTTGTCCAGTGCACGGCAAATTGCCTTGGTGAGTTCTTCGTTCGTTGCGACGCCTGTCGTTGCATTGTATGCGCCGTGCCAATTGTCGTTTTCTAGTCCTGCAATGTACATGTTACACAGGTCGTCCAGGTGAATCCATGACATCCATTGTTTGCCCGAGCCTAGCGGTGCGCCAAACCCGAAACGTGCAGGTTGTGCCATTCTTTCGAGCGCACCGCCATCTTTGCTGAGCACGATTCCCGTTCGTAGCTTTACAGTCCTGACACCCAGTGCGCCAACTGAGTCTGCCGCTTTTTCCCACAAAACTGTCACTTTGGATAAAAAATCGTTACCCGGTGGTGAGGCTTCGGTATGGCGTACATCCCCGGTATCTTCACCATAATAGCTGCTGCCGGATGCTGATACGAAGGCGGCGGGGAATATTCCTTTCTCTTTTAATTTCTCCGAAATTAATTGAATGGAATCGGTACGGCTGGAAATGATAACCTTTTTACGCTCCTCGGTCCAGCGTTTATCGGCTACCCCTGCGCCTGCCAAATGAATTAGGAAGTGTACATTGTCCAATGCGCCTTCCTCTATGTAGCCTTTGCTCACATCCCATTCAAATACCTGAACAGATGGAATGGATTTCTTTTTACGGCTGAGGTAAGCAATATTGTAGCCTTTCTTTAATAAAATCTCAGTGAGTCGCTTTCCGATCAGTCCTGTTCCTCCGGTAATCAATACTTTTTTGCCCATACATTATATAGCTTTAAAAAGCGTACCAGCCTCTATTGCTGAGTAATTGGAACAGACCCATCGTTGGGCGCTTCCTGCTCAATGGCCCTGGTAACTCGCTCGATCATGCTGTCGATCGATTCGTCGGGCAGGAAATGCATAGCAGGTTTGAAATGAACGGTTATCTTAGTGTTACGCTTCTTAAAACGCAACCCTTTTTTGTCAAATGCTCTTCGGAAACCGTTAATCACCACGGGAATGACAATAGGCTGATGATCTTTGATTAAATGAGCGGTGCCTTTTCTTACCGGCGCGTAGGGTTTGGTAGTACCTTGTGGGAAGCTCACTACCCAGCCGTGACTAAGGCCCATTCCTATCCGGTCCTGCGCAGAATTGTCGAGCTGCCGGGCGACATTCTCACCGTTAGCCCTCCACGAACGTTCGATGGTGATAGCGCCCCCAATGCTGAACAACCTGGGCAATATTCCGCCCTTCATGGTTTCCGCTGCCGCCACGTAGTAGCATCGCGCTCGCGGAGAAAAAAGGTAGAATGGGGGAGAAATGGTGTCTTTATAGCCCCATTTGATAGCACAGAAAATATGGTAAAATGCGATTACATCCGCAAAGTAAGTCTGATGGTTGGAGAGAAAAAGCACTCCGTTATCCGGCAGCTCCAGCAGCTGATCGCTTCCCGTAATGTTGATCTTGTTGACGGCAGTATATCGGTAGTAAGTAAACCAACCAAATACAAATATGAAGAAACGTTTGAGGAGCAGGGAGTTGCCAAATGGATCCTTTTCAAAAATGCCAAAAAAGTCGAGGCCGACCAGCCAGGACGGTAACAAACTGTATGTACGCTTCTTCAAATTCATAGTTTAAGTCAGGTGTTCGGCCATTTGCCCGGCTTTGGGAATGATGGTTACAAAAACAACTTTTGTACCAATCGGACGTAATTTATGTAATAAGCAGAGTTAATGTAAAATATATTTTTGTCGGCACAGGTTGTGCCGGGTTCGTGCTAAGGAATTGGCATGATTCTTTCGTAAAATACATTACATAACTTAATTTTGACCAACTCCATAGTCACAGTCGTAGTATCAATTATATGAAAATGAAATTTCAATTTCACATTCTGGCGGGCTTATTAGCCGTGGGAATGTTGTCGGGATGTTCCAAAAATCCAGTAACTGGCAAGAAGGAAATTATCTTTATGTCCAAGGAAAAAGAGATTGCCCTGGGTGCCGAATCACATCCCTCTATTGTGGCTACAATGGGGATTTATGATGATAAAAACCTCCAAGCCTTCATTAATGAGAAGGGAAAAGCGATGGCAAATATTTCGCACAGGCCGGATCTGCCTTATCAATTCTTCATTGTAGATTCTCCGGTTGTGAATGCTTTTGCTGTGCCCGGCGGTTACGTATACTTCACCAGGGGTATTATGGCGCACTTCAATAATGAGGCGGAATTCGCGGGTGTGTTGGGCCATGAAATCGGCCACATTACGGCGCGGCATTCAGCACGGCAGCAAACTTCGCAGATCTTTGGACAGGTAGGCTTATTAGCCGGAATGGTGCTTTCCGAAACTGTGAGAGGTCTTGCCGATCAGACGCAGCAGGCTTTGGGGTTATTATTATTGAGTTATAGCCGGGAGCACGAAACAGAATCCGATAAAATCGGTGTGGAGTATTCCAGTAAAATAGGCTACGATGCACACCAAATGGCGGATTTCTTTGGAACACTAAAAAAGATAAGTGAAAAAAGCGGGCAAACCATTCCTACGTTCCAATCCACGCACCCGGACCCGGGCGACAGGCAAAATAAAGTGGAGAAACTAGCCACGCAATACCAGACTGAGCATCCCGCCAAATACAATGTGAACCGGGATGTGTACATGCGCAAAATTGATGGTATTATATATGGTACCGACCCCAAACAAGGATTTGTTGAAAACGGAGTGTTTTACCACCCTGAATTGAAATTCCAGTTGCCGGTTCCAAGCGGCTGGCAATATGAAAACTCGCCTGCACAATTCCAGATGGCTGCGAAGGATGGTAAATCAATGATGCTTTTCACGCTGGCACCGGGCAAAAGCCTTGATGAAGCTGCACAGACGGTCATTAAAAATTACAGCTTGCAGGTTTCTGAAAACAACAAGACTACTATCAACGGGAATCCGGCGATTGCGATGATATCGACGCAGGTTGCGCAGTCACAGACTGGCCAGCAAGCAGCAGCGACTGCAAATTCAATACAAGTAGCAACATGGCTGATCCAGTACGGAGGTAATATTTATGCGATTCATGGGGTAGCTCAGGCGGCTAATTTTGGAGGAAATGTAGGTCAGTTCAAATCGGTGGCGCAAGGCTTCAAGTCAGTAAACGATCCCAATATTATCAATCGTCAGCCGGAGCGTATCCGCATCAAATCGGTACAGCGCGATGGTTCATTAAAAGACGCATTGAAAGACAATAACCAGCCGGATAGCAAACTGGACGAACTGGCGATAATCAATGGAATGGCACTTTCGGACAAAGTGACGAAAGGCATGCTGATCAAGACACTAGGAAAATAGCATAGTCCCCATTCCTGACGACTACTAACCCAGGGTTTAAACCCTGGGTTAGTAGTCGTCAGGCGCAGCCACCGAGCCCCGCTTTGCGGGGCTCTTTTTGTATCCAAACCGCTCATCCTGAACTTTCAACCATTCAAAAACTTTTTTCATAAATATTTGGTTGATATGTCAACACAATTTACCTTTGTAACGTTATGAACACGACAATGAATAAATTTACCAATCTGAAAGAAGATCTGAAGAACTCACTTCAGTTTAAGCTGGGAGTTGTTACGAAGATGGTTTTTAAAAAAGTGAATGCGCAGTTGGTTCAGGAAGGTATTCCGGTACTGGCCGAGCAACTGCCAATCCTGATGGTTGTATATTTCCAGGAAAAGGCCATGACCCAGCAGGACATCGCAAACCTACTTCAAAAGGATAAAGCCGGTATACAGAGGTCAGTGCAAACATTGCATAAGGACGGATTTTTGAAAATTGAAAGCGATATTGAGGATAAAAGAAAGAATATGGTGTCGCTCACATCCAGCGGTAAGTTTGTATGCGAAAGGATACAGGCCCTGGTAATCGCATTCAACAATCAAGTAATGGAGCATTTCTCGGAAGAAGAGCGCAAGCAGTTTCTGGGCTTTCTGGACAGAGTTGTGTCGGTCATTGAAAAATAAAAAAATTAGATCAATAGTTGACATATCACCAGTAGATATATCAACTATTTAAAAGATTAGCCACAATAATTAAATGAAAAATCCAATGAATTTGAAACAGATATGGGCCCTTTTCGCTCTGGTCCTGATCGCGGGGGCTGCTTCGGCGCAGACGACCAAGCTTAGCTTGAAGGACTGCATTGCCTACGGGATCAAAAACAATAGCAATGTTAAAATTGCCCAGTATAAAGAAGGTGTCGCCGATCAGCAATCGAGGGAAGCGCTTTCTTACTATTTACCTCAGGTAACAGGCAACGGTGCGCTTGATGATAACCTTAAACTGCAATCGACGGTACTTCCGGGGGCGTTGTTTGGTGGGGAAGACAGACGGGTCGCGTTAGGAACAAAGTACACAACCAACGTTTCGGCCCAGGTGGATCAGGTGATTTTTGATCAGGCGCTGTTGGCGGGTATCAAGGCCAATAAGCCAAACATTACCAATGCAGAATTGAACTCGAGGAAAATAAAAGAAACGATCATTTATAATGTAACAGATGCCTACTATCAGGTATTTGTCACAAGCCAACAGATTGATCTTCTGAAAGATAACTTGGATAAAACTTCCAAAATTCTCGGCACGCTGCAATTGCAACTGGACAATGGAGTGATCAAGAAAGTGGATTACGACCGGACAAAGGTGAGTTTGAACAACATCAAATCGCAATTGACATTGGCTGAAAGTAACCTGATACTTGCAAACAACCAGCTGAAATTTCAGATGGGTATGCCACTTTCGGAACAATTGGAACTGACAGACAACCCCTTAAACAAGCCTTTCAAATTGATCGAGCCAGGGAAATTCGAAGCGTCAAACCTGACTGATTTCCGGATCCAGAATGTGAATATGCAATTGCAACAAATCGAAAAGGAACGCATTAAAGCTGGCTATCTTCCAAAAGTCTCAGTATATGGTCGTTACGGTATGCAGGCGCTTGGCAACCATCTCGGTGACTCGTGGGGAAACTGGTTCAGCTATGGAGCGGTTGGGTTGAAACTGACCATTCCGATTTTCGATAGTTTCAGAAGAGATGCGCAGTACAAGCAGGCGGATTTGAACCTGATGACGCAGCAGGAACAATTGAAACTGAACACATTGAACTACGAATTGCAGAACAGTAACGCCACTACGCAGCTTCAAAAAGCGAAACTTAACCTGGCGAGCGACGAAAGCAATGTCACTTTGGCCAAAGAGGTTTACGACGTGACCACACTTCAATACAGAGAAGGAACGGTACCATTATCCGACCTGCTCAATGCCGAAACTTCCTATAAAGAAGCACAAACCAACTATATCAATTCAATGCTAAGCTATTACCAGGCTCAACTGGGCATCGAACAGTCATTGGGTACACTTAATGATTTTTATACAGCTCTACCTTGATCGTCATTGGGTCATTAATAGTCATTGAGTCATTAATTGTCAATTAAAAACATTCATCGCACCGGCGACCCCGGTCATTCACTCATTCAGTCATTCACTAATTAAGTCATTAGTCATTAGTTATGAAAAGGAAACTCATCATTATAAGCTCCATAGCTGTCATTGGCCTCCTCATCGGCTTCCGTCTGGTTGCCAACAAGTCCAAGATGGACGCAAAGAAGGTAATGCCTGATAATAAGAACGTTACGATTCCCGTGACGGCTGTATCGGTGATCGAAGGCAGCACAGATCAGCAATTGATCCGCACAGGAAGTCTGATTCCGTTTAAACAGGCGGAAATTATGGCTACTTCGGCTGGTAAAGTACTAGCTGTTAAATACGAGCTTGGTACTTACGTTTCTCAGGGCTCGGCACTTGTTAAGGTTGATAGCAAATTGAAAGAGCTTTCTCTGCAAGCTACTGAATTGAATATCAATAAATTGAAAAAAGACACGGATCGTTATAACAAACTTTTGGCGGGAAATGCTGCGACGGAAGTTCAGGTGAACGATACCAAATACAATTACGAAAATGCATTGAACCAGGCTGAACAGATTAAGCAGCAGATCAGTGATGCTTCAATTGCAGCGCCGATCAGCGGCCGGGTTATCAAGAAAAACATTGAGCCGGGCGAGTTTGTGAATGTAGGTACTTCGCTGGGGACGATCCTGGATGTTTCACGTCTGAAAGTACAGGTAATGATCTCTGAGAATGATGTTTACAAATTGAAAGAAGGCCAGCACGTGAAAGTAGGGTCCAGCATTTTTCCTGATAAAAAAATCGACGGACTGATCTCCTACATTGCTCCTCAGGGTGACGAATCGCACAATTATCCGGTGGAAATTGTGATCAAAAACTCAAACCAATTGCGCGCTGGGACATTCGTAAGTGTTGAATTTAGCCAGAAAAGCAGCCAGCAGGCATTGTTGATCCCAAGAAGTGCATTGGTAGAAAGTGTACGTAATCCTTACGTCTACACCGTTGAAAATGGCAAGGCGAAACAACGCAAAATCGAAGTGGGCCGCGAGTTAGGCGACAATATCGAAGTTTTGGCAGGATTGAAAGCGGGTGAAACTGTGATCACGACTGGCCAGATCAATGTGAGTGAAGGCGCGGCAGTGAATGTTACAAAATAGTATCCATCAGCAAATCAGAATGTTATGTCAATCACCGAAGTAGCAGTAAAAAGACCGCTCTTCATCATAGTAGTATTCACGGTGTTGATACTATTTGGTGTGATCAGCTATAAGCAATTGTCCTACAACTTATTACCAAAGTTTGAGGCCAATGTAGTGAGTGTAATGACGACTTACCGTGGCGCGGCTGCGGACGAAGTCGAAACCAATGTGACCAAACATATTGAAGACGCCGTTTCGGCGATCGAAGGTTTGGACCAGATCAATTCAACTTCTCAGGAAGGTGTTTCGTCTGTTATTATTCAATTAAAACAAGGCGTCAGCGTCGATTTGGCGCAGCAGGAAGCGCAACGTAAAGTAGAGCAGGTGATTTCATTACTGCCCGACGATGCCGACCGTCCTGTAATCAACAAGTTCTCAACCGACGAAATACCGGTTTTGAGAATGGGTGTTACGGCAAATTTGTCGCCGTCGCAACTTTACGATCTGATCGACGACAAGCTGAAACCACAGCTTTCGAATGTTACGGGCGTGGGCCAGGTGACGATTATCGGTGGTACCGAGCGTCAGATCCAGGTAAATATCAGCCAGGACAAACTGAAAGCATATCGCTTGTCGATTGCGCAAGTTTCAATGGCGATCAACAATGCAAATACTTCGTACCCAGCCGGTCAGGTGAAAACGCAGGAAGACCAACTTTCGATCCGTTTCGATGCGAAACTGACGACTGTCGAAAATCTTAGAAATGTGATCGTAGGTCGTAACAGTACTGGCGGGCAGATATTTTTGAAAGACATTGCCGAAGTATATGACGGCACGGCCGATGCTACTGCGGTGAACCACATTAATGGTCGCCCGTCTGTGGCTTTGCAGATTCAGAAACAGTCCGATGCCAATGCAGTAGATGTGAGTAAACTGACCCGCGAACGTCTGACGACTTTGGAAAAACAATATGCTTCGTCTGGCTTGAAATTCAATATTGCATCCGACCAATCCATTTACACATTGGCTTCTGCGGACGCTGTGGTGTTTGACTTAGGACTTGCGGTTTTGATCGTATCAGTAGTAATGTTACTATTCCTGCACAGTGTTCGCAGCTCGATGTTTATCCTCGTAGCGTTGCCTTCTTCTATGATCCCGACTTTCATTTTGATGAGCCTACTGGGTTTCTCACTCAATTTGATGACGTTAATGGCGCTTTCGCTGGTGGTAGGTATCCTGGTCGATGACTCGATTGTGGTTTTGGAAAACATCAACCGCCACATGGAAATGGGCAAAAGCAGATGGAAAGCAGCGTTGGACGGACGTGCGGAAATCGGTTTTACGGCCCTCGCGATCACATTGGTGGACGTCGTGGTGTTCGTACCACTTGCATTAACACAAGGCTTGATCGGTAATATTCTGAGAGAATTCTCTCTTGTGGTGGTGTTCTCGACATTGATGAGTTTATTCGTTTCATTCACGCTCACCCCGCTTTTGGCTTCGCGTTTTGGTAAAATTGAAATTTTGGACAAAAACACCCTTTGGGGCAAACTGAACATTGGTTTTGAAAACTTTTTGGATAAAATCAAAGACGAATACGGCAGAATGCTGACTTGGGTTTTGGGTCATAAAAGATATGTTTTCATTCTTTCTCTTGGATTAATTGTGGGCTCAATAGCCTTGGTACCGGGAGGTTTTATCGGAGCAGCATTTATGCAGCAAAGTGACCGTGGAGAATTGAATGTATCCATTGAATTGGCTCCAACCGCGTCTATTTACCAGACGAATCAGGTAGCGCAACGTGTTGAGAAATTGCTTTTGGGCAGAAAAGAAGTTACCAAAGTATTTACGAATGTCGGTTACAGCAGTACAGGTTTAGGAACTACGTCCAACAGTAATATTGCCGATTTGACGGTTCAATTGGTTGATAAAAAGGACCGTACCATGTCGTCAGAGGATTTTGGTACTCAAATTCAGAAGGAGATCCTGCAAATACCTGGCGTAAAAGTGACGGTTGCTCCAACTTCCATTACCGGTAATGCCAACCAGGCGCCGATCCAGGTGGCTGTAAAAGGTACCGACATGGCCGTGATCCGTAAAACAGCAGCGCAGGTGAAACAAATTGTAGCTTCTGTGCCAGGAGCCGCCAACGTGGATTACTCGGTAGACGATCCAAAACCGGAGGTTGGCGTAACGCTCGATCGTGAGAAAATGTCACAATTGGGTATCAATGCTGCCGAAGTAGGGGCTGCATTGCAAACCGCATTCCGTGGTGACGACCGTTCGAAATTCAAGGAAAATGGTAAGGAGTATGACATTATGGTCACTTTGGACCAGTTTAACCGTTCCAAAGCTGATGATATCCGCCACCTGAGCTTTGTAAATAGTGCAGGGCAAGCATTCGAATTATCGCAGTTCGCGACGATCAAAGAAGGAATGGGAGAGAGCGTCTTGCAACGTATCGACCGTTTGTCTTCGATCACCATTAACTCACAGGTAGTAGGTCGTCCATCCGGTTCCATCGGTGCCGACATTCAGGCCAAAATGGCCAATGTGAAACTTCCTGAGGGAGTTTTCATCGAATACCGTGGTGACCTGAAAAACCAGGCCGACGCGTTCGGAAGCCTTGGATTGGCGCTGGTACTCGGTATTGTGCTCATTTATCTGATCATGGTCGCGCTTTACGAAAGTACGATTTACCCATTCGTAGTATTGTTCTCGATCCCGGTTGCATTAGTCGGCGCATTGACAGCATTGGCTTTGACGATGGAAAGTTTAACGATCTTCTCAATCGTAGGTATGATCATGCTCCTCGGTCTGGTAGCCAAAAACGCGATCCTGATCGTCGATTTCACGAACCAATTGAAGGAAGAAGGCCACGCATTGAAAGATGCATTGATCGAAGCCGGCAAAGAACGTCTTCGCCCGATCCTGATGACCACCATCGCCATGATCGCTGGTATGCTCCCAATCGCACTAGCCTCAGGCGACGGCGCGGAAGTGAAAAACGGTATGGCCTGGGTAATCATCGGTGGTCTGACAAGCTCATTGCTGCTGACAGTGTTCCTGGTTCCTAGTGTTTATTATGTTGTGGATAGGGTGAAGGAACGGTTTGCAGGAAGGAAAGCGAAAAAGCAGCAAAAGAAAGAAGAGCTGGTTTTGGAACCGTAAACCACCAAACCAACCTATCCCCCTGAGTCACCCAACGTTGTCCCCCTGAGCGGAGCCGAAGGGAGGACAGGCTAGATATTCGTTAAACTCTTCTATCAAGCAAAATCCCCAAAAAGGGGATTTTGCTTTTATGTGCAACTACTTTTCCTCTGCTTTCTTATTTTTCGAATGCGTCTCATTTTGACATTCTGCCAGAGTGCTCAATTCATCCCAACACTCGTTTGCAATAGCTTCTTTTTTCTTCCTGCTCCATTTTTTAACCTGCTTTTCAAAAGCAATTGCATCATTGATATATTTAAAGCTCCGATAAAATATCAATTGAAGTGGCCGTCGGCTGTGAGTGTAGGCGGTGGGATGTATTCCTGAGGTATGCTCTGTAAATCTTCTTTCCAGATTATTTGTAACGCCCGTATAATAACTGTCGTCGGAGCATTTTAAAATGTAGACATAGTAAATCCTCATCTTGTCGCGTGTCTAGATTAAATCTTTGGACGCTGACTTTGATTAGAAGTAACAGATTTGAGAACTTTAATTTTAACAATGCAAAAAAAAGTAGCCAGGCAACTATTTATACCACCTGACCACTCTTGACAATTCATGACATTATCCCTACGCCGCCTTCATCGCCGCCACATTCTGGCAGAAAAACACTAAATCCCGAAACGTGTAGAAGATTTCCAGCTTGCGTGGATTGTGACCGGCTTGTTGGTCATAGCTCTGAAAACCGCTGTAAATCTCCCAGAGATGCTCAGCCATTTCGGTGGGGGTGTTGAGTTCAAATAATTGTTGCACAAGTTGGCCGTAAGCCAGGGGCAACGAGTCCGGAGACTCGTCAGAGTGTGTTTTGTTCATTTTGCTTGCATTATAGGATGGAAAATGAGGCGCCCTGTTTTAGGTGTCCTAATGTTGCTAAGCAGACATCCGGGGGCTTTCGCCGACCCGCACCATAACAGGGCAGTTCTTCAAAATTTTTCATAAGAGTTAGCATTATAGGAATGCGAATATTCAGATTTTGTGAGGAGAAATGCAAATTGGGGTAGGGGATATTGTGTAATAATCTCTTTCGTTCGTGTTCTACTAAACAAATGGGCAGCGGTTTGTAAAAAGGATCGAACAAATACGTCACCAGGCAAGCGACAAACAGCATTAGTTGTAATATCGCCAAGTACTCTTTGGAGCCAAATAGGAAACTAATAGACATTAATCGATGGCCTTTCCCGTAATAGTTATTGTTAAAAAATTACTATTCGGTAAAAGAGCTACAAGTTTTACCGTGGAATAATCGGGGTCGCCCAGCGGCTCATTATCAGTATCTTATTAAATCAATATAGCCTTGTTTTGTAGCGATTACAAATACAAATATTCAAATACAAAACAGAGGAAAATGAAATTAGTACAAAAACTATCAATTGGACTGAGCGTGGCCTGCGTGATGATGATGAGCAGCTGCTCCAAAGAAAATGCTCTAACCCCTGAGCCCAAAACGGAGCGTGTTAATGAGCATTCGAGCGCGAAGACGGATGCAGTACCCTGGATTGCATCTACAAAGGGTGTCTCAGGCAATAATGCCTTCCCGCAATTTTGGCAAAGACTTAATAACCCCAATTATGCTAGTCCATCAACTCATCCAGCAGGTACTTCCACCCGGACGGGCTTATGGGGGAAAATCTCCTACGCATGGTGGAATCCATTGTCCGCAACGCCAGATAATCCTGCGCCGTCGTTTGTTACCGTCACAACTTCAAGCAAATGGGATGCAAAAAAGATGGCGTTTGCCAGCACTAAAATTAGATTTTTGACGCCGGGTAAAAATTATCATCTCAAATTCTATGTAGCTTCATCAGTTCCAAAAGCGAATGATTCCGGTAAGCTGCCAAGTTTTGCAAAGCAAGGTAATGTTTGGATAGCCAGTAGTGGGCAAGAGTCTCAAAAATATACTGTAGATCTAACAAGCTACAAAAACTGCTGGGTCGAAACAACGATTACATTCAAGGCCAAGTCATCAGAAATGGAGTTTATATTTAGCGCATTGGCGGCCAACGAATCGCAATTTGCATATGCACACGTTTTCGTTGGTCAGGATGCAGTTTGGCAACAGTAGCCTGGGATTTTCAATTTAACCTTGACTGAATAATCGAAGCCGCCTCAGAACATCTGAGGCGGCTTCCTTTTGCTATGGGAAGTATCATTTATTGCCATGTCGATATAAATGGAAGTACATATTAATACTAGCTAGCTATTCGAAAATTACTATTTGTTGTACGATCATGCATTTTCTCCGGGAGATAAGTGAAGCGATCCTCACACTCATTTTATGGCTTTATTTGGCTTTTAAGGCCGTATTTTGTTGCAAGTAGTAAAATTGATTGTTTAACTAAAACAAAGGAGAAAAATGAAATTAGTACAAAAATTACAAATCGGCCTGGCTATCGCTTGTATGATGTTCGCCAGTTGCTCGAAAGACGATCTACAAACGCCCACCCCGCAAACGGAGAGTGTGAACACAAGTTCCAACCTTAGAGTAGATGTAGATGCTCCTCCCCCGTTTATTTCATCAACAAAGGGGTTCACGGGCATTAATATTCTTCCTGCAAACTGGGTGAGGAATGTAGTTGGTGGCTATTCTAATAATCAGCAAGCATATCCGGCAGGCGTTTCTGACAGATTTCGGCTATGGGGAAATCCTTCAATTCCGTTTGTACAAAGTCTGTCCGTAATTCCAGGCGCCACAAGTATTGGCAGTTTTGTTACGGTGACCACCAGGGGTATTTTGGATAAGTCAAACAAATCTTCCGTAAAAACCAAAATCTATAATCTTTCGGTTGGGAAGAAATATGCTCTGAAAGTATATGTATCGTCGACTCTTCCGAAAGGGGATCCGGCAGAATACTCACCAACCTTCGCGAAGAAGGCCTTACTAACCGTGAGTAATCAAGCTGTATCTCAGGAGACCGTTGTGGATCTGACCAATTACAAATTTTGCTGGGTAGAGAAAATTGTCACTTTCACTGCATTGAGCCCACAAATGGATTTTGCATTCTCTGCATCACCTCAATATCCCGGACAGTATGCTTGCGCACACCTCTTTGTTGGATATGGTGCAATTGAGAAGCTAAACTAATTGGAGCTTGCCGTCATTTTGTATTTAATGTAAACGCCGCCTCGGGATCCCGGGCGGCGTTACTTTTTTTGTGTATGCCATCAATGATCAGTATTCATGCAGTGAGTTAGTTAACCGATCAACAAACTAGCAATAACTGTAAAGCTTGTAGATTATTTTTGAACAAAACATTTAACAAATAGAGCTAAATCGAACACTACATCAGCACTAACTACCATTCGAAAATTGCTATTCGGTAAAGAAAACCCTCTTTTTGCCGTCTAATAAGCACCGCCGCCCTCGTGCTCACTTTCAGCACCTTGTTCCGTAAACAAAGGCTTGTTTTGTAGCCAACAACAAAATCAATTGTTTAACTAAAAAACAGCAAAAATGAATTTAGTACAAAAATTGCCGATAGGCCTAAGCCTTGTTTGTGTCATGTTTGTAAGTAGCTGCTCGAAAGAAGACATCCAGACTATCCAACCTCAGACTGGAAGTATCATTACAAGCTCAAATTTAAAAGAGCAAGGAGGAGTTTTAAGCGGGTTACTCGATTTTCCAGCTACGAATGGTCAACCAGGCATTAACACGTTTCCGCCCGATTGGGCAAGGTTGGTAATTAAACTTCCTGACAATTCTAAAGCATTTCCTACCGGAACTTCTACTTTAACACATTTATGGGGGAAAGAGCTAGTGCCGTGGGTGAAGCCACTGCCCAAAATTCTCGGTGTCAGAGATATGTTCTCAATTGTCACAGTTGCAACTAATCATCATTTAACATCGAATATTTCAAATGATTACTCGCGAGTTAAGACCAAAATTAAACAACTGAAAAAAGGGAAAGAATATGCTATTACTTTTTATGTTGCGAGCACGATCAGAAATGTTCCGGGTTTTGTTCCAGCCTATGCAGAACGAGCAGTGTTGCAGATAGGATACGCAAATAGTGTCATGCATTACTACATTAATATGGCCGGAAAAGAAGCTCAATGGATAGCTAATACGATAACTTTCGAGGCTCATGATACGGAGGCGATTTTTACCTTTAGTGCTGACACCGCGCAGCCAGGACAATATTCCTATGCACATATCTTTGTTGACAAGGACTCAATTAAGGAGCTGAATTAAGAAAGTTCCTGTAAAGATTTTGTTATCCCCAACAACATAGAAGACACCCTCTTTGTTTTAAATATGCATTATAATTCTCACTTCCACCGCTCCCCCAAAACTTTCATCCAATACCCTCCAAATAGCACGCTTGGTTGTTCATAGTGTAAGAGGACATACCGTTAGACTTCTAGTTTTAACTAATATTAGTTTGAAGAATTGTAAGCACTTTTCAATAAAAATGGCTAAAAAATAGAGCTAAATCGAACACTACATCAGTACTAACTACTATTCGAAAATTACTAATCGGTAAAGTGAATTCTCTTTTTGCCGCCTAATAAGCACCACCGCCCACCTGCTCACTTTCAAGCCTTTATTCGTAGAAGAAAGGCTTGTTTTGTAGCCAGTAACAAAATCAATTGTTTAACTACAAAAACAAAAAAAATGAATTTAGTACAAAAATTGCCGATAGGGCTGAGCCTGGCTTGTTTGATGTTTATGAGCAGCTGCTCTAAGGAGGATGCTCTGACTCCGGAGCCGCAAACGGAGATTGTTAATGCGCATTCGAGTTTGAAGGAAGGCGCAGCGGCATTAGTGATTACACTTCCCTATTTTCCTTCTACAAAAGGCTCAACAGGACTAGATGTTTACCCAACTGATTGGGAAAGGGACACTCACCCATACTATTCAAATAACTCCCAAGAGTTGCCTACAGGAACATCTAATTTGTCATGTTTATGGGGCAATCCTATGTTGCCTTGGAAAAAAGGTCTCCCCACAATTGCAAGCGGCGCCTCGATCGTTAACTTTGGTTCAATTGTCACAACTACTAGCTATCGCAAAAACGTGTCAAATGGTAAGAATTCGGCAGCCAAGACAAAAATCACTAATCTAAAACCGGGAAAGAAGTATGAAATTTCATTCTATGTTGCTAGTACTATTTGCAGTGTAAATCAAAATGCATTCACTCCTTTGTATGCGAACACAATTTACGTGGACCTGTCAAATGTGAAAGATCCTATTTCCCACGGTATCGATGTTGAGGGTAAAGAAGCAACCTGGGTTAAAAAGACTGTAATTTTTGATGCAATAAGTACTGAAATGAGCATCTCTTTCAGTGCTTTTGTACCTCAAAACGGAGGGTATTCATATGCTCATATGTTTGTAAACAAAAATGCAATCAAACAATTGAACTAGAACACAAAGATTTGTGAACTAGTATTTTTTACAGAGGCCGCGTGAAAATTTTTTCACGTGGCCTCTCTCATTTTATAGTCTAAATGAAACTCCTCACTTCCACTTCTCCCCCAAAACCTTCATCCAATACCCGCCAACCACCGACCTCGCCCGAAAACCAACCGACTTCCCGTCCACTGTTTCATGCCAGTCCGAAAGCGGAATGCGGTCGGGCGTTTCCATTGCGAATTTGTAGACTGGTTTGATCAAAGCTTCGAAATCCTTTGGATCCGATGCCAATGTCGCAGTCCATACGATCCAGTCGGATTTGGTGTATGTTTTGCGGCTGTCTAGTGGGAGGCCGAAGGGTTTTTGTTTGGCGAGGTAATATTTGATCTCTTTTTCGGCTACGGTTTTTGGGAATACATTCAGTTTTAAAAGCTCGTCCCACACAATGTTGTATTTCTGGCTCCATGAGTCTTTGTTGTCGAAAGTCAGCGCGTAGTGATCGCCGCTGTCGGCCAGCTCCATCCACTTTTTCGCGAAGTCTTTTACCAATGCATTTACTTCCGCAGCTTCTTTGGTTTCTCCAAGCTGCTCCGCCATTTTCGCGTAAGATGCCAAACCCATGATTGCCTTGATCGACAAGTTTGCATTACGAGCCAAGTGACCTGCGAAATCATCGGTGCAAAGCTGATTAGCAGGATCAAAACCTTCTTTTTTGAGATAGTTTGCCCAGACGCTCAGTACCTTCCAATGCTTTTTAGCAAACTCAATGTTGTTTTCTGCTTTGCAAATCGCATAGGTCAGTGTTAACATATTTCCGGATTCTTCCACAGGCATGTCCTCGCCGTATGTCTGCCCGTTTGCCAACGGATAAGTCCCCACATCGTGCGCAGCGAAAGGTTTTGTCCATTTACCGCTTTCGGAATAATAGAAGATCGGTTCCAGCATTCCTTTCAGCAAAACCGGATTGTAAAGCAAGAATAACGGTGCCGAAGGATAAGTCACGTCGACCGTTCCAATAGAGCCATTACTGAAATTTTCTTTGGACAAAAACAATGGAGTACCCGCCGGATCTGCGACCAGCTTGTGGGCTGCAATGGCCTGACGGTAAGCCAGCACGCAAAGTTCAGCGTACTGCTTACCACCTGCTTTCAGCGCATCCTGATAAATCATTTCGTCCGTCGCCTCGCATTCTTTCAGGATTTTGGCGAAATCAGTTTCCGCGCTTTTCAACTCACTCTGAATGGTTTTGTTTCCGTCCTTATTCCACCACGGCCGCAGATTTTGACCAAAATATTGAACCGAATACCCATCGTCATAACCAAGCATCAAATGCAGCGACTTTGCCTCTGCGCCGACTTTCTCTGCAAGGACAATCCCCATGGATTTTGTATCTGCATTCGCAGCTGTGGATTGATTTGCATTCACGGCTCCACTTTTCGAAAATGATTTGATCAATTCTTCCGGCGTGCCCAATCCCGAGCTTTTTGCATTCGTTGCATTGGCAGCCAGATACGCGCGGCCCCAGTCAATGCGAACGTCGTCACCTTTTTTACCCAACGGTTTTTGCTCAGTATTACTCAATGAAAGTGTTAAAAGCCCATTCTGAGTTTCGCTCTTACCATTCACTTTTTGGCTCGCATCATTCACAGCCCAGAGCCCCGAAACCGAATTTAATATTTCGACCTGATGCGTTTTTCCGTCCGTTGCTTTCACATCAAAAACCACATAATTAACCGGCCGTGAAACCATATTAAGGTCTTTCAGTATCAATGGAGCCACAAAGCTGGCTTTTAATTTTACAGGCCCTGCTTCAAAGGTATAAATGCTTTGCGTAGCCTTCATTTCAAAAGCGGTTTGCTTCGCTGCGAGAATTACGTCGTCGCCTTTGGGCGCTATTTCGTCAACCAGTCCCACATCGATATACCCTGGACCCACACCGTTTTTACAATATACAGCCAGGGTATTCTTCCCTTTTTTCAAAGCTTTGCGAGCAGAAGCGCTTATTGGCTTAAACTCATAATCACTTGTAAAACACGGCCCGCAATCGTAGGCCGGGACGCCGTTAATGTAAACCTGTACATCGTCGTCATGAAAAATGTTCAGAGTTGGTTTCTCAAAGTCAACCGCGGTCAATGTGAATTCACGACGGTACCAAACTTCTTTCTCGAATTCAGTGCCACTTCTAAGCATCGCGTCATTCTTTTCTTTTGTAGCAAATGGCGCAGGTGCCTGCTTCCAGTTGCTGATGTTATATCCTTCCTTGTACCACCATTCCGGGTCTGGTTTTACGGTTGTAAACTTTGCGGTATATCCGTACTGTTTGGCGGTTGGTAAAATGGTTTTCATCACCGGAGTTGGCGCACCCATAAAACGATATGTTTTGCCATCAACGCGGATCAATCCGTCCATGGGTTGCGGTTTGCCGGTCCAATGTTTGGTATTGGATCCTGCCAGTTCGCTGCCGAAAGACCACACGCTGGTGTATGGATCAATGGTAATGAGCGGGACAGCTGGCGGGCGGAAGGGTTGGGCAAATGTGGTAAGTGTTGCAAAAATGAAGAGTACCAGAAGCCAAGGTCTAGACATTGAATAATTATAAATGTTAAGAAATGAAAAAGGGATCAATTTGATCCCTAAAAATAAGCTAGTGAAATTTATAAAGAGTTATCTGGCGTCACATTATCGATAGCATTCTATCAACAACTATTTTCAAGCCCGGAATTTTGTTAACAACAATGTCCCACACCAGTTCAAGATCAACTCCAAAATATTCGTGAACAATGAAATTCCGGAAAGCGGTAATTCTTCGCCATTCTATTTCAGGATTGTCCAGCTTTGTTTTTTCGGAAATATGATTGGCAGCCTCGCCTACTATTTCCAATTGACGCTCAATCGCGAAGCGTAACATGGCGTCACTGTAAAGATCATCTTTGACCTTTCCCTCAACAAAAGTTTCTATATAGTTAATTGCTTCGAGGATATGCAGAAGCCTTGCTTTGTCATATTCAGACTCTTTCATAAATCAGTTTCTTTTCCTGATCAATTTGAGGCTTAATGTAAGGTGAAAGACCATTCGAACTTACTAAATCAACTGCGGTGCCGAGCAATGTGGTAAGCTGATCTTGCATGTCAAGAAAAGTAAAGAAGTCAGCACCGTTTTCATAGTCAAGATCGACAAGGATATCCAGGTCGCTTGATTCTTTTTGGTCTCCGCGCGCAGCAGAACCGAATATGTAAGCTTTTTTTACCGGCTTATCCTTAAAGAAATGAGCTGCCTTTCTCGCTAATTCTTCCATGTTCTAATCATTTATAGCAAGATACCATTTTTCCGATTTCCGGCAATACAGGATATAAGTGAACCGCCAACTAACAATAACTGTCTGCTTTAGCGGACGGACCTACCAAGAAGAATCATTTCCCAAACGCAGCCTTCCCGCTATCTAAAAACGCTGCAAAATTCGCGGGATTCAAATCGTAATTCTTGGGCTTTACCAGCAAATTCCCTTCATGATCGACCAGGCAATAATGTGGCTGCGCATTGTTATTGTATTTCACGATCTGCAAATCGGCATTCTGGGCACCGATAGTTTTTTTGACTTTGTTGTCGTATTTTGAAGTGTACCAACTCGCTTCAGGCAACTCCGTTTTGTCGTCGACATACAATGCCACGATCACGTAATCGTCCCGCAAACGTTGCTGCACGGCCGGATCTACCCAAACCCTCGCTTCCATTTCACGGCAATTCACGCACCCATGACCAGTGAAATCGATGAAAACGGGTTTGTTGACCTTCCTGGCGTAGGCCAATGCATCTTTATAATCAAAGAAACCATCGAGTTCGTGGGGTAAATGGAAAAGATCGGCATACTTCCGGGCCTCGCCGGGAGCAATGGTAGAGGCAACTCCGGCGGTTCTTTTATTAAGGTCAAAATCCAATGTGGATTGCGGAGGCAGGTAACCAGCCAATGCTTTCAAAGGCGCGCCCCACATGCCGGGGATCATATATACTACGAATGTGAGTGTCACAATGGATAGCAGCAATCTTGGAACGCTTACTTTTTCAGTCGGAGAATCGTGAGGTGTCCTGATTTTACCCAAAAGATAAAAACCTAGCAAGCCGAAAATGACGATCCAGAAAGCCAGATATATTTCTCTGTCTAACAAACGCCAGTGATAAACCTGATCGGCAATGCTGAAAAATTTCAATGCCAATGCCAGTTCCAAGAAGCCCAAAACAACTTTTACAGTATTCAGCCAGCCGCCGGATTTGGGCAAAGATTTTAACCATTGTGGAAAAAGGGCAAACAATGTAAACGGTATCGCAAATGCAGCAGAAAACGACGCCATTCCGATAATAGGTTTCACAACTTCACCACCCGCTGAGGCTACCAGCAAGCTTCCGACAATAGGCCCTGTGCAGGAAAATGAAACCAGTACCAATGTAAATGCCATAAAGAAAACACCAGCATAGCCGCCCTGATCCGCTTTTTGATCCATTTTGTTGACAAAACCGCTGGGTAACACGATTTCAAAAAGACCTAAAAAGGACAGGCCAAATACAAAGAAAATGGCGAAGAAAAGTAGATTAGGAATCCAGTGCGTACTCAGAAAGTTGGCGAAAGCCGGGCCATTTAATCTCGAAACCACAGTACCTATCAATGTATAAATCAACACAATGGAAATGCCGTACATGAATGCTTTCAGCTTGCCTTTTTCCTGATTGGTGAAGTAGCTCACCGTCATCGGAATAATCGGGAAGACGCACGGCGTAAGCAATGCAACCAGGCCTGATAGGAATGCGGCCAATGCAAAACCCCAGAGTGATTTGTCGGTCGTAGAATCTTCCTCGGCCAGTGGATCGGTTGTCGTGGTGTTTTTTATTTCGGTTTTTGAAGCAGAATCGGATGATATATTAGCGGTGTTTGCAGTAGTATCGGTTTCGGGGGTAGCAGAGGTAACGGTTTCAGCGGATGATACCGGAGCTTTGTCATCGGCGGGTGCTGCTGCTCCCACACTAGGCTCTTCGGATGGTCCGGTCGCCGCGGCTACCACCTTTAACCCTTTGAATTCAAAATCATCATTGCCCGGAATACATAGGCCGGTGACGTGACTGCAGGTCTGGTATTCTGAGCTTCCTTTAATGACTGGATTATCAGCGAGTACTTTGATCGTTTGTTTAAAAACGCCTTTTCCTTCGAAATACTTTACATTTCCTCCCCATACCTCCTCAAACTTGGTCTTGGCATTCTGAGGTTTCAGTTTTCCTACTACTTCAAAAGTATTGTTTTTTTCAAAGGTAAAAGTGGTCAGCATTGGTCCCAGGTCCGGATCGAAATCGGAGGAATACATGTACCAATCCTTGTCGATCACTGCGGTGAAAACGAGGTCAACGGTCTCGCCTTTTTTAACTTCCGGCTTCGAAAACGTGTAAGTCCAATGTGCCTTGGCTTTTTGTATTTGTGCGAATGCGGAATAGGTAAGAAAAAGACAAATACCCAGAGAAAGGAAAATACTACGTTTCATGTTGCAGTTTGTGGATTAAGCTGAATGCCTGAGCCTTCGGTTTATCGGCGATGTTATCTATTAATTTGATAGAGTTTTATACGGCTTTGCATACTCAACGTAATTTTGCTAAAAAAATTCATCAATTAAAATTCCCTTTTCTGGCAAAAGTTGTTTCTGCTACCTTTGTCGCCTCAATTTCAGAATAGTAAACAGCGTTTCCATGTCCCAGGCACTTTATGTAGTTAAAATCGGCGGTAATGTCATTGATAATCCCGACGCATGTTCCAAATTTCTGAATGATTTTGCCCAATTGAAAGGGCAGAAGATCCTCGTTCACGGAGGAGGAAAGGTAGCGACTCAAATTGCCGCCAAATTGCAGATCGAAACACAAATGGTGGACGGGCGCCGGATCACTGATAAACCAATGCTGGACGTAGTAACAATGGTATATGGCGGGCTGGTCAACAAGAATCTTGTTGCGCAATTACAGGCAGCAGGAAGTAATGCGATCGGCCTCACCGGTGCTGACGGCGGGATCATACGTTCGGTAAAGCGGCCGGTGAAAACCATTGATTATGGTTTTGTAGGGGATATTGAAGAGGTAAATGGTCAACAGATCAATGCATTGCTTCAGAGTAGCCTTGTTCCGGTCATTGCTCCGCTTACTTATAGTTCTGAGGGACTTTTATTGAATACCAATGCAGATACCATGGCCTCTGCAACTGCCGTAGCGATGTCCGGATTTTATGAAGTAAACCTTATTTATTGCTTTGAAAAGAAAGGCGTCCTGTCTGATCCTGACGATGATAACGCTGTCATTTCATCCCTAAATCCCCAATCCTACGCAGATTATAAAGAGTCAGGAGTGATCAATAAAGGTATGATCCCAAAGCTGGACAATGCATTTGCAGCATTGCAGGCCGGCGTAGCGCAGGTCACGATTTGTCATGCAGATGATCTGGCACAGGCGGTGGCGTCGGCGGCTGGGACGAGGATTTCAATGCAAGGGTAATTATTAAATTTTTTTAAAATTAATTTTCTATTACTAAATTGCATGGGTCAAACCCACTCACTACCATGCTGTTTCGTAAAGTCCTTTTTCTAGCACTTATGTTGTTATGCAACTTGTGCTTGGGCCAGGTACCGGAATTTTATAAGGATGTGCAGCCCATTATTCACGCTAATTGCGTGCCCTGCCACCGTACCGGAGAAGCAGCACCATTTCCACTGATCACTTTTGAAGACGTTACCAAGCGCTCCAAGTTCATCAAGCAGGTCGTAAGCTCCCGTTTTATGCCGCCGTGGAAAGCCGATAATCACTTCAATTCTTTTGCCAATGATCGTTCATTGAGCGATAAGGATATTAAGACCATCACCAGCTGGATCGATGGGGGTACTCCGAAAGGAAAACAAAATCTGAAAGCGGAGCAGGACTTACAGGCGCGGGTGGATGCAGGTACGGCTTACAAAAGAAAGCCTGATCTTAGTCTGAAAATCAAGCAGGCATACCAGGTTAAAGGTGATGCAGCAGAAAGATTTGTAATGTTCAAAATTCCTTTTGAAATGGCGCAGGAAGCCAATGTAGAAGCCATTGAATTTACCTCGAATAACAAAAAACTCATTCACCACGCCAATTTCGCGATCCACCCCGTACCTGACGCGTCTGTTGATCTTCATAATTCCGTTGACTTCGTTGATCTGAATGGCCCGTCGGCTGACAAATATTACGAGTGGGTGAAGTACAAGAAGGAAATGACTTACTATGGTGGCTGGATTCCCGGTACGACTGTGGAGACTTACCCGGAAGACATGGGCTGGATAATGCCGAAACGCGGCGTTGTGCTGGTTACGGTACATTTCGGGCCTTCGTCCATTGATGCCGAAAGCATTGATGGCGTCAATATTTTCTTTAAAAGCACCCCGATAAAAAGAAAAGTAAAGGTGATCAGTCTGGGCTCGGGTGGTATCGGCGAAAAAGATATCAGTCCGCCATTTATGATTTTTGCCGATGAAGTGAAAAGCTTCCGGTTGAGAATCGCTAACAACCAGCCTGATGTTTCATTGCTGTATGCTTGGCCACACATGCATTATCTGGGCAAGGAGTTTAAAGCATATGCAGTGGCCGCACCCGGCGATACTGTGAAACTGGTTCATATCCCCGCCTGGGACTTCCGCTGGCAGGAGATTTACAAATACAAAAAACCATTGCTGTTGCCCAAGGGCGCAGTGGTGCACGTGGAGGGTACTTATGACAATACCGCCTCCAATCCGGCCAACCCGCACAATCCGCCACAGCTGGTCATGTCGACGGGGAATATGCGCAGTGATCAGGAAATGTTGACATTGATTTTGATGTATGTGGAGCGCGAGGCCGGAGATGACAATCTGGTTTTTAAATGGAACTGAAATTTCACCGGATTCTTTTAACCGTACAGCATGGGTAGACTTTACTTCGCATTCTTTCTTTTTGTTTTTTCTCAGGGCTTTTCACAAACTGTTTTTACCAAACTTTCTCCAAAGGATACCAAGGTTGGTTTTGTGAATAAAATTGAGGAGAACGACTCCCTGCACATTTTCCGGTACGAATATCTGTACAACGGGAATGGGCTGGGCATCGGTGATTTTAATAATGACGGTGCGCCTGATCTCTTTATTTCAGGAAATACCGTCGCGAATAAGCTATACCTGAACAGATCTGGTAAGGCGAAAATAGAATTTGAGGATATCAGCAAAAAGGCGAAGATCGAAGGGAATGGAACCTGGTCGACAGGCGTGAGCGTGGCTGATGTGAATGGTGACGGTCTGCTGGATATCTACGTTTGTCATTCCGGTTTTTACCGAAAGCTTTCCGATAAGAACAATGAGCTGTTCATTAATCAAGGTATCAAAAAAGGGGTTCCGGTTTTTAAAGAAGCAGCCGTAGAAAGTGGTTTGAATGCGATCGGTTCGCAGTCTACCCAGGCCGCTTTTTTTGATTACGACCGTGATGGCGACCTGGATATGTTTCTGCTGAACCATTCCAATCACAGTGTCAATCCTTTTTTGAACACGCGTGAAATGCGCGCGACGCCTAATCCCTACTTCGGCAACAGGCTTTTTGAAAACATCAGTGAAAACGGCAAACTGAAATTTAAAGACGTTACCCAGAAGGCTGGTATCATCAATAATGCATTGAATTTCGGGCTGAGCGTCATTGTGGCGGACATGAATCAGGATGGCTGGCCGGACCTTTACACAACAAGCGACTACACCGAAGTCGATTGCTACTACATCAATAATCGTAATGGAACATTCACGGAATCATTGAAAAAATCGTTTACCCACGTTTCCAAATTTTCAATGGGCGCGGATGTCAGCGATTTTAATAACGACGGAAAACCGGATGTGCTAACTCTGGACATGCTTCCGGAAGACAATCATCGCCAAAAATTATTGAAAGGCCCGGATGTTTACGATCAGTACCATTTGCTGCTCGACAGTGGCTACTACCACCAGAATATGCGGAATATGCTGCATTTGAACAGAGGTACTGATGCTAGCGGCAATGTGAAATTCAGTGAGATAGGGCAGCTGGCTGGTGTATCCAATACCGATTGGAGCTGGGCGGGTTTAATGGCCGACCTGGATAATGATGGCTGGAAGGATATGCTCATTACCAATGGATATCTGAGGGATTTTACCAACATGGATTTCCTCAAATACACCGTTGCCGACGAGCAAATGAAGGAAGTTGGAAAAGGTAACCTGAATTTCAAGACCTACAACCTTGTGCAGAAAATGCCTTCCAACAAGCTGAGAAATTACTTGTTCAGAAATCAGGCGTCGAGCTCTACGTATGCTTTTGAGGACGTTTCGAAGAAATGGGGCTTTACTGATGAGGCAGTTTCCAATGCAGCGGCTTACGCGGATTTCGATGGGGATGGCGACCTTGATATTGTGATATCCAATATCAATGAACCTGTTTCTATTTATCAAAACAATACGAATCAAGGCGGGTTGACGGTAAAACTGGCTGGACTAGGTAAGAATGCGCAGGCTTTGGGAAGTAAGGTTTGGGTTTATTCCAATGGCATTACCCAATATGCTGAGCTGTATCCGGTGCGAGGTTACCAGTCTACGGTAACTACGGACTTGCACTTTGGCTTGGGCAAAAACACTACAGCCGATTCCTTGAAAATTCTCTGGCCATCCGGTAAAATGACGCTGGTTGCAAAGCCTGAGCAGCTTTTACTCACTTTCAAAGAAACTGATGCCAAAGAAGTACCGGTTATAAATGGCGCTGTGACTGCCAGGAAATGGGTTCGAAAAATCTCTGCCGATAGCATTGGGATCGATTTTGCGCATCAGGAAAATGATTTTGTTGATTTCAAAGTCGAGGTGCTTCTGCCGTACCAATTGTCGAAGCTAGGGCCGGCGTTAGCAAAAGGCGATGTGAATGGTGATGGCCTGGAAGACGTGTTTCTGGGTGGGGCCTCCAACCAATTTGGAGTACTTTATTTGCAAAAGGCAGACGGTACATTTACCGGTGCGACTGCTCAGCCGTGGCGGCAAAATGCGGCTTGTGAGGAAGTGAATGCATTGTTTTTCGACGCAGACAAAGATGGTGACCTGGATTTATACGTTGTCAGCGGCGGCAATGAGTTTGAAGAACAAGCCCCTGAGTACCGCGACCATTTGTACATCAATGACGGAAAAGGAAACCTGCATGAAGAGGTACTGGCCTTACCATCGATGAAAAATCCGAAACAATGTGTCGCCCATGCAGACATTGACGGCGATGGTGACCTTGATCTTTTTGTTGGCGGCCGGGCGATTCCGGGATCATTTCCGATGGCCGCAAGAAGCTACATTTTAAGAAATGACAGCAACGGTACCAACATTAAATTCACCGACATTACCGCGGAATGGAGCAAGGATTTACTGAATCCCGGTATGATCACGGCAGCAACTTTTACAGATTTCGATCAGGACAAAAAGCCGGACTTAATGCTCGTCGGTGACTGGATGCCCGTTAAAGTGTTCAGAAATAAGGGCAATGCATTTGAAGAAAAGCAAATAGCATCATTGAAGAACTCGGACGGAATGTGGGCGGCGCTAATGCCAATAGATCTCGATCAGGACGGTGACCTGGATTTTGTTGCGGGAAATGCGGGACTGAATAGTCAATATAAGGCATCCGCCGAAAAACCCGTAACGATCTATTATGACGATTTTGACAAGAATGGGGTAGTCGATCCAATATGTACTTTTTATATAGGCGAAAAAAGCTACCCGATGTTTTCCCGAGATGAGATGCTCGATCAAATGGTATTTCTAAAAAGGAAATATACGAGTTACGAAGCTTACGCTGACGCTACTGTGGAGGACGTGTTTGGAAAAGACGCTGTGGAGAAAAGCAGTAAGGTTTATTGCCGTCGGCTTTCCAGCATTGTTTTGGAGAACAAGGGAAATTTTGAGTTTCAGGTGCACGAGCTGCCGCAAGAAGCACAGGTATCACGGGTAAGCGGCATCGCGTCTTACGATTTTGATCAGGATAAAAAACCTGAATTGATACTGGCCGGAAACTTCTCTCCATATCGTGTCCAGCTCGGGCAGTGTGATGCGTCGCTAGGAACGATATTGAAACAAACGGCTGCCTTTCAATTTGAATCTGTGCCCGCAGGGCAGACGGGTTTTTGGGCTACCGGTGACATCCGTGGGCTTGAAATGCTGGATGAGAAGCGTATAGTGTGCTCCGTTAATGGTGGTCAGCCCGTTATTTTTCAAATTATAAACCGATGAACAAACAGGTAATGCTGAAAAATGTGCTGGTACTGACGATATTCGTTTTAGTAGCTGGAAAGAGCAAAGGCTTCGAGCAGGAACCTTCGACGAGGCTTCTTCAAAGAGCTGAAAAGAACCTGACACGTACCATTGTGCATGATGTATTCTCGCCCCCGGTTGCCAGCCGGATCTATCTATATGCCAATGCAGCCGCTTATGAGACGCTGGCAATGGGTAACACGCAGTATAACAGCCTGCATGGTCAGATCCAAAACTTTCCTGATGTTCCCGGGATTCAAAATACTGGTAAAGTGAATTATGAGCTGGCAGCGGTTTATGCCTTTTTCAAAACAGGAGGCAAACTTGTATTTTCAGAGTACCTTTTAAAAGACAGTATTGAAGTAATTCTGGCTGATTTTCGTGAGAAGGACCGGATGGTGTATGATAACTCTCTGAAATTAGGGCAGATGGTCAGCGATAGTATCATTTCCTGGTCGACCAGGGATAATTATGCATTAACAAGAAAGAAAAGAAGGTACACATATAGTAAGCAAAAAGGGAAATGGACACCTACGCCGCCAGGGTACATTGATGCCGTTGAACCTTATTGGAGCCAGATCCGGTCGGTATCGCTCGACTCGGCTGGTCAGTTCAAGCCGGTGCCACCACCTGCTTACAGTACTGATACCACCAGCCGCTTTATGAAAGAAGTGCTGGAAGTATATCGCGCTACCCAAAAGCTTAGCAAGGAAGAAATTGCGATCGCAAGCTTCTGGGATTGTAATCCATTTTACCTTAATACTCAGGGGCATCTCAACTTTGCGACCAAAAAATTGTCTCCCGGTGGTCACTGGATTTCCATTGTCGGGCAGGCAACTGAAAGTGCGGGGAAAAACTGGATTGAAACCTCGTCAACCTATTTGTTAACATCTATTGCATTATTCGACGGGTTTATCAGTTGCTGGGATGAAAAGTACAGAAGTCAGCTGATCCGGCCCGAAACAATGATCAATGCATATGTTGATGAGAAGTGGCGGCCTTTTTTACAGACGCCGCCGTTTCCTGAATATACCAGCGGGCACAGTGTGATCTCCACCGCAGCCGCCGAGGTACTAACAGCGCTTCTGGGGGACAATTTCGGGTACGACGACTACACTGAGACAGAGTACGGTCTTCCGATGAGACACTTTGCTTCATTTAAAAATGCATGTAATGAAGCCGCTATCAGCCGGTTGTACGGCGGAATACATTATCGGTCGGCCATTGAAAACGGTCAGGTACAAGGTGCAGGGATTGGCAGGCAGGTACTTCTTAAAATAAAGCTCAAACGATAAAATAGCCAAATAGTCTACTACGATTGTATGTTAATTATTAATATTTTTTAATAAATGTTATGTTTTTGTTAATAAAAATATTTATTTTTGACATTCAATGATTATGATGTGAAAAAGTTGGGAATCAACAAACGTTGGCAGACCCTATCTCTGAATCAGAGTACGTTGTGCGAGTAACTTAAACCACCCAAAATTCAATTTACCAAGTTTACCATGAGACAAAAGTTTACAACTTTAACCCGTCTGGTAACATTGCTCCTCCTCCTTACAGGAAGCACATGGAGTATGGCCCAGGACAGAAAGACCGTTAATGGAACGGTGCTCGACAAGGAACAAAATCCTTTACCCGGCGTTTCTTACCTTATTAAAGGAAGCAACACAGGTGGTGCGACAGATGCAAATGGAAAGTTTAGCGTAAATGTGCCTTCGAGCACATCGGTACTTGTTTTCTCATCCATCGGATTTGTAAGCAAAGAAGTGGAAGTAGGTAACGCGAGCCAGCTCACAGTTAACCTTGAAGAAGACAACAAGACTTTGAACGAGGTAGTAATCACTGGTTTCGGTATGTCAACTGAGGCTAGAAAGCTTGCTTATTCAGTTCAGTCGGTTCAGGGAAATGACATTACCAGAACTGCAAATGCCAACATGGTGAATGCACTTCAGGGTAAGGTTGCAGGTGTAATGATCAACCAGGGAACTGGTGGTCCAATGTCATCTTCACGTATCCGTATTCGTGGTAACGCTTCATTAAGCCCTAACACACAGCCACTTTTCGTTGTGGACGGTGTTTTGATCCGCCCTGGAACAACAGGTGCTGACTCATGGGGAGCCGGACAGGATTTTGGTAACATCATGAAAAACATCAACCCTGACAACATCGAGTCGATGACCGTATTGAAAGGTTCTGCTGCAAGTTCTCTTTATGGTTCTGAGGCTTTGAATGGTGTGGTAGTGGTTCAGACTAAAAAAGGACGTACAGAAAAAGGTTTGGGTGTAACTTACAACCATACTTCTACTTTTGAAACAGCTTACAAATTCCTTGACCTTCAAAACCAGTTTGGAGCAGGTCTAAGCCCTGAATTCCTTAAAGGTACTGACGGTGTTGACGAAGTAGATCGTGCAAACTTTCCTTGGTCATACGGTCCTGAGTTCAAAGGCCAGACAGTACGTGATCTTGACGGAAGAATGGTACAATGGAAAGCTAACGATCCATTGAAATTTTTCCAGACTGGTAAGTACATCAACCATAACGTTGTAGTAGAAGGCGGAAGCGAGCGTAGTTCTTTCCGTGCGTCATTCTCTACATTGAAAAACACTTCTATCATGCCTGCGGGTACTGAATTGAAGCGTAATAACTTCAACATCAGAGGAACACAGAAAATCGGAAAAATTCTGAACCTGGATATCAGCGCGGATTATACCGACAATGACATGGTGAACCCGATTCGTCAGGGTGGTAACTACAACCCGGTTTTCCGTTTTGTATACAACCGTCCACGTTCAATGGATATCGATTACTGGTCTAAAAACTATATCGATCCGGTTGCAGGTGGCCGTCGTCAGGGAGCTGCCGATCCTTACAATATTACAGAATTTATGTTCCAGACTTTCCAGTTTACACAATCTCGTAACGAGAAAGTGTTCCGCGGAAACATTGACCTTACTGCTAATCTTACCAGCTGGTTGACTTTGTTAGTTCGTGGAAACGTACAAACTGAGTTGTACACAGGTAACAACAAAGACCGTGGTGCAGGCGTAGGTTTTACAGGAGGTGAGTATGGCGAATATTCAGAAAACAAATCACAAAGCCGTTTCCAGGGATTGTTAAGCGCAAACAAGCAATTGACTCCTGATTTCAACCTGAGCTTCACTGTCGGCGGAGAAACTAACAGATTGATCGGTGGACGTTACTACAGAGTTAATACAACCGGCGGTCTTCGTGTTCCGGATGTGTTCTCTTTGGCGAACACAACCAATCCATTGAACCTGACTTATCCATTGAGCCCATCTAAACGTATTGATGCGCTTTATGCTTATGGTGATTTGACTTACAAAGACGCGTTAACACTTTCTGCAAGTTTCCGTAATGACTGGTCTTCTACATTGACTTATGCTGACGGAGGTGGAGACTATACCTACTCTTATCCTTCTGTAGGTCTTTCATGGATCGCAACTGAGTCTATCAAAACACTTCCTACCTGGTTGTCATTCGGTAAACTTCGCGCAAGCTTAGGTTACACAGGTGGTGATACGGATGCATGGGCTACTAACCAAACTGGTATATACCAGCCAAACGGAACTTATACTCAGGCTGACGGATCATTGGTTAACCTGTCAGGTTTCCGTGATAACACATTGCCTAACTACGGATTGAAAAACCGTCTGGCACGTGAGGTTGAATTTGGTGCAGACATTCGTTTCTTCAATAACAGATTAGGTATTGATGCAACTGTTTACAACAAAATTACCAAGAATGAGATCCTTAGCCTTGCAACGACTTCTGAGTCTGGTGTAAGCAGCAAAGTTGTTAATGCCGGTAGAATCCAGAACAAAGGGGTGGAGATTTTGCTTTCTGCAACTCCTATCAAAAAGGGTAAATTCGAGTGGAACACAAGCGTGAACTTCTCACGTAACCGCAACAAGGTGCTTGAACTGGTAGAAGGTACTGATACTTATACGCTTGCACTTGGTTTCGGAGCTGATATGTCGTCTGTGGCACGTGTTGGAAAAGACTACGGAACAATCCTTACTTCTTATGCATTTGCAACTTACCAGGGCCAGCCAGGTAATCCTTCAAATGGCAAACGCGTAATCGGTGCGAACAGCTCGGCAGAAGGCGGTATCGCTTATTTGAGAAGCGGTGCTTACCAAGGTCAGGGTTCAAAAGAACTGGGTACAGTTATGGAGAAATTCCTTGCCAGCAATGTGAACTCATTCCGTTATGGAAACTTCACTGCAACGGTTCAGGCTGACGCGAAGATCGGTGGTCTGATGGCTTCTGCTACACACCAATATGGTTCATCTACAGGTGCATTTGCATTCACATTGCCAGGACGTAACACCGCACTGGGTGGGGTTTCTTATACTGATGCTGATGGTAATGCAAAAACGGATGGTATCATTCCGGAAGGAGTTCTTGCCGATGGATACAAAGTGAATGTGAACGACCAATTGGTCGATCTGGGTGGAATGCCATATGCTGAGGCGGTTGAAAAAGGTTACTTGAAGCCAATTCCTGCATACGCTTACTACTACAACCTTACTCAGTGGGGATCAGGTATTCGTGAGTATTCTACATTTGAGAACTCATGGGTGTCACTTCGTGAAATCTCGGTGGGCTACAACATTCCTGCTTCATTGCTGAACAAAGCGAAAATCCAGTCACTGCGTGTGAGCCTTGTCGGGCGTAACCTTGGTTACCTGTACAAAACTGCGAAAGACGGAGTTAACCCAGAAGGACTTTACAGCAACAGGGCTGGTGAGTTCATGGAGTACGGTGGTTTGCCGCTATCACGTAACATTGGTTTTTCAGTCAATATCGGATTGTAATTCGGAATTATTTCGGTCAATTCAAAACAGAAATTATTATCATGAAATTTTTAAAACATAAATTAATATTACTGGCGGCAGCGGGACTTCTTTATTCCTGCGAGAAGCAGGCGTTCGTGGATATCAACAAAAACCCGGATGCACTTACCTCAGTACCGCCTCAGAACCAGTTTCTGAATGCAACCATCAGTATGCATAGTGTGGATTTTGAATACTACTATGACATTTATCGTCGTATCATGCCATGGATGCAGTACAACACGGACCAAAACGGTAACCAGGGAGCGTATACGCAAAACTGGGACAACTTCTCTCAGAGATACGGCCGGTTATACAATGGTGTAGGTGACAGGTTGTATGATCTGGAACAACTGGTGTCGAAATTGGAAGCTGCTGACCAGCCACGTTATGTGCATATGGTTCAGATGGCGCACATTCTGAAAGCCAACTACACTTTCTACGTGTCGGATATCTACGGAAGCATTCCTTACTCGGAAGCATTCCAGGGACGTTACGGCGGTACATTGCAACCTAAATACGACAGCCAGCAGGAGATTTTTGCGAAACTGGATGCAGAGCTTAAAGCTGCAATCGCAATTTTGAAAACTTCTCAGCCAGTTGCGCAGTTTGCAATAGGCGCATACGATCAGTACTACAAAGGTGATGCTCAGAAATGGGTTAAAGCTGCCAATGCATTGAGATTGAAAATGGCGATCCGTGTTCAGAAAGTAGATGCTGCTGCGGGAGCTGCTATTATCAATGAAGTACTTGCTTCACCCGCAACAGATCTGATGAGTTCGAATGCAGATGGATGGGTTTTCAAATCCAATGCTGCATTTACAGGAACAGGAGATGGTGGTAACTGGAATCCAGCGACACTGCGTGCTGCGAAGCCGATGGTGGACTTCATGGTCGCTAACAAAGATCCTCGTGTTGACGCGTTCTTCGCGCCTAACCAGTATTCGCAGGCTAACATTGATATCCTGATTAAGGATGGTGTGTTGCCGGCAGGTACCAAAGAAGGAAGACGTTATGTAGGTAGCTTCCCAAGTCCTGATGATGCGAAAATCACAGCCAACATTCAGAAGTACTACACGCCAAAAATCATCCCTTCGACCAAGGCGACAGTAGATACATTGTCTTACCTGCAACCACGTTTGTTCAGCGCAGGACGTAACGATGCAGCTGGAAATGCAGGAACAGGCTTCTCTTACCTTCCGGTGATCACTTATGCTGAGTTTTGCTTTACACGTGCCGAACTTGCTTTGAAAGGCATCGGTACAGGAACTGCAAAAGATTGGTATGAAGCTGGTGTGAAAAGCTCTATCGAGTGGTATGATGAAGTGGGTAGCGGAAGCAAGCTGACTGACTATACTCCTGTAACTGCTGCTGAGATTACTGCTTACCTGGCACAACCAGGTGTTGCATACGATGCGACAAAAGCATTGGATCAGATCGCGAGCCAGTCTTACCTGAACTTCATGAAGCAACCAGCAGAAGGATGGGATCTATGGAAACGTACGGGATATCCTAACGCTACTTCGGTTGTTCCACTTGTTCCTGTGAAAAACCTGAATGTAGTATTGACAATTCCACGTCGTGCTCCACTTGGGCTGATCAACGACACAGATCCTAATGCGGTAAACAAAAAAGCAGCTTATGCTGCCATGGCAGCAATTCCGGGATTCGGAGCGAGTCCACAGGATGCTACCGGCCGTGTTTGGTGGGATAAGCCTTGATTTTATATTTTAGATTTAGTTAGAGGGAAAAAGGTAAGCCATTGGCTTACCTTTTTTTGTGATGCGATGGGGCATGCGTTATGATGTTTGTGCATGCTTTGTTTCATCCCTGACGGGATTTTGGTTCTGCTGTGCTGCCTCGGTTTTCCTACCGATGTTTCGTCGCTACGCGACTTTTTTCATGTTCATGAATGGTCGCAGTGGTACTTATCCTTGCAACATCCAGTGCCGTAGGCACGCAACCTCGGTAGGAAATACAGGATTTATGAAGGAATTTAAATGCCGTCAGGCATGCAAGATTTTTGAGGCGAATTCGGGAGTACCACACGTTTTGTTTCATCCCTGACGGGATTTTGGTTCTGCTGTGCTGCCTCGGTTTTCCTACCGATGTTTCGTCGCTATGCGACTTTTTTCAATGTTCATGAATGGTAGCAGTGTTACTCATCCTTGCAACATCCAGTGCCGTAGGCACGCAACCTCGGTAGGAAATACAGGATTTATGAAGGAATTTAAAATGCCGTCAGGCATGCAAGATTTTCGGGGCTATCCTTTCAATATTATGAATACCAATTGATTATATGTAACAGCCTTGCTATTTTTATATCATTGGTCAAAAAGGTTGCAAACTAAAATGTCATCGAAAAATGAAGAGATTGCAGGTGTACGTAATTGTTTTGGGCGCAGCTTTGCTGCTGATGAATTGCGCCGGAGGGAAAACGGCCAACGTTGCATCCGTTTTGGAAAAATTTCAGAAGGGTTATAAGACCAGGGACCCTAGCTTGATGCAAGTTTGTATGAACCAGTCCGGGATGGACACGCTAGATGGCGACTACATTTTGGTGGTTACCAACACAATGTTTAAGGAAGGTCTGTTTTGGGACAAAAGCTACCCAGTAAGGAAGGATAACGATAAATACCTAATGGCGATACCCTGGAAAAAGGAGGACGGAAAGGTGCATGCTTTTTTGGAAAAATACGATGATGACCAATACTTTTCTTACTACCGCCAGGAATGCGCTCAACGCATGCTTTCAAGTACCGATTTATTGAAAGACAAATCAAAGGAGGGATTAAATGCGTTGGCATTTTATACCAATATCATGCTGGAAGAGCATACTTACTGTCCGGGATTGATGTTATGTTCTTTGGAGAAACTGAAAAAAGTATGGCCCAGGGAAAAGATCAGGCTTGCTGCTACCCTTGTAGTTCGTGAGCACCCAAAATACCGGGAATTGAACAAAAAATTGGTATCAGATTTTAGTAAAATGGGGAATAAATCCGGGGCAGATATGGTGCTTGTTTATACCGAAATTATGAGGCAAAATGACCTTTATGTGAAGCGCTTGCAGAAAATTTAACCCAAATCACAAATTAATCAAACACCCATAAGCTTCCGTCCGGCTTTTCATGACCTGGTTGCCGTCCAGGGTTGCGTCGATAGCATTGCGCAGGTAGAATTCAGTTGCTTTCGGGCGGCTTTTGCCTAGGCCATAGTACCAGTCGTCAATAGCGCCTCTGTAAACGACGATACCAGCCGAATTGACCAGAACCACCTCTGGCATCACAGTCGCCTGGTATCGTTTTGCTTTTTGAAGGTTCGCATCCGTGTAACCCGGGAAAGTAGCATTGTATTTTTTCAAAAATGCCTTGATCTCCTGATCCGTTACCGTCGACGTTGGGAAAACTGCTTCGAATGTTACTCCTTTCACCGAGTAGTCGGCATATATGCTTTTGATCTCCTTCATGTAAGCATTGGAAATCGGACATTCAGGGTCAAGGAAAAAAATCACCTTCAACTTCTCGGAAGCCGCCTGGGTCGCAAATGTATTTCCCGAAAGGATTATTAATCCTAATAAAATTCCTCTGATAACCCCCAATGCTTTCATTTGATCTAATATTTTAAAAGATTTTCCAGAGCGGCGGTAACCTTGTCATATCCGAAAGCTGCGAGTTCCTGCTGCATTCGTTCACGGATTTCAGCCGTTTGAAGGTTGCCAATGCTTCCCTCATGCGTATGTTTCAGGTCACGGGGCGCGGTGTACGTTCCATCGCCAATTGCCGCGCCTACCTGGCGGTAAGCATCACGGAAGGGCACACCATTGATCACCAGCTCATTCACACGTTCAACGCTGAAAAGCAGATCATATTTGACATCGTCCAGCAGGTTCTGTTTTACCTGCATGTTTTCGAGCATGAAAGCAGCAATGTCAAGGCAATCCAGTATTTCGTCGAATGCAGGCATGAGGATTTCTTTCAGGAGCTGCATATCCCGGTGGTATCCCGACGGCAGGTTGCTCAGTACCATCGTTACTTCCATCGGCAATGCCTTCATGCGGTTGGTTTTTGCTCGAAGCAACTCGGCCACATCCGGGTTCTTTTTATGCGGCATAATGCTGCTGCCCGTCGTCAGGTCATCAGGCAGAACAATGAAGCTGAAATTCTGGCTGTTATATAAGCACACGTCCATCGCCAACCGCGAAACGGTTGCTGCTAATGAAGATATCGCGGTCAGTGCAGCTTGCTCTGTACGTCCGCGGCTCATTTGCGCGTACACCACATTGTGATGCATGCCTTCAAAACCTAGTAAATCGGTTGTCAATTGACGGTTCAGAGGAAATGAGGATCCGTAGCCTGCGCCCGAGCCCAACGGATTGCGATTAGCAAGGCGGTATGCTGCATTGAGCTGGATGATGTCATCGATCAACGCTTCGGCATAAGCTCCAAACCAGAGACCAAACGACGAAGGCATCGCAATCTGCAAATGGGTATAGCCTGGCAAAAGGTCGTTTTTATGTTCTTCGGAGCGGCTTGCAAGTACTTCAAAAAGCTTTTCGGTAGCTTCTACCACTTCAAAAAGACGGGCGCGGGTGTACAGTTTCATATCCACCAGCACCTGATCATTACGCGAACGCCCACTATGGATTTTCTTGCCGGTATCGCCCAATTTGCGGGTCAGCAGCAGTTCTACTTGCGAGTGTACATCTTCGACACCGTCTTCAATGACAAAATCGCCGTTCGATATTTGAGAATGGATCACTTTCAGCTCGGTTTTCAAAGCGTCCAGGTCTTCCGGGGTGAGCAGGCCGATGGTTTCCAGCATAGTCGCATGGGCCAGATTTCCCAATACGTCATATTCAGCGAGGTGCAGGTCCATTTCCCGGTCACGCCCCACCGTGAATTTTTCTATTTTTTCAGAAGTAACCGTATTTTCTTTTTGCCAGAGTTTCAAAATGCAATGCAGTTTGTAAAGTAATGATCAGATCGATCCGGCAAATTTACGCGCAATAAAATGAAACCGTTACCAAATGGCAGCGGAAATTGATTTTTTTGATGTGATAGGAAAAGCAAGGCAGATGGTATCAGTCGATCATCCGCTTGATCGCCACGAACCTTTTGTGGTAATAGGACGCATTGAGCAGATCGTAGCGAATGCCACCTTTCCATGCAGAATGAATGAACCGTACATAGCCTGGCGTCACTTCTGTGATAATTCCAACATGGCCGATGCGGCTGCTTTTTGTACTATTTCCTTTGAAAAAAATCAGGTCGCCGGGTTTGGCATCGTCCAGTTCCACGGTTTCGCCATGCTGGGCCTGCGCTGCGCTGGAATGCGGAAGTGAAATGTTCCACTGGTTGAAACAATAGCGTACAAAACCGGAACAGTCAAAGCCTCTTTTGGAGGATCCTCCCGAACGGTAAGGGATATGTAAATGCTTGGTGGCAAATGAAACGAGCGATTGCATGGCACTGAGGGTGTCCGTTTCTGCCTGAGCAGCCTTTACGGCTTGCGCCTGGGATACATGGTGAAAAGCGGTTCCAACGATCAGGAGGGCAAATAAAATAACAGAACGAATCAAAAAAGGCATGAAGGATAAGTTTGGGTCAGGTATTAAAAACTATCAGACAATAGATTCTATGGTTTTTTCTGTAATTACCTTGGGTTTGTAAAGCTAACCAGAAATTTGCATTTATCTAATTTTAATAAACAGTTATTATTTGCAATTTTTTGTAACTAATTGATTTTCTAAAACGAGGAGTACTTTCGTTAAAGTAAAGGTTTAAGCCCCCTTTTTGTCTACTTTTGTGGCTCAAAGAGGATAGCTATATTTAATAAAAAAAGCTCAGATGAAAACTACCGACCGTTATCTCCAGCGCGGCGTATCGGCATCCAAGGAAGATGTACATAAAGCAATTGAAAAGATCGACAAGGGGCTTTATCCCAAAGCTTTTTGCAAAATTGTCCCTGATACATTAGCCGGTGACCCTGATTATTGCACCATTATGCATGCTGACGGGGCCGGTACCAAAACTTCCCTGGCTTATTTATACTGGAAAGAAACAGGTGATATATCCGTCTGGAAAGGCATTGCGCAAGATGCGATTGTGATGAATACCGACGATCTTTTGTGTGTAGGCGCCACCGGACCTATGCTCTACTCTTCGACCATTGACCGTAATAAGAACCGTATCCCCGGTGAAGTCATTGCCGAGGTGATCAATGGCGCGGAAGAGGTGCTGGACATGCTGCGCAGCTACGGCGTGGAGATTTACAGTACCGGCGGTGAAACAGCTGACGTGGGTGACCTGGTAAGGACTGTAACTGTAAATAGCACGGTCATTGCCCGCATGAAACGGTCGGAAGTGGTGGATAATGCTAATATTAAAGCAGGCGATGTGATAGTAGGACTGGCCTCTTACGGGCAGGCCAACTATGAGCAAAGCTATAATGGTGGAATGGGAAGCAATGGTCTTACCTCTGCCAGACATGATATTTTAGGAAAGTACCTGACCAAATATTCGGAAAGTTTTGACCCGGAAGTAAATGAGGACCTCATTTACAGCGGAAGCAAAAAACTAACGGATCCCGTAGCAGGTACCCCCCTCAATGTAGGCCAACTTATTCTCTCGCCCACACGTACCTATGCTCCTGTGGCGAAGGCGCTGCTCGATGAGCTGAGACCGGAGATTCATGGCATGGTACACTGCAGTGGCGGTGCGCAGACAAAAATTCTACATTTTGTTGATAACCTTCACATTATCAAAGACAATCTGTTGCCGGTCCCGCCATTGTTCGCAATGATCCAGGAAGAAAGTGGTACCAGTTGGCAGGAAATGTACAAGGTGTTTAACATGGGCCACAGGCTTGAAATATACCTCGCTCCTGAACATGCCGAAAGGGTGATCAAAATTTCAAAATCATTTGGAATCGATGCTCAGATTGTTGGCAGGGTAGAGGAGTCACCTGTGAAGAAACTGACGATAAGGAGCGAATTTGGTACGTTCTTCTACGAATAGGCAGGCGTAGCTCATTTGAAAGCCTTTTGGTGTAGTCGCCGAAAGGCTTTTTTGTTCCACTGGCTTGTGTTTGTCTCAATCGGGCACAAGTATTGTAGTATAAATTTACAATTAACATCGAAATAGTATTATGTAATTTTCATCTACAATTTAAATGTGTGTGCTATGAAAAGAATTGACCATCGTCATGTATTAACATTCTGTTTGATAATACTTTTCCTCACCATTTCAGAACGGATATTTTCACAGGAACCAAATGTTACCATAAAACAGCCTGCTGTCATCACAGGCTTGACATCGCCTATGCAACTTGTGCACGCAGGTGATGGTTCCAACCGGATCTTCATTGCGGAAAGGGCGGGAATCATTAAATACTTCGAACCCGGTGCATTGGGTACGCCCATTACTTTTTTGAATATGAACAGCATCGCCCCTACGGTGTCGCAGACAGGAGAGGGTGGTTTGCTGAGCATAGCTTTTCATCCGGATTTTGAGACCAATGGCTATTTTTATACTTACTATACCGATATCCCGGGTGATCTCGTAGTGGCGAGGTATACCGCCACAGGTAATTCCGCCGATGCCAGTACCCGACTCGAAATCATTAAAATCCCGCATCCCACTAATAGTAATCACAATGGCGGCGTCCTGCGTTTTGGGTATGACGATGGGTTGCTGTATCTGTCTACCGGCGACGGCGGCGGTAGTAATGATGCCAGCGGAAATGCACAAAACACGGGTAGCCTGCTGGGCAAAATGCTGAGAATCAATGTGGACGTTGCCAGTACAGGAAAAAATTACTCAATACCTGCCGATAATCCTTACACTAGCGAAGTATATGCCATTGGGTTGCGAAACCCGTTCCGGTGGAGCTTCGACAGACTTAGTCATGATATGTGGATAGGCGATGTGGGGCAGAGTGCACGCGAGGAGATAAACCACATTACCACTGCGGCTGCACTGGGGGCCAATTTTGGTTGGCGGTGTTATGAAGGGGATATTGCGACGCCGGGTATAGCAGATCGGACTGGATGCGATGCACCGGGTGTTACCTACACTCCCCCGGTTTACACTTATGTGACCGGTTCCGTCAATGGGAAATCAGTGGTGGGAGGCGTGGTTTACCGCGGTACCAACTGGCCGTTGATGTATGGTTACTACATCGGAACGGATGTATATTCAGGAGATATTCACAAGATTTTGGCAGACAACTCTTTCAAAACTTTTCAAACCTCGGCACTTATCAATACTGTCAACATTGGGGAAGACGAAGCTGGTGAGATCTATGCGGTAGCGGGCAGTTCTGTTTACAGCATTGTAGCTGAGGATGCATTGCCTGTTACATTGGTCAATTTTTCAGGACTGCCAGGTAATGAGGGGGTTAATTTGACCTGGGAAACTTCTTCCGAAGAAAATTTCAAAGCATTTGATGTAGAATTCAGCCTTAATGTCAGCAGTTTTGAGAAAGTAGGCACCATTCAGGGCGAGAATGCGGCCAAAGGTTTCAGGTACAGCTTTTCACATTTGGTAAATGATCGGGGAAATCTCTACTATCGTCTGAAAATGATCGATACCGACGACAGCTTTGAATATTCGAGGATCATTACTGTAAAAACCGGCGATGAAGATATGAGCGGAAACTTCGTCAGGCCGTCACTGATCAGTAACAGTACATTGACCATGGTTTTGGACCAGCCTTTCGAGTCCGTGGAATTAATAAACACAAGCGGTGTGGTGTTCCTGAAAGAAGGAATTTCGGGAAGGAGCGGGCCGGTTAGCCTTCCTATCCAACCGGCAGCATCGGGAATTTACATTGTGCGGATGAGCAACCGCGAAAAAGTCGTCCAGCAGAAAGTGGTTGTTATCAATTAGAGGCCTTTTGAAAACCCCTGTTTTTGGAAAATTGTCAGATCAGGTCCAGGAGCTCTTTTTCAGCTGCCACGATCTCCTGTAATCTTGCGGTTAGTTTTTTGTAGGCCTCGATCACACTTTTGCCAGTTTCGGTCAGCTCAGTCCCGCCACCCTGCTGTCCGCCTTTGTGGGTAATGACGTAAGGTTGCCGGCCATAGGTATTCATATGGTCGACCATGGCCCAGGCCTTTTTGTAAGACATCCCCATGGCTTTGGCCGCTTTCATAATAGAACCGGTTTCCTGTATAAGTTCAAGAAGTTCAACGCGGCCCGGTCCGAAAAACTTCATTTCATCAATATATACCCAGTGACGAAAATGTATTCTGATCTCTTTTTCCATAATAATGATTCGATGATTCGTGCCAAATGCATGGTGGTTTTTAGCATTACAAAGCTAAACTAACCAACCGGAATACAGAAACACCCTGCGGGCAAGACCTGCAGGGTGTTTTCAACTGTACAACCTTATATACCCAATTATCCATTAGAGCACATGGCTAATAGATTGAAGTATCCAAATATATGGAAAATATCCTTGTTATTGGAAATAGTCCAAAATAAAAATCCAACTAGCTTCAAACCGGTTGATATGGAATGTGTGCCGTTTGAGAATCGGAATGCTTTTAATAGGCCGGTAATCATATATATTTGTATTTAAAGCGGTTGATTATCAGCAAGTAATAGATATTCTACGCGTTAATAGCACCCCTTCTATAAAACTTTATGGGATTTTGTTTACTACTGCTGTCGGTTGCATTGGTTTTTGCTGGCTTCTTTCTTCATTCATCCAGAAATGACCTGTATACCAATGCGCGTGAATCGTTTATTTATTCGCTGATCGCCAATGCTGTCCTGGTGTTTGTATATAATGAATCGGCATCCGCATTCAATCAGGTTAACGCAAAAACAGCGCTGATTTTCTGGTTGATAACGGTTACATGCATTTCTGCCTTGCTGTTTTTTTGGAACAAGACCGGAGCGATTCGTTTTTCAAAACTGGCTTCATTGAAAAAGACTGTCCGGCTCAGTGGCTTAAAGACAGTTAATAAGGTGGTGATCGTCTCAGCGTTGCTATTTTACATTCTTCCATTGCTGTTCCTGGCCGTATATGCAGCTCCGAACAACTTTGATTCTCATATGTACCACCTCAACAGGGTACTGTTTTGGATCAACAATGGCAATCTGGATCATTTTCCAACCTTACATTTACAGCAGCTCTACCTGAATGTCTTTGCCGAATACCTGGTGCTGGACACGATCCTGCTTTCCGGCTCGGACCAGTTTGCAGGCCTGATTCAGTTTGGATCCTTTATAGGGTCGCTGGCCGGGGTCTCGTTGCTTGCCAAACGGCTTGGTTTAAAGCAGGAGGGACAATTACTCACTGCCATATTTCTGCTCACATTACCGATCAGTATCTTCGAAAGTACCAGCACACAAGTTGATTATTGTGCTTGCTTTTTCTTCATTTCTTACGTGTATCTGGGTTTTCAGCTGCTCGAAAAACGCTCTGTACTGACTTTGGTGATGTTTCTCCTGTCCCTGTCGTTTGGAGGTTTTTCGAAATACACCATTTTTATTTTTGCCATTCCGTTCACTGTATTTTTTGCGATCCGGATTTTGGTTCAATACCGGATCTCGTATGCTCTAAAAGTTTTAGGATTGGCTATCGTGTTGCTGACGGGGACATTTGCTCCTTTTTTTTACAGGAATTATACATTGTTCGGGCATATTATGAGCCCGCTGAGAAATACCGTTTTTGCTTCCGAAGAGCTGCCTGCTAACAAACATTCTGCACTATTCACGTTTTCTACCCTCATTAAGAACGCCGGACTGAACCTCGGCTTACCCGATACCCGTTTCAACCGGATCGTTGATGGCCAGATCAGGAGCCTGCATGAGGCAATGGGCGTGGAGATCGATGATCCGGACATTAGCCTGGATCCGTTTTCGGTCAAGTATTCGGTGCATGAGGATATGATACCGAACACGATCCACTTCTGGCTTATCCTGGTCGCTAGCTTTGTCATGCTGTTTGCAGTGCGGCAATGGAGTATCAAATGGTTCTGGATCTGTTCAGCGATGGGTTTCATTGTGTTTTGTACACTGATGAAATTCCAGCTCTGGAGTACCAGGACGCAAATGCCTTTTTTTGCAATGGGCGCTGTGATGATATCCTACATCTATTGTCGTAAAATACAATGGAGCTTCGCCTGGCTGGCAGCACCCCTGATGCTGCTTTCTGTTCCGTTTGTGTACGGGAACCCAAGTAAGGAGCTTGTTTCCATCAATTATCTCACCCGAAAGCTGCTTGGTCACATTCCAATCGCCATTTGTGAAAATGGGGGTACACAGCGTCAGATATATGAAAAGTACCTTGGGGCTTACTACACGTTCCCCGGTGAAGATGGTTGTCATCCCCTTAAAAAATGGCCGGATTATAGTGAAAGGACGAAAGTGTTTGCATTACTGACCAAAGTCGGGTACTACGATCAGGACCGCTCGTCAAATATATTGAGTATGGGCCGGGACAGGGCGTATTTCCTTAGCCATCCTAACAATTACCTCAGCTTTAAACCATTACTGGGGCACATTGAAGGCGATCATAAGAATGTCGGGATATTCTTTAAGCATAACAATGGTTTTTACCACTATTGGAGTGCGATAGCTGCGACGGTCAAGAACCCGGGAAGGATGGAATACATTCGCTACAATCAGGAGCTGATGGTGCTTAAAAACGCTCAGAATGACTTTTGCTACGACTACATTTTGTCCGACGATCCGGAATTGCTAGCCGCCTTTGTCCCGAAAGCAAACATTGATACGGTGTACACCACGCAATTGTTACAGCTTATGAAGCTTAAAAAAGCGAGTTGCGACAAGAGCCTGTTTTAGCTTCCGCTGACTTTGTCCCGGACGTTTGTGGTTTCGGTAACAAAGGATTTTTCCTCGGGCAGGAACACGAAAAACGTCGTGCCTTTTCCTTCCTCGCTTTCAAACCAGATCCTGCCGCGGTGGGCGTCGACAATTTGCTTGGAGATATATAACCCCAGGCCAAACGGCTGTTCGCCGGCAGTTCCTTTCCTTTTGGAAGGGGTAAATGGGTCAAACAGCTTTGCGGCATAGGATTTAGGAATCCCCAAACCATTGTCCTTCACCGAAATGACCACGCCATTACTAGACTGTTCCGTATTAACCTCGATAACCTCTCCATCAGGACTAAACTTAATGGCGTTGACGATCAGATTGTTCAGCACTCTCAACAACTTGTCTGGATCCGCGGTGATCATAGTTTGCACCGAGTCTTCCAGGATCAGCTGCTGGTTTTTTTCGTTCGCCTTAAAAGTCAGTAGGGTAATGGCTTGCTGAAGAAAACGGGACAAGTTGAATTCCTCCTTTTGAAGCTCCGATTCTTTGAAATCAAAATCGGTCTGTAGCAGGTCGCCGATTAACTTGAGGCAACCATTACTGGATTCATAAATCAGGTGGATAAACTCAGAAGCTGTGTCCGGGGGCAGGTCTCCTTCCTTGAGCAGGGCGCTAAGCGAATGAATGCCTCCTATGGGGTTTCGCAAGTCGTGCGCCACCATTTTGATCAGCCTTGCATAGTTCTGGTTACTACTTTCAAGCGCTTCCGTCGTGGATTCAAGCTGCCGGAATTGCATGGTCAGCACTTCGTTGGTTTTTCCGGTGAGCTTCCAGTTTCTCCATAGAAAAATAATGCTGAGAATGGTCAGAAAACAAACCGCTATGGCCAGCCAGAGCATCTTGGTGTTATAATCGGCTGCTACCTGCTGCGAAATAAGCTGCTGATCTTTCACCGCATATTCAATGTAATCGATCCCCGAAACTTTGTCTATTTCCGCTTGCTCTTCGTACAGTTTGAGCAGTCTCTGGCTATAAATGAATGCGGTTTGGGTATCGCCTTTTGAGAGATAAATGTCATATAGTTTTTTACAAATATCCTTGGCATACATCCGATAGCTTTTTTCTTCGGCGAGTCTCAGGGCCTGCGTATAGAATCGGAGGGCCTTATCGGGCTCATTGGCAAAATAATTATCCCCCAAATCGAGCAGCAGGTCCATACTGAGGTAGTACAGCTGCATATTCAGTGCACTGGCCAGGGTGCTTTCCAGGAGCTGCATTCCTTTTTCGCGCTCATTATTTGCGATCAGATTGTCCGCCTGCAGTTGCTGGATCGCCAGCTTCAGTCGCGCGTCGCGATATTTCGTTGCGATCTGGCTAGCTTTTTCAGTGAGTTCTTTCTTTTTGCTGTCGCTAAACTTTTGGGGAAAGGACAGAATGTAGTTGTAAATGACCAGCGCCGTAATAGAGTCGTGCGAAATCCGGCTTCCGAGGGAAAGCGCGCGGCCAAAATTGGAAAGCGCCTTCTGATCTTTCCCACTGATTCCATAAACTGTGGCAATGTTCATCAGTGTTTGCACAATATTTGAGGAATCGCCCAGGATTGTGTACTCGTTATAAGCATCATTATAATAGCGCAGCGCGAGCTGAACGTTACCTTTTATGTCGAAAACAACTCCCAGATTATTAGTCGCATCGGCCAGTCCTTTTGCGTAATGCAGCCGGAAAGCGATCTCGCGGGCACGGAGTCCGTAGTAAAGTGTGCTGTCGGCATTTTGTTCGTAAAAAAGCAGCGATATACGGTTGACCACATCCACATATTGCATACTATCCTTGATTAAAGGCAGGCTTTGCTGCAGGTTCCGGATTTTTTCTACCTGTCCAAAAACGGGCAGCGTGATCAAAATCACTAATGTGCAGAGGATATGAGCCTTCATTGTGTCGGATTTACATCATTTAACCAGGGAAAAGCCTTAGAATAAATATTACGAACTTAACGTTCAAAAGCAAGAAATATAACGGCTCACATGATATGTCAATGGTGGCCGAAGTAAGGAAATAACCGCGCGGACACATCCCAAAGCTACATTCGGGGTCAAAATGCTGGAATGATTATTGTTGAATGAGGTTTGAAATTTACTCACACTTCTTTTAACCAGAATAATGGACGATCATCCCCATAGGCCGGGCTCTCAGAGCCGGAACAATTTTAGCCGCAGACGCTTTTTTCTGCATTCGGGCGCAGCCATTTTGACCACAACATTATTGACATCCTGCAGTGATTTACTGGACAACGTCCTTTCAAAAAATGACAAGGAGTCGGAGCCCATGGCGGAGGAGCCGAAAAGGGACCAGACACTGGCGTTTTTTGGCGACAGCCTGACCATCGGTGCGGGCGGGACTTTCCCGTACGGGACACTCGTGGGAGCAATGTTGCCCGGGAGGCCCATCGTTAGCGACGGTATCGGAGGACAAATAGCCCTCTCAATTGCATGCAGGCAGGGCGGAACACCAATTAAGCTATCGGTTGAAGGTGATAAACTGAATGGTGCCAAGGCGGTAAAGATTACAAAATTGAGCAACGAGTTTTTGTCTACGCCCATCAACTACAACACTTACAGCAGAGCGGGCACCATTGCCGGCGTGAAATGCACTGTTACCAGGATGGCCAATGAAGAAAAAGGGGAAATGTATACGCTCACGCCTGATTCCGAGAGTACTGCTGCTATTCCGGCGGGGTCTGAATTTGTGATTGAAGATTCGCTTCGGCTCAAATCCGCGACACAGATCCTGTGGTACGGCCGCAACAACATGGATCACGTAACTGCCGAGGACGAGATCATTTCGGCACTGGACAGCTCAATCGCTTACATTACCGACCCGAAACGATACATTGTGCTGGGTATACTGCTTGCCGTTCCGGAAGTAAAAGGCACCGACAGATACAACAAAGTGATCGCGATCAACGAGAAACTTTCTTCGAAGTATGGTCGGGCATTTGTACCGATGACACCGCCTACTGCCGCGGAAATGGCGGCAATCAATTACACGCCGACATCACAGGACCTGGCTGATCTTGAAAACATGAATTTCCCGACAGGTTTGCGTCCTGATAATAAGGCGGACTATATCCACATCAATGACAAAGGTTATCAGATCATTGCAAACCGGGTTGTGGCGAAGCTTAAAGAGTTGAAGTACTAGCATTTTTAGTCTTACTTCAATGTAAAACGACGGGGTCCTGATTTTCCAGGATTTCGTCGTTTTACATTTGAGCGCAGTAATATTATATGCTTAATTTAATCTCTTGAATCTGTATTTATTATTTATCAATAAAATATTATTGATATTTGATCGAATTAACTACATAGGCCATGCCCATTATTGTGAACCTTGATGTGATGATGGCTAAACGAAAAATGTCATTGAATGAGCTTTCTGAGAAAGTGGATTTAACATTGGCCAATCTTTCGATACTCAAAACAGGAAAAGCAAAGGCCATTCGTTTCAGCACGCTGGAAGCTATTTGTAAAGCACTGGATTGCCAGCCCGGGGATTTATTGGAGTTTGGAGAGGAGTGATATCGTCTTTTATTAGAGCAATTTACGAGAGATTTCACACGATTAGGATCTTAAAAAAGAATGCAAATAAAAAAATAGAATTTGTCTTGGATTATATCTTTGGAAATGATTTACTTTGTAATGCAAAGTACTTTTAAAAACACCGACAAAATCATAGCATTGTATTATGGAAGAGCAAATCCTGTTAAACCTCGACAATCCCGGGCAGCTCGAAAGGTTGTATCGGACGGACAAACCGACTTTTAAGCGCGCATTCAAAGCTTTGTATCCGGAACTCAAAGACAAGTCTCTCGCAGGCTTTTGGAACGAACGACTCAACTTCGGAAGCGAAGAAATTTCCTTTGGGACGAACCGGGAATTGCTGTTTATCCTCCTTGCTTGCTTCGTCGCTGGGGTGATCGCAAAGCTTCCTGCAATTTTATCTGTAAGCGAAGATTTTTTCTATCCCAGAAATATTGGGTTTATCGGCTTTCCGGTGGTATCAGCCTACTTTGCATGGAAAAATAAGTTATCCGCTGCCCAGATAGGTTTGATGGCCGGTGCAACGCTTGCCGCTGCGGTTTTTATCAATTTTCTTCCCGATGTCAAGGAAAGCGATACGCTTGTATTATCATGCATTCATTTAGCCTTGTTTTTATGGGCGATATTAGGTTTGGCTTTTGTAGGTAAGGAGCGAAGTGATGTGGAGAAACGGCTCGGCTATCTAAGGTACAATGGTGACCTGATCGTAATGACTGCGCTCATTTTGATATCAGGTGCGATTATGACGGCTGTGACCATCAATCTTTTCGGGTTGATCGGCCTTAAAATTGAAGAATTTTATTTTCAATATGTGGGAATTTTCGGACTTTCCTCCGCGCCAATTGTAGGTACCTATCTTACACAGACGAACCCGCAGCTGGTAGGTAAAGTGTCGCCTGTGATTGCCCGAATATTCAGTCCGCTGGTGTTGGTGATGTTACTGATTTATCTGTCGGCAATCGTTTATTCCGGAAAAGACCCTTATAATGACAGAGAATTCCTGTTGATTTTTAATGTGTTACTGATCGGGGTGATGGCCATTATTTTCTTTTCTGTGGCCGAGACATCCAAGAAAGCGAAAAGTCAACCGGAGATTTGGGTGCTGTTCCTGCTATCTGTTGTGACGGTGATTGTCAATGGAATAGCATTGTCAGCGATTTTGTTCCGCATTGCAGAGTGGGGAATTACGCCCAACAGGGCCGCAGTACTGGGTAGTAATGTGTTAATATTAATCAATATGCTCCTGGTAACAGCACGACTTTACTGGGTGATTTCAAAAAAATCAGACTTGGCCGGAGTCGGACGGGCGATGGCGTTCTATCTGCCGGTTTACGTTGTCTGGACCATCATCGTAACTTTCATATTCCCATTGATATTCGGATTTAAATAGAAGGGATGCCTTTTCTCTAATCTTGATTTGGCGGAAGCGAGTTGCTTCAAAAAGCATTCGCTTCCACTTCGATTTCCATTCCTGCCAGCATATGGGCCAGTATAGGCGCACATTTTTCACGGCATGCGGGATAAAAATGACCGTGTTTCCAAAAGTCAGACTTGGGCGACATTCCCCACCAGAACTCAGCCAAAGCAAGCGGCTTCATTCGGTGTTGGAAAGCATATTGAAGTAATTTGGGAGCCGCACATTCACCTGCACCGGCGGGCGGATTTTTGTAGGAGGCATCGGAGAAGATCGTACGCAAGCTCTTCCGGTCGCCAGCTTGGTTTAGAAAATGATATTGATCAAAAATTTCCTTCTGCAGCGAAACAGAATGCTTTTTTCGCATTTCTTTCAGATCCCGGATTTGTGTTTCGCGGGATTCATCTTTTTCCTCCGCCAGCATTCTGATTTCCTCATTAATCCTCCCAAGTTCTGTCATTCCGGCATTGACGAAGCCGCCTTTTGCTACGCCGTCGAAGATCGGGGGCACAAACTTGGCATGATGATTTCCGCCTGCCAGCTTGCCTGAGAATGCAGCCAGGTAACCAATTTCATTCTGCTCCGTCCTCACTACCAGCACACCAAACATTTTCCCGATCACGTTATCTGTATCATTCGACAAACCAAAATTGTGTTGCCATTCCTGTTGGTTTTCGAGGTGTGATTGCAGCATTTCAGCTGCCCGCAAGCCGAGCGGATGAGGATGATAGCCAAGCGGAAAACTGAATTTCTCGGGTAAAGGATAGTCAGTTGCAGAGTCATCAAAGGGCGTGAAGAGCGCGTCTGGTGGTAAAATGGTGGGTGCTAACAAAAGATCAATGAATGCTTTACGGGGCAAAGGTAACGAATCGCGCGCCTTTTTGTGAAACTTACCTGGCCGTTGCGACAAACATGCCCGCTATTTCATTTCAGAATTGACCGACGAAATACTTGTTTCCAGGCAAAATCCGTACATTGGTATGATCGATTTTGAAAGCTGGTTTGCTACGCAGCGTAAAGGCGTGCACGCATGATAACATTGACAAACATTTAAATCTTTCACAAAATGAAGACGCTTCAAATTACAATTTTGACCGAAACAGATTCGGAAAAAGTAATGCATGTTCTGCAGGAGTTACAAGATCAAAAACTGATCGAAATCCACGAGGTCAAGACGGCTACTGCACCTCCAAGTTACGAGCAGATTGAGGAAATCATTGACGAATCCGAAATCGGCCCATATTACAGTGCCGAGGAAGCCAGGGCTATCCTGAAATTGTAAAAGGTTGGAGAGGTAGCATTCGATCTGCTACCTCTCCAACCTTTTCACGGCTAATATCGATATGCTTTAACTCTTTCAAAACGCGTTAAACAGATTCAACGTGTTTCTTTAAATTGTCGAGGATAGCCTGCCAGCCAGCTTGCTGCATTTCTACCGGGTGGGTATTTTCAGCGTCGAAAACCTCTGTTACTTTCGTAGAATCGCCCTCTTTTGTGAATGTAACCGCCACATTGCGGCCATCGGACATGTCGTATTCGATGTAGGCGTCGTCTTCCACTTTTGAATAAATACCACCAAAGTCGAAGCTGAAACTGCCATCTTTTGCGGCCATTGTACTTTTAAAAGCTCCTCCTACACGCAGGTCGTTTTCTGAGTATGGCGTGTGCCAGTCCTCCGAGGCGGTGGCCCACTGCGTAATATGTTCCGGCGCATTGAAGATTGTCCAAACTTTCGAAACCGGTGCATTGATTAAGGTCTCCACGGTGATTTTTTGTGCAGTCGCAGTCATTGTTTTTTTCGTTTTTGTTTGTGAATAGTTTCTGTTACAAAGGTGAAAAAACTCATTTTAACATAACGATGCCGGATGCGACAAATGAAGGGCGATTTGCGTCATTATTCAATTTATACCATTGAAATCCCGGCTGAGCCACTGGAATGTTGCGGATTGTTGTGCAAGATTCATTGCACAATGGAGCGGTTTGGAAAGAAAAATTTTGCTCTTTTTTGTATGGATAACGTCCCTACTTTCTGCGGTATTGTGCATAAAAAACTATAGTTGAAAAACGATGTTTTGATACATCAGACCATCTATTTTTGGCTTTGCACATTTCAAAAAAGCTGTGAAAATGAACACTTACGTATTTGATTTTCAGATGATCGACAGATCGAAGTTGACGGTAGCCGGTGGCAAAGGGGCCAATCTGGGCGAGTTGTCAAAGATCCGGGGGATACAGGTACCAACGGGTTTTTGTGTTGCCACCCGGGCGTACAAAGAAGTGACCGAAAACAATCGGGAGCTTAGTAGCTTGCTGGATGAATTGTCACTCCTCCGAGCTGAGGAGAGAGCTGCGATCAGCAGAATTTGTGCAAAAATCCGTGCTTCCATCGAGGCCCAGTCTATTCCCAACGAAATAGCAGAGGAGATTGCGCGGCACCTCACGAAGTATGGAGAAATGAATGCTTATGCGGTACGTTCCAGTGCCACGGCTGAGGACCTTCCGACAGCTTCCTTCGCAGGCCAGCAGGATACGTATTTGAACATCATTGGAAAGGAAGCGATCCTGGCACATATCAGCAAATGCTGGGCATCGCTGTTTACGGATCGCGCTGCCATTTACCGCATTCAAAATGATTTTGATCACGGCAAGATGCATTTGTCCGTTGTTATTCAGAAAATGATTTTCCCCGAAGTAGCAGGGATCATGTTTACTGCCGATCCCGTCAATGGTCATAGAAAAGTGGTATCCATTGATGCCAGCTTTGGGTTGGGTGAGGCATTGGTTTCCGGTCTGGTGAATGCTGATGTTTATAAAGTACGTGAAGGCAAGGTGATCGACAAGAAGGTATCTACGAAGAAACTGGCCATTAATGCATTAAAAGAAGGCGGTACCAAGGAACAAGAGATTGAACCAGCTCAGCAAAACATACAAGCGCTGACGGATGAGCAGATTTTAGAATTGGCCAGTATAGGAAGAAAGATCGAAGCACATTTCGGTCGCCCACAGGACATTGAATGGTGTTTGGCTGGGGACACATTTTATATTGTGCAGAGTAGGCCCATCACGACATTGTACCCGATCCCCGAAGCGAATGATGAAGACACGCACGTCTATTTGTCGGTTGGCCATCAACAGATGATGACCGATGCGATGAAGCCATTGGGATTGTCAGTTTGGCTGTTAACCACCCCTGCGTCAATGCGTGTAGCTGGGGGGAGGTTGTTTGTTGATATTACGCCCATGCTCGCTTCGCCCGCCAACCGGTTGTCGATCATAGACACCCTGGGAAAATTCGATCCGCTCATCAAAGACGCACTCACAACAATTATAGACCGGGGAGATGTTATAAAATCATTACCAGATGCAGAAATAGAAACAAGTCCCGGTAAAAGCGACAAAGCTGCGTCGCCTACGAATTACAAGGCACTAAACGATTATACTTCGGAAGGCGGACCGGCGGCAGTCGTTTCTGATTTGATCAGACGTAGTGAGTCATCAATGGAAGCATTAAAACAAAACATCCGGACGAAATCAGGGCCGGAACTGTTTGATTTCATCCGGGAAGATATCGCGCAATTGAAGACGACATTGCATGCGCCGCAGAGCTTTGGTGCGATTATGACGGGCATGAATGCAGCTTCATGGATCAATGAAAAAATGAATGAATGGTTGGGTGAGAAAAATGCGGCAGACACGATTTCCCAATCCGTACCTAACAATGTTACCTCGGAGATGGGTCTGGCACTACTGGATGTGGCAGACGTGATCCGCCCTTATCCCGAAGTAATTGCTTATTTGAAAACGACAAGAAATGATCACTTTTTGGAAGAACTCATTCAATTTAATGGTGGACAAGAAACCCGGGATGCTATCTATGATTATCTCAATAAATACGGAATGCGGTGCGCCGGTGAAATCGACATTACCAAGACGCGATGGAGTGAAAAACCAGCTGTGCTGATCCCGATCATTCTGAGTAACATCAAAAACTTTGAGCCCAATGCTGGCAAACGGAAATTTGAGCAGGGGAGAGAGGAGGCTCAGCAAAAAGAACGAGAGTTACTCGACCGATTGAAGCAACTACCGGATGGCGAGGAAAAGGCGAAGGAAACAAAACGAATGGTCGACCTGGTCCGGAATCTGAGCGGTTATCGTGAATATCCAAAGTATGGCCTTGTTGAACGTTACTTCGTATATAAGCAAGCGTTACTGAAAGAAGCCGAACGCCTCATTCATGCCAATGTGATTGATGAAAAAAAGGCGATCTATTACCTCACCTTTGAAGAACTCCGCGAAGTGGTACGGACCGATAAGCTGGATCAACAGATCATCGACCAGCGAAAAGATGATTTTAAAAACTATGAAAAACTGACTCCGCCGCGTGTGATGACATCTGATGGAGAGATCGTAACAGGTGCGTACAAGCGGGAAGACCTTCCGGCGGGCGCTATTGCAGGTCTGGCTGTTTCCTCCGGCGTGATTGAAGGACGGGCGCGGGTGATCCTCAGCATGGAAGATGCTGAGATAGAGGATGGCGACATATTAGTGACCACGTTTACCGATCCCAGCTGGACGCCATTGTTCGTGTCCATAGCAGGCCTGGTCACCGAGGTAGGCGGGCTCATGACCCACGGAGCGGTGATTGCCCGTGAGTATGGCATACCGGCCATTGTCGGGGTCGAAAATGCAACCAAACTGATTAAAGACGGGCAGCGGATCCGGGTTAATGGAACGGATGGATACATAGAGATATTATGATATGTTTTTCTTTTAAAGTTTTTGAACAAAATCGGGATTTGTGCTTATTTTTAGGCTAAATGTCAAGGCTTTCAAACTTTAAACTACTGGTCCAAGATGAAAACAAAGTATTATTTCCTGATGGTAATTGCGATTGGCATCTTTTCAATTGCGGCAAAAACGGCAGTCACGGCCGACGACCTGGTTGGCACATGGAAATATCTGATCAGCGATGTTCCTCCTGAGTACGAATCGGGATTTTTTATATTTGAGCAAAAGGAAAACAAAACGGTAGGATACGTAGAGGCCGCTGAAAAGCAGGAAGTAAAGGAGCTGAACGTGGATCAGGGCAAAGTCACGTTTACAACCGAAAACCAAAACGGCGTGTTCAAATACAGCCTCATGCAAAAAGGCGACACATTAACCGGCATCATATCATCTCAATACGGCGACTTCCCGATTAAGGCAGTGAAAGGGGCTAAGAAGTGAGGTTTTTGTGTGATTTAGAGGAATGCCTGTGAGCTGGTCTTGCGGGCATTTTTCTTGTTAATTAGAGACGTTTTATGACAAACAATGAAGCTATCGAGCTGATAAGCAGCGGAATTTTGAAGAGTGGGGTGATGGATTAACTCAAATCAGCTATTAAAATCGATCTGTCTGCATTTAAAATCTTCCATTTTATCAACAGGCAGTTTGCCGCGCACTTCCTTAACCCGTTTAATGAAATCGTTGCATTGGGCCAGCGACATTTTGCCGGAGCTAAGAGCCCGGCATAGAAAATCCATTGTGGTGAGGTAAACGATTTTGTTGGCTTCGCAATACGTTTTAATGTCTCGGAGATTGCTGCTTGCCAGGATATTATTTCGAAAGCGAGCGACAGCCATACATGCACTTTCCCCAATACCTCTTTCTCTGCTAAGTCTGAGAAACTCCTTTTTAATGTTCATATCCTCTTCCGGGAAAGGTATTTTCTCTATCAGTTTCAGATTTAACAAGTTATCGACCTCCGTTTTTCGCTTCGGGAATCTTTCAAGTTCGGCGTAGACCTGCGTCAGCACCTTGATAGGATAAGGGAAGATTTTTGGAAGTACAAGAATGCATCCGCCAGTCAGAAAATGGGAGACAACATCTGCGTCAATTAAAATGATTCGCTCACTCTGCTTCATCTTCCTGTAAATCAATTTCAGAAAGGTCGAAGCCTAGATCTTCCATGAGTGAGTAATAGTGGTTTTCGGAAACGAGTTCGCTGTCGAACAGATCGTTCGCCAGTGAAGCGTAATCGCCTACAACAGATTCGGCGGCACTTTTTGTGTAGAGATAAGGTGGGAAACCGTAACGCTGAGCAGTACTTTTTACGGATTTTTGAAATTGCTCACGTTCCTGGTCGGTGATTAAATTAAGTTCTTTAAGTCTTATCAGTAGAAATTCTCTGGAACATTCAAACAAGTGCTCAATGCGCAGAATAGTACTGAGGCTAATGCTCCTATTATCAAGTTCTTGCGCTGGGATTCTTGTAAGTAGTGCTTCGGCGGGTAGCAGGAAGTGTACGGCAAAAGTATCAGCATTGTATTCTTCCGGGTCTTTTTTGTCAAAACTCCCGACCTTGCAAATGCGGGTCTCGAAGTTTTCCTGAACGTAAAGATGGTATAACTCATGACAGATCGTGAAGTTTTGCCGCCCCACAGGCATATCGGAATTGATCATCATGAACCTGAAAGTTTCACCGCCCTTTCGAATTCTAATTGCCATTCCTGAAAATTGCAGGCTCATCGGTCTGAACAATGCTACTACGCCGATCTCAAACAGAAGTTTCTTTAACTGAATGGGCTCAGTGGAATGATAATTCCACTTTTGTCTTTGCAAAATTGCTTTTTGTTCAAGAACCTGAACCTTCTCTTTCTTCTGTTTGGCCACGTTGAAGCAAGGTTTTCATGTTGATATAATTTTTAACAACCTTTCTGAACTGCGCGATCTGCTCCAAATCAGAATTTACGAGCTCGCTGGCCCTGAAAGCAAAAGCGGTGTTGGCGGTGTGGTGAGCCGCATTTTCTTCAAAAAGATCGTAGGCATCCACCCCGAAAAGGGAAGCAAGCTTATCAATTTTATCAGTTGGCACCGAGCGGCTGCCGGTTTCATAGTAACTGATCAATGGAGTGGTAACACCAAGAAAGCCAGCCAATTCCTGCTGGCTCATTTCTAAGCGCTCTCGGAACTGCCTGATGTTATTTCCTATGATGTGATCTTCGGTCATGTGCTGCTGGATTTGTTACAAAAGTAATGGAAATTTTTGTTTTTGTGGGAAATGTTAACAAGTTCGGCTGGCGGACATTGGCGATATTGTTACGCAATGCATAACATCTTTTTCTTAAAAGCCGGAAGGATTTGGCGGAGAAATTGAAAGTAATTCCTCAAACGGTAAATTCCTAGGTGAGGGGGAAGTAACAATTTTGTGATTGAGACGAAATTGAGTTGAGTGTTGGCTGAGATGCTAGTTAGTCGATTAAGTTACAGGTAATTCTAAAATCTTACAGAATAGTAATGTCGTTCGGAGATATTTTAAACATTTTAGCAAAATCTTCCTTTATTACTGGTATCATTTCATCTGCACTTTTGTTAGATAGCCATTTGTAGTCAAATTTAAATTCACCCTTCTCATTTACCCATTTTAAAATCATATCAAGCAATATGAAGTATTGATAGAATGCGTTAAAGGTCTCTGAAATATTCTCTTCTTCAACTCCTTCGAAGATTACTGGCTTGACCTCATTATCATAATCGTCAATGAAGAGGGCATGATGTTTCTTGTACAAATTCTGCACAATTTCATATTCGACATTTGTGCTTTTTGATGATGCGTATAGCCCGAACCAACAAAAGACATTTGGGTGAAGGTATTTATCTTCTTGGAATCTTAGAAATTTAGAAAACAAAACTCGAATGGGTAGATTATAATTGGCATATTTAAACACACTTTCTTCCTGCAATAAATCTACTATTTCTGGGTTATCAAACCATTTCAATACTGATTTTAACTCATCATACGCGGATTTATAGCCGAGCTTTTTCGATAAGATTGCTTCAATTTTGATATATTCTTCCTTGGAATATTCTTTTAACAAATCCAAGTAATATTCACTGCATGTTTTAATTTCCTTGCAAAGCAGTGTGAATCTGATTCCAGGGTCATTTTTGACTATGAAGTTCTCATAATCATACACTTGCACAGGAAATCCATTTGTAGGATTTATAGACATATCGCAAACCAATAAGAACAAACCAACTACGGGATCTAACAAGTTGGCTGGCTCCATGAACCCAGTCACATGTAAATATAGCTCAAATGCTTCCAAATACATTCCATGTAACATTCCTTGATCTTTAAAATCTTGATATCCCAAATTCTCATCTAAAACTAAGGTAAGATATTGCAGTTGGTTGAATATGGCTTGACCTTCATATATCGCTTTAATCCCAAGGGGTGAGATAGTCATAGGTGATTCGATAAAAAATCCTTCGACTTTTCTATTTGAAAGATCTTGAAAATTTGGTATCCATTCACCTACATCGGGAAGGAATTCATATCCTTTGTTAGTTGTTGACGCTATGGTATTTATTCCTTTACTCCAAAAGACGTGATAACAATGACCCATGTTCAGAAAGAACCTTTTATCCTCATATATTTTTTCAAAATTCTTGTTGTCGAACATAAATCGTTTCGCGTACTCGAAATCAAAATAAGTATTTAAAATAATGTTGATTTCGTTTATGTCAGCTTTCTGGTATTTGTCGTGATATTGTTTATCGAATTCGATGAGGGGTTTGTAAAGCATTTTCTTTCCCACCAAGCCCTTGAAGTGGTCAATACACATCGACGAAAATCCGGGGTTTGCCAAACTCAGCAGAAAACCGAAATTTGAACCTATGTTCTGCCACCAATGTATATTTTCGTGTAGTGCTGTTGAATTGGCTTTCAACCATTCTTGATCAAACTGTTCTTCGTCGAGTATGGTCCGAACATCGTCACGAAGCCGTAACACAAATTGCATAGTGCTATAAGATCCTCTGGCACGACTCCCATTTAGACTTGACAGAAAGAGTGTTTCTTCGGGAATTAGTTTTGTGGGATTTAAATTCATGTTTTCTAGGAAAGGAGTAGATCAGCTTTACTACACTAATATTCTATCGACCTGTGGCATGTGCACTCTTGCGTGAAAAAGAAGCCACGAGACGTTTAGTAGCAGGTGATGTCTGTGTAAAGCGAATAAGTGCCTCTTGATACTGGTTAATATCTTTTGTCAACTACAAAATCTCCCCCCACCCAAATTTGCTTCCGACCAAAATCCTACGAATATTCGCATTCCTTTAAATTAAACGCGGTAGTAATGAAAAATCTCAAAAGAAATGCCCTGCTATGGTGCGGGTGCGGTGAAAATCCCCCGGATGCTCGTACCGCGTGCATAAGGACACCTTAGGCAGGGCGCATCATTTATCCTTTCAAAACGCGGTTTTTTATGCACACAAATCAAAATGAAGAGTCGGAGGACTACGCATCAGCGGACTACGCGTCTGCGGACTGCGCGTCTGCGGACTCCCTCCATCGCGCCTATGGCCGAAAAGTTCAGGAGCTCCTGTCTCAAAGCGACGCTGCGACCTGGATCGAACATCTCTGGCAGATGTACACCGGCTACACGGTCCTCGCTCAGGAGTCTGGGTATGATCCTCGTGGGAGTGACAGATTCGTTTCTTTCCGGGAGCTTGTGTTTTTCTTCCAGGATGTTGGGAAGATGAAGAAGTAAGCGCGGCCCACGTAGGGAGTAGGGAAGGGGCAATCGGCATTGGGCTGGTTGTCCCTTTTCTTATAAGAACATTGCTATTGTAACATTCAAGCAGCAGGCCTCGGTTACTTCTTATTCAGGAACTCCTCAGGGATCGGATTATGAGAAAGGAAAACTTTCATCTCCTCGGCCTTACGCTCAAAAGTCGTATAGCCTGACAAAGAGACATCAGTAGATAGCAGGCTTTCCTGCGTCTCCTTCACTAAAAAATTGAAATTCATTCTCTGAAATATTGTGTGTGATATACTTTTCAATATGCATGTGTGTATATTTTGCTTACCCAATTTGCAAAACTAGATCAATCCTCGCCGATCGAAGAATTTTTTGGCACCTTTCTGTACTATGGGCGCGAATGCGATTCCTCCCGTCGCCACACCAGCCCGTCAGGCGTTTCTAAACCCAGGCAACTTGCGGCCCATTCAAGTTCTATGGCGATAAGTTTCTTAAATACTTGTTGCAACCATTGTGGCATCGAGTGATCTTCAATGATACGCCAAATATGTCCTGCACTTTGCAAAGACGCGATACTTCCGCCGTCGGGCATAATGTGATAGGGTTCTGGTCCTCCTTCCAGATGTAATGTGGGGAGAAGGTGGGCAAGATCGTGAAGCGCATTGCCACGTGCCGCATGGCTCCAATCCACCAGGATCAGCTGTGATCCCGCAAAACAGATATTATCGCTGCGGACGTCCCCGTGCACGAGGCGGTCGCCCGTCAGATTCACGTTGTTCTCGGCTTGGATCAAAGTACCTATCGACTTGCTGAGCCATTGTTCTGAACACAATTGAAGTTGTAAAAACAACGTAGGATCATCTGCGATTTCAGACCAGAGAGGGGTGGTCGGATTCTTCAACTTTGGGAGCGTCAAATCTGTTTTGAATGCCGACAGTTCTTTCAGGCCGTCAAAGAACAGATCGAAATCTCCTTTTCGCCAGGTAACACCCGCATGGCTTGCAGGCCAATATGCCTTACTCAGGTCTTCTGTGATTAGTACTGGCCGCATTCCGGGCGGATCAAGCCAATCGATGATATCTGGCATAAAATTTCCCGCACCGGCCGACAGTACAGAATGTTCGGTACGCAGCCATTGTTCGGTTTCTTCATCGGTTGCCGCTTTGACAAAAACACTGTGATTGGTTTCCAGCTGCACCACGAACCTGTGCGCTGACGACAACCCGCAGTCGGGTACCGTCCACCGCATCGATTTTTGGCCAACCGCGGCTTCGAGGAGGTCGCGTAAATACTGTGGAGGCGCTTTTTCGCTATTGTTAGCCATATGCAATTTCTACGTTGCTGGAAAAGAAATTCCAAAGCCCTTACTTACTCGCTTTTCAAAACCTTCGCAGGATTGTTTCTTGCCGCTTTCACAGTTTGCGATCCGATCAGGAAGAAGGCAAATAACATTACGAACAGCGATCCGCCAAGCATTTCGGTCAGGCTGATAGACTGATGATATGGGAATTTAGTCAAAACTACCTTATCGAAAAACATATAAGTGAGTGGTAATGCGATTAATGTCGAAATGACGAGCAGGATTAAAAAGCCTTTACACAAAAGGTAGATCAGTCCCACTTCGCTGGCACCCAGCACTTTGCGAATGCTGATCTCTTTCAGTTTTGTTTCCGTAGTAAATACCACCATTCCGAACAATCCCAACGATGCAATGCAAATCGCAAGGAATGCAATAAAACCGATGACCTTGATCATTAGTGAAAACTGGGCATAGGCTTCTTCAATCTGCTCGTCATAGAATTTCGCGTCCAGCTCATGTACCTTATCCACTTTTTGCCACGCACTTTTAATGCTGGCCAGCGTTCCAGGCAGATCTTTTGAAGCGATTTTCACATTAAGGTAGCTCGCCGGGTCGGCCGAATAACGGAACATTACCGGCTCGATCTTGTTTTCTAGGGAGCCATAGTGGAAATCTTTGAGCACACCCACAATGGTCAGCTTTTGCCCGTCCACCTTGACGATCGTACCCAATGCTTTTTCAGGATCCTGGTTGGCGATATTGAACCGTTTCAGCACCTGCTGATTTACTATAATCTCACTTTCTTTCCCTTTTTCAGGCCTTAACTGGAAATTTTTGCCGGCAAGGAGCTTGTGCTGGTGAAGCGGCAGATAATGCTCATCCACGTTATTGAGCCAAACCATGGAAGAATCCGTTTTATAAGTCAGGTTTGTTCCATGAATGCTCCCGAGACTGGTAATCATCATCGATTGCGATATCTCTTTTACTGCCGGGACCTGGGATAATTCTGTCGCTAAAATCTGCCCTTTATTGCCTTGCAGTCGGATGTTTATAATGTTCTCCGTTTTAAAACCCAGGTCAAATGTGATGAGGCCTTTGTATTGATTGTAACCGATCAGCGTGCCTGCTATGAAAATGAGCGACAGGGTAAACTGTACTACGATCAGTACTTTCCGCATTCCAATGCGACGGAACAGTTTCATGTTGGAAGCGTCTTTCATCACCTGCAATGCATTCATTTTGGAAAAAAACAATGCGGGCATAAACCCGGCTGCAATACCTGTGACGATCGCCAGCAGAATGAAATACAGGATGGTACGGAAAGAAATTTCGAGTGAGAAAACGTCCGTTACGTGCCTGTCGAGCCCTAGAAATTGTTTGCGTAATACCAAAAACAATGCAAATGAAAACACCAATGCCAGCAATGCAATAATCACCGATTCGGCCATAAACTGGCCCAGTACGTGGCTTTTCTGAGCACCGATGATCTTGCGAATTCCTACTTCGCGTGACCGGCGCATCGATCGGGCGACGGAAAGATTGGTATAGTTAAAACAAGCCGAGAGAATGATCACAAGCGCCAGCCCGCACAACGTCCACATAACGGGTGGTGTAAACGCAGGGCCGATATTGTTGGACACGGACTCGCCCAGGACGATGTCTTTCAATGGCTGGAGTGAAACCGACACTGTACGATTCGTCAGGGATTTATTCTCCTGTTTGCTCAGCCGGTCGAGCGCGGCTTGCAGTGTTGCCGGATCCGTCTTTTCGGGGAAGGTGACGTACACATAATTTTGCCAGATGTTGGCCCAGCTGTGCAGATCGGCGTCCTTGTGTCCAGCGTCCAACGAAGCAAGAGAAATTAATGCTTCGAAAGACATATGAGAGAGTTTCGGAACATCCTGCACTACCCCGGTGACGACATAGTTGACGGTGTCAAACCGGACCGTTTTGCCCAGTGGATCAGACTCTCCGAATAATTTTTTCGCCGTTTTTTCGGTCAGTACCAAAGAATAAGGGTCTTTGAGTGCCGTGACTACGTCGCCTTTGATCAGGGGAAATGAAAAGACTTTTAGAAAGGAATTATCAGCCCAGGTCGCTTCTAACGGAAATGTCGCCTCCCCAACTTTGGCGTCCCCGACGGTGGCGTCCCCGACGGTGGCGTCCCCCGAAAAGCCGGGCCGGATGATGGAAACATCTTCAATGGCTGGGATCACCTCCCGGATCTTTTCTCCTACCTGAATGGAAGTAGAAGCCAACTTCATTTCCGACGACTGTCCTTTTTCCTTTGTTTTGGTAATCACCCTGTAAGTCCGGTCTTTCTTTTCCTGAAAATCGTCGTAGGAGTAAAGATCGGCAACGATGGATATGACCAATAAGCCAACCGACATGCTCACGGCCAGTCCTACGATGTTGATCAGAGAAAACAATTTGTTGCGGACGAGGCTTCGCCGGGAAGTTTTGAAATAGCTGCCGATCATGATCCAGTGAATGAAAAGAGTAAAGAATTCTATTTTTCGGATGGTATAGGGTCTCATAAACTTGATCACATCAATGGCGTAGATCAATCGGGCCTTTTTGATCCCTTTTCGCTTCACATTGCGCTCAAAGTATTCATTCAGGTCGCCTTCGAGGTCTTCAAGCAGCCGGGGGCGGCAATACCAATGCAGGAACCGGGTGGCCCAGCGCGGCGGCGTGGATTGATCCTTTTGTTTCATATCGAACCTTCGAGGTTGAAGCCGGGAATATTGCGCCAGATGCTTTCACGAACCTCTTTGGCCTTCATTAACGCGACTTTACCTGCGTGGCTAACTTCGTAAAAGCGCTTTCTTTTACCGCCACGCGTACTTGTGGCCTCGCCCAGCCGACTTTTTGCCAGCCCTTTTTCTTCGAGACGGTTCAGTACCGAATGTACCACACCAAGCTTGGCGGTGCGGCCGGTATACTTTTCAAGTTCATCGCAAATGGCGACGCTGTATGCTTCGCTCGCCAGTGAAGCGATCGTCAGCAGTACAATCTCCTCGAATTCCCCCAGATTGGCTCCTTTCATGTACTTATGCTCTTTTTTCTAATATTCTAACCAAATGTATGTAAAACAGATTTATTAATTTATGTTTTGTATGTAAAATATTAAAAGTCGTCGCCATAATGCGGAAAAACCTGGGTGAGGGGAGCCCTCACCGGTTCAATGCATTCATAAACCTTTCCGGGTAGCGGGTCCCCGACACTATTCCGGCCGGCATCATTGCCTCAATGCTTTGCAGATCTTCGTTTGTAAGATGTACCGTTTCTGCTGCGATATTTTCGTCGAGATGTTTGATGCGTTTGGTACCGGGAATGGCGATGATATCTTCGCCTTGTGCGAGTACCCAGGCAATCGCCAGCTGCGATGGCGTGCAGCTTTTTTCGATGGCCAATATTTTGATTTTTTCGACCAATTCGAGGTTTTTGTAAAAATTATCGCCCTGGTACCGAGGCATATGGATACGGCTGTCTTTCAAATCTTCGGGCGTCCTGATTTCGCCGCTGAGAAAGCCCCGGCTTAATGGAGCATAAGCAACCAGCCCGATCCCCAGTTCACGAATAGTAGGAAGGATTTCAGCTTCAATGTCGCGGGTCCAAAGCGAATATTCAATTTGCAATGCAGTAATCGGATGAACGCTGGCAGCCTTGCGAATGGAATCTGCCGATGCTTCGGAAAGCCCGATGTAACGGACCACCCCTTTTTGAACAAGTTCAGACAATGCCCCAACAGTCTCCTCGATCGGAATATTGGGGTCGACCCTTCCCTGTGTGTAAAGATCAATGTAGTCGGTTTTCAACCGGCGAAGACTGTAAAAAGCCGCGTTACGAAGATAGTCCGGATGCCCGCTTACCGCCCCCGGTCCCATTGCTCCATTTGGCCCAGGTGCTACCAGTTGACCGGTTTTTACGGAGAGAAACGCTTTTTCCCGCTTTCCTTTAATGGCTTGTGAAATCAGCTCCTCATTGTGACCGACCAGGTAGTAATCAGCGGTATCCAGGAAGTTATGCCCGGTTTCAAGGGCTCTTTCGATCGTAGCAATGGATTCCTTCTCGTCCGACTGCCCGTAGGCCCCAGACATTCCCATACATCCCAGGCCTACTGCTGATACCGCAGGGCCATTTTTTCCAAGTGTTCTGTTCATCATTCAAGTTTTTATTTCCTGCACAAAGGTCTGGAACAGTGGAAGAATGTAGCCGGACAAAACGTATTACATCCCTGACAAATCCTGAACGAACATGCTCATAGTTTGTCCGGTTTCTTTTTTGAACAAACGCGAAAAATACTCGGGATCATTAAACCCAAGCTCATAGGCCAACTCTTTGATCGAACGACTTTCGGAATAGTAAATGCGGCGTTTTGCTTCCAGTATGAGACGGTTCGTGATGAACTCCTTTGGCGAAAGGCCAGAGTAATGCTTGACGATATTGTACAGGCTGTTGGTATTGAGGGAAAGTGCCTGGGCGATGTGCCGGATCGTTGGGTGATCGGACAGATTGTTTTCCACAAATTCTTTGAAACCAATGTATTTGGACAATTTTCCGTCGACCAGATTTTTGTCCGTCGCGAAGTAGCCTGCATTAATTTCGGCAAGCAAACTGTTCAGGTGAGCGAGAATGAGCTGAGAATCTGAATTCATATCGCTTAGTAAGTCAGCAAGATTTCCAAAGATCGATTTTAACCTTGCAGCAGCCTGTGGTTCAAACCGGATCTTCTGTTGATTCAATGGATTCACCAAGAAAGGATACTGTTTCGGGAGCATGGAAAGACAGCTTTCATCAATACCGATTTTGAAATAGTCAATCGCCTGGTTCGCCGACGGCAGCTCGTGGATCTGGTGGGGAAGGATAAAGAGAAGCTCATTGGTTTTGATATCAAACTGTTTCAGATCGACACTATGCCGCGTCGAGCCTTCCAAAACCAGGATCAAAAAGTAGTACGTTTTGCGTTGCGTGAGACCGTACTTACTCAGCTCGCCCGCAGGCAGGTGTCCGAAAGTTGGCGAAATCAGCCGGACCGGAAGTTTATCGTGTTGCTTGTATTGTCGAAAAAATGGTTCTTTGATCTGCATAACCAAAATTAATGAAATAACGATTTACCACGATCCACCTATGTTTTCGGAAATATTGCGGGCAACCGGGATGTACAGTGACATGGATGTCCGGCTCTTTGAAAGGGTAGTCAGCGTACGCGAAGTTAGAAGAAACGAAGTGCTGCTTCAGAAGGGAGAGGTATGCCGGTCGCTGGCTTTAATTTTGGAAGGAGCCGTGTTTCAGTATAAAGACAATTTAGAAAAAGAACGAGACATTATCGACCTGCATCTTCCCAATGAATGGGTTTTCAATTATACGAGTCTTCTGGGTCAAAAGCCGTCCGAAACGTTCATTGAAGCATTTGCCGATAGTCGGATCATTGAACTGAGCCTTGAAACGGTACATTACCTTACCGGCAAATCCTTAGCATTTCTTCAATTGAACAGAGTTCTGGAAGGAGCCGTGTCGAGATTGCAATTTTTTGACCAAGCTATGACGCCTTTGGAAAAATACCAGTTCATACTCAAAACCCGACCGCAGCTGGTCCAGGTTTTTCCGTTGAAAATGATCGCGTCCTATTTAAAAATTACACCAGAAACGCTCAGCAGGGTCAGGGAAAAAATGGCGAGGGGTGAAGACATTTCTTGATTACGATCAAGCGGGCTAGTCGTTTCAATATGCTATTTTTGGGTCTTAGAAATTTCAAAAAAGGCAAAAATATGGAACATAAAGCCGTCTCCATCAGGCCATTCGTTGGAGCTGTTGATTTTGAGTTATCCAGAAGCTTTTATCGGGACCTGGGTTTCCAGGAAGTGGTTCTGTCGCCAGATATGTCATTGTTCAAAACGGCCGATCTAGGGTTTTATCTCCAAGACGCCAATGTCAAAGACTGGATCGACAATACCATGATTTTCCTGGAAGTGGAGGATGTAAAGGTTTTCTGGGATAAGCTGGTCACCCTTGACCTGCCAGGTAAATACAAAAATGTAAGACTAACCCCGATCCGGGTTGACCATTGGGGCAGCGAATGTTTCGTACACGATCCATCCGGCATCCTGTGGCACTTTGGAGAATTTACTAAAAAATGAACCTATGAATTTCACCAGACTAGTTCCAAACGTTTTTTACACGAACATTCATGATGGTCTCAAACTGTTCGTTGATTGCCTCGAATTTACAATCGGGCATAGTGAATTAGCAAGCCACAAACCATTTTGTGTTCTTGAAAAAAATGGGCTGAGGATTAATCTTTTCCAAGACAAACACCTGGCAGCAGAGCACAATCCTGAATTCAGGCTGGAAACAGACGACATCGCCGCTGTATATCAAAAAATTGCATCTACCCACCCCGAGTTCCTTCACCCGAACCTGAACAAAATCACACTCCGCCCCTGGGGCGCGAAGGAATTTGCAGTGACTGACAAGCAGCTTGGGGTGGTGATTCAGGAATGGTAGAGGGGAGGGGTAGCATTCACTACTTCCCGAAAAGCAGCCCCAATGTAACTCGCCTTGTACGCGATATTGCCAGCGTGCGAAGCTTTCCTGACCGGCATACCTGATGCGTGTTTTGTACAATCCCTTTTGCTTGTTTGCAATGGAGTCGCTAGCTATCAATGTGTTAGTGGGTACGCCTTCTTTGTTGTAACTAAAATACACGTAGCCATCGCGCTCGCGGGTGATCTTGCAATATATGGAATCACCGGCGCTTGTGACGATCAGGTCCTGGGCATAGCTGGTGCCTGTCCGCATAGCGCAGACGAGCAAAATGAACAGTATTTTTTTCATATGAAGGGTTTATTTGCGTTTGCCGAAGAATTCTTGTTTGCCGGTGGCAGGATCAACGATATCCAGTGTGGGGCGGCCTACGAGCAGGCCCATGCCTACCCCACAACGCAGATAGTAAGTCCGGCCGATTTTGAAATTAACTGGTACGGAGGCTTTCGACTCGGTTTTTGCCCAGAGTTCGTAGGCTCCCTCATTTCGGATCTCGATTTTTTGACGGAATTTGTTCGTGACCCGGCAAATCACCGAGTCTCCCAGATTGATATTGTAGGATACTAATGCACCGGGACCTCGGGTTCGGTATACATACAGGACCGCGTGATCGATCAGCGAGTCGCTTTCAGTTTCATTCTGTCGAAACATGCTTATCTGATCTTGGCTGAGCCGCAATACTTCGGCTGTGATCCGGTGGCAGGAGCTCATGAAATCAGGCGTTTTGTGTTCGGTGACATGAATGGCATTGCCGCCTGACTTTCTCGCCTCTTCTTTTGCCCTTTCCAGTACCACGGAGTAGGTACAATTGGTAGTCATGCCGGCATCGCCAACCCGCACTGTCCCAAGTACTTCGGCTCCTACCGGCGGGGTGATTGCCTGTGGGATCGTCCATACTTCCTCCTGAAAATTGAGCGGCGGATACTTTTGTGAAATATTCGTCCGGATTTTAGGGGCACATCCGGCAAGGAGCAGTATGCCGAAAGAGACTGCGAGAACTTTTTTAAGCATTTTTACTGATAGATAAAAAGAAATAGAATAGGGTCGTTGTGTAATTATGTAACCAAAGCTACACAAAAAATTTACAGTCAAAAATCGATTTAGTCAAATTAATTCTAACCGAATAATTGCAGATTTTCCTTTGATTGTGCCACAACGTTCTTTTAATAACGACCTGCAGAGTAGCCATCGGGCAATCTTGCTTTTTAAAATTCATGACGACTAACCAAACTTTTGTGATGAAATATCTGCTGCTACTCGTTTTTGCAATCTGTGCACTAGTGGCACAGGGGCAGACTAAGGATCCCGTTGAAAACGTAGTGATCACGTCCGAAAAAGGCACTACCCGGGTGCATACCGATGAAAACGGGGTTTTGAATGTAAATGTATCGGCAAAAAATGTCGCTAAATATAAATCCGTCGGGACTGTCCGTTACAGCAATTTTGGAGCCAAGGGCGATGGCAAGACGGATGATATAGATGCTATCGCAGCAACCCATGCATTTGCCAATTTGCACGCACTTACGGTGAAAGCCGACGACAATGCCACCTACTACATCGGAGGGAAAGAGCGTACTGTGGTGATCAGGACTGACACTGATTTTGGCAAGGCTGCCTTCATCATTGACGATACCGAAGTGCAAAACCGAAATGCTTCTGTTTTCATGGTCGGTTCGGGCCTCAAACCGTTTAAGCTGGAAACGATACGTGCACTTAAAAGAAACCAGAAAAAAATCGACGCGTCGCTGCCCGGACCTTGCCTGATTACGGTCACGAATGCTAACGTGAAGCAATACATCCGATTTGGGCTGAACCAAAACAATGGATCCTCACAGACGGATATCTTTGTGGTTGACAAAAACGGTAATGTGGATATGAATGCCCCGATCATCTGGAATTTCGACCAGATCACCGAACTCACCGCGCTTCCTATCGACGAGAAACCATTGAAAATTACCGGGGGGCGCTTCACCACCATTGCCAATAAAGCAGAATCAAAGTATACTTACTACAACCGGAACATCGCGATCCGGCGATCCAATGTACTTGTGGAAGGGCTGGAACACCGCATTACCGGTGAAGAAGATCACGGCGCGCCATATGGAGGATTCATCAACATTGGTGACTGCTCCTATGTAGCGGTAAAAAACTCGATTTTGACCGGACACAAAACGTATAGCACCATTGGCGCGGCGGATAAGCCTGTCTCAATGGGTTCTTACGATCTGTCTGCAAACCGTGCGCTGAATGTATCCTTCGTGAATTGCACCCAGACCAATGACATCAACGACAATAAATACTGGGGTATTCTGGGTTCTAATTTCTGTAAAAATATGCTTTATGACCAATGTACCCTCTCACGGTTCGATGCTCACCAGGGAGTTGCCAACGCTACGATCCGCAATTCGACGCTGGGGCATATGGGGATCAATGCGATTGGAACCGGACGTTTATTAGTGGAAAATTCGAGCATTCGTGGCAGAAATATTGTTAACCTACGCTCTGACTACGGTAGTACCTGGCAGGGAGAGCTGGTGATCCGCAATTGTGTTTTCGTGCCGGCAGACGGTAAACCATTCAGCGCTTCGCTCATCGGCGGGTCCAATTCAGGCCAGCATGACTTCGGCTACACCTGCTATATGCCCGAAAAAATCACCATTGAAAATCTCCGTATCGATGACTCACAGCATCCGGAGAATTACGAGGGGCCAGCCATTTTTGCCAATTTCAACCCGGAAATGAGGGATGATTCCTACAAAGAGAAATTTCCTTATGTGAAGACTAAGGAAGTTATTTTAAAGAATGTAACGACCGCCAGCGGGAAAGCAGTGAGGGTTAGTGACAATGCGATGATGTTCAAAGATGTGAAGGTTAACACTGGTCAGTGACTTGAACCTTGGAGCATTATAGTCAAGCTGATTTGTTGCTCTTCGAGTTTGCGGAAAGCCAGGGTTTAAGTGTTTTCGTAACCTGAGGCATCACAATCCAGGTCAGCATCGCCACCATACATCCGGCCACAATCAAAGTTCTGAATGCGGGATGAAGTCCCTGAATGTGAGGACCAAGCACATAGGAAAGCAACAAACTGGTAGGATACACGCCGCAAAGCGTTGCAACTGCCATTTTCCACCTTGGCGGCGGAACAGGCGAGCGAAACCATGCTTCCAGGCCAGTCAGCTCCCGGTAAACCGGCTCTTCCGTCAGCGTCGACGCATATGCTTCCCAATCCTTGAAAAACTGTGAGTTGTAAAAAGCATCTCGCTCGGCCTGGTCGGCAAAAGTCCGTAAAATCCCGATTTCCCGACTCTCACTGCCCGGAAGAGCAGTCATCATGGCCGCGCCGTGGACGCCGCCATGCAGAAACGAATCTCCCAGAAAACGCCGCAGCGCATCTTTGAATTCCTCTTCTTTTCCGGGAAGCACTTTGCGGGTGATGGCTACGTGGATGGGCATGGGAGTCGGTATGAAAGTACAAATGAAAGTAATTAATGCGAGTTAGCGGCTGAGCAAGACAATGAAGTGATCTGTCAACTACGTAAATATCCAAAAATGTATTTTATAAATTTCAAAATTATACTAGTTTTGTAACTTGCAAATAACATTTTGGAGGCTCTTTTCACTAAATATCTGTCCAAGTTACAGCGCTCGTCGACTAAATTCGTGCGCGATATGATCCATCAGATTGATTGGGAGCATAACAGGCTGATTGGAATCAAAGGTGCGCGAGGAGCCGGTAAAACAACACTGGTACTTCAATACCTGAAGCAAATAGCTTTCCCGTCCGGACAAACATTGTATGTGAGTTTGGATGATCTCTATTTCAGTGCGCATCGTTTGTACGATCTGGGAGAAACATTTGTGAAGACTGGCGGGAAATTGCTCGTTTTGGACGAAGTGCACCGGTATGCAAACTGGTCGCAGGAAATCAAAAACCTGTACGACGATTTTCCGGATTTGCGAATAGTCTTTACCGGCTCATCCATTATGCATTTGGAACGCAGCAAAGGCGATTTGAGCCGCCGCGCGGTGATGTACCATTTGCACGGGCTTTCATTTCGGGAGTTTCTTCAGATTCAGGATATCGTTTCCTGGCCAGCCATATCGCTGCCAGATCTTCTGAGTGGGCACACCCAACTTGCACTCGATCTTACACAGAAAATCAAGCCTCTTGCGCACTGGAATGATTATCTGAAATACGGCTATTATCCCTATTTCCTTGAAAACAAAGAGGTGTACGCGCTGAAACTCACCGAGACAATTCAGCTGAGTTTGGAATTGGATTTGCCAGCTGTTTATGGCATCAGCTACGCGTCTGTTGATAAACTGAAACAATTGCTGGTGGTATTGGCCGAAAGCGTTCCATTGAAGCCGAATGTCAGCAAGTTAAGCGAGACTCTCAACACCAGTAGGGCTTTGGTGGTGGAGTATATGCACTATCTGGAAGAACTGGGAGTTTTGATGCTGCTGCATCGGGATAGTTTCGGAATTACCCGTCTGCAAAAGCCGGAAAAGGTATATCTGAGTCATCCCAATCTTCAATACGCGCTACACCAGAGCAGGCCCGATACTGGTACTTTGCGGGAAAGCTTTTTTCTGAGCCAGGTCCAGCCTCTTCATAAAGTGGAGTACACTGACAAAGGAGATTTCCGGCTTGACCGCCAAATCACAATTGAAGTAGGCGGAGCCAATAAGTCACGAAAACAGCTTGCTAGCCTGGAAGATGCCTATGTAGCGGCGGATGGACTTGAAGTGGGGTATGGAGCGAAGGTGCCGCTTTGGATGTTTGGGTTGTTGTATTGAGTTTGGGGAAATTATAAACGACACTACCATATCATGCCTCTCTGCACCGGGATTATTCAATATGTCGTCAAAATAGCTTATCCTATCAGTCGCAGGTATTCGGAATTTTCGAAGACCTTGGATTTCTTCTGGCGCGCTTCTTGAATGAACTAGCCTAATTTCATGAGAGAAATAACGCTAGTAATACTACACTCGGGTGGACAATAGATTTATGACTCAAGGCTAAAACCATTGGCTTTGTTGAGATCATAAAACGCCATAAAAATGTGCATTGGCCCTCCTCCCGACTTTACCCAATTAGCGGTTACATTAAATGCTGGTTCCAAAAAGGTGGAAATATAGGTCATTTGGCCAGAGCTATGGCGGATCCCATTTTTGTCGAGAGCTTTACCCCTGTTTAGAAATAGATTCTTTTGATCATAAACTTGTTGACGAAGGGGCTTATTTTCCTTTCCTCTTGGAAGATTGTCAACAAGCATTCTTTGCATAGTAAAATACAACCGATGAGACTTGTCAGGGTCTGCAATGTCATTAAATATGTTGGAGTCAAAGCTGATATCTTCATCTCCGAGTTCTTCGAGCGGAAATAATAAAGGTTGAATCGATGTCATATCTTTCGATTGCTCGATTAATTTCTTCATCTCTTCAAGGCGATCTGTCTGAGTCTTCTGCGGCTTTTTACTTTCCATTTTTCAGAATATAGTTTGATTAGTTTGTTTCTACTGTTAGTCTTTTTTTTATCAATGATATTTCTTCAAAAATTGATTCCTTGCCGAAAGGATTCGTTTTTAATGATCGCAAGGCTGTATCAGTTTTACCAAAATATTGCTGATATAGACCATACAAGTTCTTGCCCATTTCCTTATTAGCTTCGTAGCAAAAGAAACTATAAATTATTGCGGGATGAACACGTTTTTCTTCGGCATATTTCGCAACGGATGTAGGAGAGTTGATCAAATGTTTAATGTAGTTCATGAATTCACGCGGAAAGAGCATCTCCCGGGCAAACCAATCAGCATCCTCTTCTTGAAGAAGAAACAGATCTGCTGCACCGTCTTCTGTAAGCGCATATTTCAAGACTTTTAGTTGATCCAGGTCATTCAAAACATGAAATAGCTCATGCATTAGAGCGAACCATAACGTCGCATAGTTATTATTGTAGTCAGTAATAGCGATGCAGGGTCTTCCATTTACGACAAACGTTCCCCCTCGTACTTTGGCCTTCGGTGGAGAAGGTTGAACAATTACTGTAATTCCAACACCAAATAGAGCACGTATTACCGTCAGAAATCCTTTCTCTTCATACCTTGTATATGGCCTGATGTTTTTGACAAGACTCAGTAATACTTCGCGATTGAATTCGTTTGTATTTTCAATTTTTTCAAACTGAAAAAAAGCTGATCGAACCCAAAGTTCTCTCATTTTATCATTGGAATTGTGCAGTTTGCTAAACAACACTCTGCCAACTTCATGACTGTAATCAAAAATCGAATCAAGATGGAAAAATGATTTGATGCGATTCTCAATGTGTTGGAAATCGGTGGTCGATGAAATGAAGTTTAAATCTTTAAGGCCCTTGACGTCGAAGGTTCGTAAGATATAGTTGGCCTTTCGGGCGTCTTCGATTTGTCCGATATGTTCCGAGTTCAATGAGCCAACGTAAGTCTTAGTTAAATCCTGGACGTCGAGGTTAAAGAGCTGGCTAATTTTTATAATTGAAAAATAATCAAGTGACTCTACATCTCCCTCGGATATCCTCTTTGTCATTCGATAAAAGGTGTTCTTTGGTATCCCCAGGATTTTTGACATTTGAAAGTCTGTAATGCCAAGCTCTAATTTTTTCTGTTCAACCATTTCCGAAAAGCTTACAGAGGGGCCACTTCCTACTTGTTCAAACAAATCCGAAATGTTGATCGGTATGTCGTTGTTTCCCATTGTCACGTTGAAAATTTAGATTATTAATGCAAGATACAGCGAATTTTCCCAAAAATGGGAAACTTGGATAATTTTTCAAGAAGCTTTGCGTCACGGCATTTCTTCTCAGAATTTGTATTGAAGATGTGATAAACTTTCCCCTATATTTGCCTCGCAAACTTTAATAAATTTTTATGAAGCTATTTTCAAATGTCAGACCAAAATGGTCCTGGAGAGGCATACGGGTGCAAGTCCCGAGACCTGACCGATGTAGTTTCATTCGTTAAAGTTTGCGGTGACCTCTCCTTATTTCTCACTCTTTTTTCATGGTCAAATGCAAACTTTAACGAATGAAGGAAGTGTCGACTCGAATGCAAATTCAGTCAACCCAACGAATGATGCACGTCACGCATCAAATGTCAGCACACCGCTGACGCAATCACAAGCCGAATTTTGGTATCTCGTAGAATGTCAGGGCTGTAAGGAGCTGGCGAATTCACTCAAAATGATCCACAATCTGGCGCTTTATCATTCGGATATTCCGTTTGATACGGCCGAAAAGTCGGCGCTTTTTGATTTGAAAGTGCTTTGGGAAGGCTTCGAGAAGATGGGGGCGAAAGTGTAGGAATTGGAGGACTGTTGGCGACAGTCCTTTTTTGTGACTTTAAAGCCATTAACACCCGGCATACTCAGGCCGGAAAAGTCCATTAAGCGCGGCAATCGTTTTTTCTACAATCTTCGTCCCATCTTGCAGTTCGATGTAAGGGTTTGGATCATCAGCGTGAATTTCCTTAATAACTCCCTCGGCCCGTTCCAATCCGTTGATGTCCAGGATCATTTCTGCTTTTGCTCCACGATTTTTTATATCTGTCAGCATTTCCATAAAGCTCTCATTGACTGACAATGTTGTGCGTAAGTCCATATATTTTAGTTGTTTATCTTCTTTTAAAATAGTTTAGTAGGGCCTCGTGCCTTTATTTAAAAACGTTCCTGATTAACAATTGATTCAATACTGTTGGTCAATAATCGTATCATCGTACCTTTGCGGCTTCAAAAAATGAGAAGATGATTACAGTTGAAAATTTGGCCGTTGAATTTAGCGGTTCTGTCCTTTTTAGCGAAGTTTCCTTCGTTATTAATCCTACCGATAAAATTGCCCTGATGGGTAAAAATGGAGCGGGGAAATCCACAATGATGAAAATTATTGCTGGTGAGCAAAAAGCCAATCGCGGCCATGTTCGCGCGCCGAAAGACGCCGTAATTGCTTATTTGCCACAACATTTACTCACCGAGGATAACTGTACCGTTTTCGAGGAAGCCGCCAAGGCATTCAAGCAGGTTTTTGAAATGCGTGCCGAAATGGAAAAACTGAATCTCGCACTCGAAACCCGTACTGATTATGAGAGCGATGAATATATGGCCATCATCGAGCAGGTTACAGAAATAGGTGAGAAATATTACCAGCTCGAAGAAGTCAATTATGACGCCGAAGTTGAAAAAGCATTAAAAGGATTGGGATTCCGCCCGGAAGATTTTCAGCGGCAAACCAAGGAATTCAGCGGCGGGTGGCGCATGCGCATTGAGCTTGCTAAAATCCTGTTGCAAAAGCCAGACCTTATTTTGCTCGATGAGCCTACCAACCACATTGACATTGAATCTGTGATGTGGCTGGAAGATTTTTTAGTGAATAAGGCCAATGCGGTGATGGTCATTTCCCACGACCGCGCCTTCATCGACAACATTACCAACCGGACCATTGAAGTAACGATGGGACGGATTTTTGATTATAAAGCCAACTATTCGCATTACCTCGTGCTGCGTGAGGAACGCAGGTCACACCAGATCAAGGCATATCAGGAACAGCAGAAAATGATTGCAGATAACATGCAATTCATCGAACGCTTCCGTGGAACATACTCCAAAACCAACCAGGTTTCCTCCCGCGAACGCATGCTGGAGAAACTGGAAATCATCGAAATCGACGAAATCGACAACTCAGCCCTGAAACTCCGTTTTCCACCTTCGCCACGATCAGGCGATTATCCGGTTACGGTAAAGGACGTTTCAAAATCCTACGGAGATCAGGTCGTGTTCAAGAACGCCAGTATGACCATTTCGAGAGGCGAAAAAGTCTCATTCGTCGGCCGGAATGGCGAAGGAAAATCGACAATGATCAAAGCCATCATGGGGCAGATCAATGTGGATGGAACCTGCCAGCTTGGCCACAATGTGAAAGTCGGCTACTTTGCCCAAAACCAGGCATCCTTATTGGACCCGAACCTGACGATTTTCCAAACGGTCGACGAAGTCGCGGAAGGAGACGTAAGAACCCAGATCAAGAATATTTTGGGCGCTTTCATGTTCCAGGGAGAAGATATCGACAAGAAAGTAAGTGTGTTGTCCGGAGGAGAAAAAACCCGCCTTGCCATGGTGAAGCTGCTTCTGGAACCGGTGAATCTATTGATTCTCGATGAGCCTACAAACCATTTGGATTTGAAATCAAAGGATGTTTTGAAAGAGGCACTCCGGAACTTTGACGGAACATTGGTGCTGGTTTCCCACGATCGTGACTTTTTACAGGGGTTATCTCAAAAGGTTTTTGAGTTTAAGGATAAGCGCGTAATCGAGCATTTTGAGACGATTGATGCGTTTTTGGAACGGAATCGGATTAAGAGTATTGCGGATTTGCAGCTGGCTAGGTAAGGTCTCTTCCAACTCGCCATACATCAAAGTGTTATTTGGAAATTACAAAATATTACTACTTTTGTAACTTACAAATAACACTTTGGAAATTCCTTTCACAAAATACCTGGCCAAGTTACAGCGCACATCTACAAAGTTCGTGCGGGATATGATCCATCAGATTGATTGGGAACACAATCGGCTGATTGGAATCAAAGGTGCACGGGGTGCCGGTAAAACGACGCTGGTACTTCAATATTTGAAGCAAATGGCTCTTCCGTCCGGACAAACATTGTATGTAAGTCTGGACGACCTATATTTCAGTGCACATCGTCTGTACGATCTGGGAGAAACATTTGTGAAGACTGGTGGAAAGCTGCTGGTTTTGGATGAGGTGCACCGGTATGCGAACTGGTCGCAGGAAATCAAAAATCTTTACGACGATTTCCCAAATCTGCGTATTGTCTTCACCGGTTCATCTATTATGCATTTGGAGCGTAGCAAAGGTGATTTGAGCCGACGAGCCGTGATGTACCATTTGCATGGACTCTCGTTTCGGGAATTTCTTCAAATTCAGGATATCGTTTCCTGGCCGGCTATAACTCTTTCAGATCTTCTGAGCGGACACATGCAGCTTGCCCTCGATCTTACGCAAACAATCAAACCTCTTGCGCATTGGAATGATTACCTGCAACACGGTTACTACCCCTATTTTCTGGAAAACAAAGAAGTGTATGCGCAAAAGCTCACCGAAACAATTCAGTTGAGTTTGGAACTTGATCTGCCTGCGGTTTATGGCATCAGCTACGCGTCGGTTGATAAGCTGAAACAATTGCTGGTGGTGTTGGCAGAGAGTGTTCCCTTGAAACCGAATGTCAGCAAATTAAGTGAGACACTGAATACCAGTAGGGCATTGGTGGTGGAGTATATGCATTATCTGGAAGAGCTTGGCGTTTTGATGTTGCTGCATCGGGATAGTTCTGGCATTACTCGCCTGCAAAAACCGGAGAAGGTCTACCTGAGTCACCCTAATCTTCAATACGCATTACACCAAAGCAGACCGGATATGGGCACTTTGCGCGAGAGCTTTTTTCTGAGCCAGGTCCAACCTTTGCATAAAGTAGAATATACCGAAAAGGGTGATTTCAAGCTCGACCGCCAAATTACAATCGAAGTAGGCGGAGCCAATAAGTCACGGCAGCAGCTTGTCGGCCTGGAAGATGCTTATGTCGCTGCGGATGGAATTGAAGTTGGGTATGGCTCGAAGGTTCCGCTTTGGATGTTTGGGATGTTATATTGAATGTGGTATAAAAAAGGCCGGTTGAACCGGCCTAAAAGGTATATTATAATTAGTGGCTGTTGCCATTGAACAGCTGCCTACTGACTAAGTCTCGGAGATTGTCCGAAATTATAGAAGCGGTTTTTTCCGGGGGAGTGTCAATTCGAATTTGACCGAGAACATCAGAATTCACGGGACGATGTCCTCGCAACGAAAACGGGCCTGTTTCTTTTTTTGATTTTTCTCTTGGATAAGTCATATATGAATTGGTTATGATTGTTCAAAATTAGCGTTATTTTTTTCTTTATAATATATATGGAAAAAATGAGGATTTAGATCTTGCTTGAAATAGTACTTCCTCTTCATCCATATAAACCCATCTGTTTTAGAAATTATAGCTACATCAATTGGTCCCCCTACACTTTCTTCCGCGGACATAATTCTGCGCTTCATATATGTCATATAAATAAGATTTTCAGCTAAGTCGCTCAAATCTTCTTTTGATAAGAACGCTACGGTACTTACTGTTGGTTCAACATAATATCGAAATGACGCGCCTTGGACATTATCGTCGAATCTCTTTACTAACTCTCCTACATCTATCCTTGAAAGATGAGCTTTGAGTTGATCTACTGCCGGTTGATCCAAGGGAAATCCAGATATCGTATTCAATAAATCAGTAATAACTTGCTCTATTCCATTGTGATAAACCCTCGTCAAATAGGGATGTATTCCTGTAATCATCATTTCCATCACATCTGTTTGCGCGAATGGTACGATTGAACCACTGTTTGAATCATCTATAATATCGGACTTCCCCTCTACCCACCTTGCGACATTCCCAACTATTTCCCCAAGGGTTATACTTTGTAAAGATGGAAAAATTTCATTTTCTCCATAACCCGCAAAAACTAAACCAGAAGAAAGATTGTCAAAAAATTCTCCTGACTGAAAATAAGCAACAATTGTTCGACGTACCGCCTCAAAAACACCGTTGCCTGCATTAATTCCGCGCTGGGTTATCAAATGCCGCAAATCGTAAGCATCAATAAAATCATTGATAGTATTGGGGGCAATTCCAGAGCTACCCGCTTCTGCCCGATTCGAAAACCGGTTGTGCTGCCGGTCCAAGTACGAAATGAATGCTGCATGATCAAATCCAGCTGGATTGAATCGTTTCTTTCCAACATGCCTTTGTATGAATTCATCCAACAATCTTCTGATGGCTTGACCCTTTGCAACTTGAGTTAAATATTTGTCACTTGTCTGGACATGCTCGATAAATTTGTTACGATATTCGAGTAATGTATTAAACTTATCGTTGCCCAGTGATTCTCTGAAGGATTTAATGATGATTTCCCAAGGCGTTGTGAGAAGCTCCGCGGAACCGTAAATGGCAATTCCCACCGGATGGTATTTGGATAGTTTGAAAATCTTATTGGCAGTATTATAAATCTTGTTTTGGTTTGGGCCTGTTACAGTCACAGCGCTATCGGCAGCCAAAGCCACCGCGGTCTTATTTAGTATTCCCACTACGGCAGTCATAAAATAGAGGTTAGGTTCAAGATTTTTCCTGTAAAATACAAAATCTACCTGCCGGAGCAGAAAGCATTTATTTATCGGTTAACATTTCGAATGCAGTTGTGCAAATCTGTTTGATTGGCATTGTCGTGTTTCCAAAGATTAGATTTTGCCTTTTAGCCCCCTACCCACCCAACCAAACTTTCCCCTATATTTGCCCCGCAAACTTTGAGAATTAAATATAGAGCTAATGTTAAAATTTAGGACAAAATGGCCTTGGAGAGGCATACGGGTGCAAGTCCCGAGACCTATCAAAGTTAGCTCTTTGACGAAGTTTGCGGTGACCTCTCCTTATTTATTCACACTTACCCATTTTAAATGCAAACTTCGGATGGTTCAGGTGTTGACGCGAATGCAAATTCAGTCAACCCAGCGGTTAATGCACGTCACGCATCAAATGTCGGCGATCCGCTGACAGAGTCCCAAGCCAAGTTTTGGTATCTCGTAGAATGTCAGGGCTGCAAGGAACTGGCGCATTCGCTTAAAATGATCCATGATCTGGCGCTTTATCATTCGGATATTCCGTTTGATAAGGCTGAAAAATCGGCGCTTTTTGATGTGAAGGTGCTTTGGGAAGGGTTTGAGAAGATGGAGGCGAAAGCTTAGGAATGAGGGACTGTTGGCGACAGTCCTTTTTTGTAGTTAATGCTTCTCCGCATGATAATAGTGGTTCCCGCCCTCATCCTCAAACTCCTCAATAACCGAAAGCCCCGACGCTACCAGCAGCTCTTTATAACTCTCCGCTCCGAGCGATACCGATTCGATTCTTGTAATGGCATCTTCCCATTTCATTTTCTGAGCAGGTGCCGTAAATAGCAGCTTTCCACCATTGGATAGCGCATTTGCTATTTTTTGAATTACAACTTTCTGTGTTTTTTCAGGTAAGAGAAACATGAGCCCCCAGGCAATGATGGCGTCGAACTGCCGGTTGAAAAATGAGGAATCTTCTGCGGCTTCACATGCGACGGGACTATTTCGGAAGTTCTGCTTGAAGATTTGGACCATTGAAGGCGACGCGTCCATTCCATAAATGGTCAAACCTTCATCTGCCAATGTCTTCGAAATGGGCAGGCCCGTACCGCAGCCTATGTCCAGCACCGTTGCATTTAGAAACAGTGACCTTGCCCAATTCCGAACCGATGCCACGCCTACGCCATTGATGCCCGTCGAGCGACAGCGAATGAATGTCGCTGCGTTCTCTTCGTATCCGTTTGATTTATCCATTTTCATTCAGAATTAAACTCCTAGGTTTTTCATTGCATTCCCGAGACCAAAACTGATGTCAATTTCTTTCCTTGCTTTTTCTAATACTAGAAGAAATAAGCATTGATTAATTTTTCATTTCGATCAGGTCCCACAGATTACCATAAAGGTCGGCGAAGACTGCCACAGTACCATAACTTTCTTCCGACGGCTCCCGGACAATTCGAACACCATTTGAAACCAAATTATGGTAGTCGCGCCAAAAGTCGTCGGTGTTCAGAAAAAGAAAGACTCGTCCGCCAGTTTGATCACCTACATGGGCCCGTTGCTCTCCCGTAACTGCCTTTGCGAGAAGCAAACAGGATTCGGTCGCCGCACCTGGCGCAATACGTACCCACCGTTTGGTCTCACTCAACATCGTATCTTCGAGCAATACGAACCCCAGCTTTTGCACATAAAAGGAGATCGCATTGTCATAATCCTCGACCAACAAACTTATCAGGGAAATGTGCTTTTTCATTGAGGTGGAACATGTTGGTAACAACCCAAATGAAAGCAAAACAAACCGGACAACAAAGCAAATTTATGGTTTCATTTGGCCTCACTGGGGTATTCAGCAATGCGCTGCGAGCAACTGCAAGGTAGATTTTAGAGATTCTAGGACTGCTAGCGACTGTCCTTTTTTGTTTATTTGCCAACGAATTTCAGTTCTTCTATTAACGTCCAACATTTCACTTCCATATGTCCTTTTTCAAAGCAGCTCTTATTTCCCTGTTCTGTTTGCTCGTTTCGCTCACGTTTGCGCAGCCTTCTTCCAAAAGTATTACTGCAAAAGAGGCTGCTGCTGAGACGGAAAGGGTTATTTCGGATTACAAAAAGAAGATTTTTTCAAGCAGCAAAGCAGATTGGGACAAGGGCAAAATTCAGATCGGTAGCGACAGTCTGCTTTTACCGTTCCAACGGTAGTGCCATACAGATTCGGTCACGCGCTGTTAAAAGTTCCTCAATTTCTCCTTCAGTGCTTTCATATCCTCACTAACCTTTATGTCCAAAATCTTCGCATAGATCATAGTTTGCTTCAAAGACCGATGCCCAAGCATCTTCGAAACCGTTTCTATCGGTACTTTATTACTCAGCGTGACGGTGGTAGCAAAGGTGTGTCTTGCAATGTGGAAAGTAAGCGTTTTGGAGATACCGCATAGACTTGCAATCTCTTTCAGGTAGGCGTTCATCTTTTGGTTGCTAAGAACCGGAAGTACAACGCCGAGATTGCTGCATTGTGGGTCATCCTTGTATCGGTCCATTATTTCAAGAGCACCTGGGAGCAATGGGATTCTTGTTGGAGCATCGGTTTTTTGGCGTGTTGTATCAATCCAGGGATCTCCATCCATTCCGATCACGATATCCGTGCGTTTTAAATGTTTAACATCGACATAAGCCAATCCTGTGTAGCAGCAAAACAGGAAAATATCACGCACCTGGCTGATCCGTTCCACTTCAAATACTTTTTCCGTCAGACGTTTTAGCTCCTCTCTGCTCAGTGGATTTTTGACGACTTCTTTCTTCGTCAGTTTGAACCCTTGAAACGGATCCTTTTTCAGCCATTTATTATTGACACAGATGAGAACAATCTTCTTAAGATTGGACATGTATTTGATTGCTGAATTGTGATTGCAACCCCGGGCAGTCTTTAACCAGAAGGAAAATTCCGAAATGAATTCAAAGTCAAGATCGCTGATGAGAAAGTCATCCACTTTGTATTTCCACTGAATGAAGGATTGGGTGTGTTCCCGGGCCGTTTTGTACCTCTTCAAGGTTAAGGGTGCGAACTCTTTGCCAACAAGTGCTTCCATTTGTTTGTTGTGGTGCTCAAACACTTCCAGGATTGTACGCTTTTCAGTGCTTTTACCAAGCAAAACATTTTTCAATGTTTCTGCGGTTACGTGCTTATCATCGTCAATGAGCATTTTTCTTGCCTGGAAGACTTTCGAGGTCAAGGTGTCCAAATAGGCATTGAGTGTCCTGGCAGCCTCATTATTTCCGGTAGCCCGCCCTGCTTCCGTGCTCCACCTGTTTGGGTTGCAGAGACGTTTGGTAGACAAATCGATATACTTTCCATCGACTGTAATTCTAAGGTAAACATATCGTAAACCTTCCTTTTGATTTTTCGTTGTTTTCAAATAGAAAAACAACCCGAAACTGTTTTCTAACATAACACAAGCGTTTAGAATGAACAAATGTCGAGTCGCCGCGCTTGCAAATCAAGATGTTCAGCGTACATACATCTTGACAATCAATGAATTAACCCCGTTTTGGAGGCTATTTCGAGCGTCTTTAAAAAGACTACACGAATGACGCTCAAAAAGAATGGGTTTTTTTGAATATTTTGGCATACTGCCAAAAACAAAAATGCCCATAAATCATTGATTTACAGGCATTTTGTTTGACTTTGAATACTTAAAATGGGAGGGAGACGGGTCTCGAACCCGCGACCTCTAGAACCACAATCTAGCGCTCTAACCGACTGAGCTACAACCTCCGTTCTGATGGGAAAACCCCTTTCGAGGACACAAAATTAGGAAAAGGTTTGAAGGTTGCAAGTCCAACAGTGCACTTTTTTTTCAACCTTCAAACCTAAATCTATATTTTCAACCCTTAGTTAGCTCCAACATAAAGAGCGTCAGCGGCTTTCCAGTCCACTACGTTCCAGTATGCGTCGATGTAATCCGGGCGTTTGTTTTGATATTTCAGGTAATAAGCATGTTCCCACACGTCCAAACCGATGATAGGCGTTCCTTTTACTTCTGCAATGTCCATCAATGGGTTGTCCTGATTTGGGGTAGAAGTGATCGCTACGCCGTCGCCAGATTTGATCAACCAGGCCCAGCCTGAGCCGAAACGACCTGTGGCAGCTTTTTTGAACTCGTCTTTAAATGCTTGGAATGAACCGAATTTCGCTGTGATAGCTTTTCCTAGCTCGCCCGTTGGTTCGCCGCCCCCGTTTGGAGAAAGTGATTTCCAGAAAAATGAGTGGTTCCAGTGACCTCCGCCATTGTTACGAACTGGTGCCGGCGCTTTGCTGATATTGGCGATAATTTCTTCTATTGTTTTGCCTTCCAATTCGGTACCTGCCACTGCTGCATTCAAATTGGTAACATAGGCCTGGTGGTGACGGTCATGATGTATCTCCATGGTCAATGCATCGATATGCGGCTCCAATGCATTGTTTGCGTAAGGTAAGGGATCTAGTGTAAATGCCATTTTAAGTGTAGTTTAAATGAAAAATGAATATGCTTGATTAGTTGGCTAACAGCAGAAAAACGCTTTATGTTCTTAATTGCCTAAAAAATTTGACTAACAACTCCTGCGATTCCGCGGCTAGAATTCCGCTTGACAACTTTGTTTTGGGGTGCAAAATACCTTTTCCTAATTTAGAGAAACCACGTTTTTCATCCATCGCGCCCAGTACCACCCGCTTCATCTGTGTCCAGTAAAGCGCACCTGCGCACATTACACAAGGTTCAAGCGTCACATACAATGTGCAGTCCTGCAGGTACTTTGACCCCAGGTGGTCAGAAGCAGCCGTAATGGCGATCATTTCGGCATGGGCGGTCACATCATTGAGCTTCTCGGTCTGATTATAGCCTTTGCCGATAATGCGCTCTCCGATCACAACCACCGCACCGACGGGTATTTCGCCTTCGTCATACGCAACCTGCGCGAGACGTAGCGCCTCTGCCATAAAATGATGATCGAGAATGTCGGTCTGGATATCCAATGTCTTTTCCCAATAGGTGATAAAAAATGGGACATTTATCGCTAAGCAACAAATGTCCCATCCAGTGTTTTATAATGCAAATTAAGGTTTCATAACACGCTGAACTGTGTTTAGATTTCCGTTTTGAATGCGGATCAAATACAGCCCCGAAGGATAACCTCCAAAATCAACGTCGGTTGTTTTCTGACGGATTGCTTTGGTCGCCCTCGATCGCCCGTTCAAATCGATCACCTCAACGCTCGCTTCTTTTGGAGAAACAACGCCAGTGATTTCAACCGTAATTTTTGAATCGATCAATGTAGGATAAACCTTCACCCAGTCAGCAGGAGCAGGAGGTTCAACACCGAGGATAGGATCGACCTGTACCCTTGCCGAGCCAGCACCCGTTCCGGTTCCGCAGCCATTTGTTGACTTCGTAATGTTATAAGTCGTGGTTACTCTCGGTGCTACTTTGAATGTAAATGGTGTTGCAGCCGCAGTGATCAACGTATCCTTCACGCCATTGTTCAAGCTGAATGTCCAGGGTGATTTCCCTGTGATCTCTACTTTCAGGTCAGCACTTTCGCCGATCAGGATCGTTTGCGTACCTGTCAATGTTGCTACTGGCAGCGGGCTGGCCGTAATGGTAATGGCGCTCACGCTTCCTTTGACAGTGAAATCCGGGTTAGCACCTGAACTGATCACTCTCAGAAAGTAACTTCCGCCTTTGGTAGTATCCGGTAATGTAGCGGTAACAGAATTGCTCGTCGCTACCGAAGGAATGGTCTTGAATTTGGCGTCCTCGTTCACGGTTGCAATTTGTAATTTAAACGTATTTCCAGCCGGGAAGTCCCCTGATTGTTGGAATGGTACATTGAATGTCTTACCTGCACAAGCCTCTGCCACAGAAGGATTTCCTGAGCTAATCGTCGGGATTTTCACAGTCACCAGCGCGCTACCGATCGGAAGACCTTTTCCGCAGGCATTGGAAACTTCTGTTACGAGGTAAGAAGTGGTCGTGCTTGGTTTTACCTGAACCTGATGATTAGCCTGGTCGGTGGTATCAGTTATGCCATTGGACAATGCGTATATCCATGGTCCGTCACCAGTAAATTTGATCGTCACAGTTGCGGTTTGCCCCAGATCGATGGTAGAGCTACCAGAAATCGTAGCAGAAGGCAATGATTTGATATGTATTTTAATTTCCTCTTTTGGACTTTCGCAACCATTTGCCCCTGTTTGAGTAACGTAGAAGGAATAGTCCTGCACTTTCTCAGTGAATGGCGTAAAAGGAACACCCTGCCATTCTGTACCATTTGCCTCGCGGTACCATTTCAGCACAGTTCCGGTCGCATCCAGTACCGGAGCCACTTCATTCTGGCAATAGGCCAGGGAAGTTTTGGTAGTAGGCTTCGGTGTTGTATTGATTTTCACATCAATTTTGGCACGGTCACTGACACAACCTTCCAAAGTTTGACCTACATAAAAAGAAGTAGTACCGCCTTCTGCTGTGGATGGAGTAGGCGCAGCAGCGCTAGGAGCTTCACCCTGGTCGTTAGTTTTGTACCAATTCAAAATTCCATTGGTAACCGGTGTAGCAGTCAATGGAACGGCCGGTACAAACTGGCAATATTCAATGAGTGGTTTTTCAATTCCCGGAAGTGCCGGAAGAGGTTTTACTTTCACTTTCTGAACAATGCGGGTAGTGCTTTCGCAGCCTTTTCCGCTGATCTGCGTTGCGTAGAAAATCGTTTCACCCGCTGTCTTCAGATTAACAGAAGGTGTAGCAGTACTGGCCGTCCCGCCCGTCGCAGCTGTGTACCAGTTAATGGTATTTCCTTCTGCTGCCTGCGTTGGGAAAGTATAAGTTTTATCAGCACGTTCCTGGCAGAAAATATCGGAAACGGTTGGCAATGGTGCCGGGGTTGCATTGACGATTACGTCCAGTTTGGCACGTGGGCTTTCGCAGGAAAGGCTTCCGTAAGTATTGGATTGTGTCAAATAATAAGATGTCGTTCCCGGTGTAGTAGTGGTTGGAACTGGGCCTGTAGCCGAGCCGGTTCCTCCTGTTGGGGTTGTGTACCATTTGTAAACGCCACCGGCAGGAGTTAATGCTACTGCTTTGGCTGAAACGCAATAGTTGACAGGTGTCACAGCGGGCGCTGCGGGAGTGTCTTTCACTACTACATCGATCTTCGCACGAGGGCCTTCACACAGTCCGGCGGCAGTTTGGCTTACATAATAACTGGTTGTTCCAGCCGTAGCCGTAGCTGGTACAGGGGCTGATCCCAATGCAGTACCGCCAGTTGCTGCGGTGTACCATTTCAAATCCGTTCCGGTTGCAGTCAGCGCAGTGGCCGTTGAATTTTGGCAAATATTAACGATGGCGGTTACAGCAGGCAGAGCAGAAAGGTTTTTTACAGTAACCTTAATTTCAGCCCTTGCGCTTTCACAGCCATTTAATGTCTGAGTTACATAATAGCTTTTTGTACCAACAGCATTGGTTGTAGGGGTTGGTGCAGATGCCGAGCCAGTTCCACCGGTTGCGGCAGCATACCACTTCAAGTCGGTCCCGGTTGCGGTTAACGTAGATGCGGTTACATTGAGACAGTAAGTAATATCTTCAACTGCGGGAGGATTTGTTTTGTTAATAGTTACTTTGATTTCAGCACGGGTGCTTTCACAACCACCTACTGTTTGGCTTACAAAGTAACTTGTAGTTCCCTCTACGGCACTGGAAGGCTTGGGAGCTGCGCCCAATGCTGCGCCACCTGACGAAGCCGCATACCATTTCAAACCAGTTCCTGTGGCAGTTAATGTTGCAGTTGTGCCATTGATACAATAAGAAATATCACTTACGCCTGGTGCTGCGGGTGGTACACAATTGCTTACGATCACATCGATTTTCGCGCGAGGGCTTTCGCAGCTACCAACGGTTTGGGATACATAATAGCTTTTTGTACCTGCCGAAGCCGTAGAAGGTGTCGGAGCTGTACCTGACCCTGTGCCACCGGTTGCGGCATCGTACCATTTTAAGTTGGTTCCAGTGGCAGTTAATGGAACGGCAGCGTCGCCAACGGTATAACTTTTATTAGCAACTGTTGGAGCAGCGGGTGGCGTACAAGCACTTACGGTCACAACGATTTCCGCACGAGGACTTTCGCAGCTACTCACAGTCTGGCTTACAAAGTAACTTTTCGTGCCTGCGGATGCCGTAGAAGGGGTTGGAGCCGTACCTGAGCCTACGCCACCACTTGCAGCATCGTACCATTTTAAATTGGTTCCTGTCGCAGTTAATGGAACGGCTGCGTCGCCCACTATATAACTTTTATTGGCCACTGTTGGAGCAGCGGGTGGGGTACATGCAGTGACGGTCACAACGATTTCCGCACGAGGACTTTCGCAGCTACTCACTGTCTGGCTTACAAAGTAACTTTTTGTACCTGCGGATGCCGTAGAAGGTGTTGGAGCCGTACCTGAGCCTACGCCACCACTTGCAGCATCGTACCATTTTAAATTGGTTCCTGTCGCAGTTAATGGAACGGCAGCGTCTCCAACGGTATAATTTTTATTTGCTACTGTTGGTGCAGCGGGTGGTGTACATGCAGTGACGGTAACAACGATCTCAGCTCTCGCGCTTTCGCAGTTACTCACAGTCTGGCTTACAAAGTAACTTTTTGTGCCTGCGGATGCCGTAGAAGGGGATGGAGCCGTCGCTGAACCCGTTCCTCCGGTTGCAGCATCGTACCACAGTAGTCCTGTATTGGGAGTTGCTGTTAATGGAACGGCAGCGTCTCCAACGGTATAATTTTTATTCGCTACTGTTGGTGCAGCGGGTGGTGTACAAGCCGTTACATTCACATCAATTTTAGCGCGTGGGCCCTCGCAACCAGTGACGGTCTGGCTTACATAATAACTGGTAGTACCAACAGCGGTTGTCGTGGGAATCGGGGCTGTTGCATTCCCGGTACCGCCTGTTGCACCGTCATACCATAGTAGGCCAGTTCCTGTTGCTGACAACGCGACGGCGGTAGCGCCCTGAACATATGGAACAGGTGAAGCCACTACCGGAGCGGCAGGCAGCGCATTTACTTGAAGCGCTGCGCTTTCTGTGCCGGTTGCAATAGTTACAGTGGCCAGAACAGAAATGACGCGAATTTTATAAGCTGTACCCGCTGCCGTTCCTGCTGGAATAGTGGCAGTAATGGGCGTAGTTAAGGCAGAACCAATTTCTACGGGTGCTCCAAAAGCACCTGCGGCGTCGGATAATTGAGCGACAAAATTGGTTAATGGCGCGGTAACTCCTGTGGTTGTGTACGGTACTGACACATTACCTCCCTGGCAAACTGTGGTTGGGTTTAGTACCCCTGTTGTAATTGTTGCTTGTCCGAATGAAGATGCCAGGCTGAAAACCGTGGCTAGAATGGCAAATAGACTCTCTTTAATAAATGTTTTTTTCATGTATCTGTCTTAATATCTTTCCGCTAACCTGTTTGACTGGTAAAGTTAGAGATATTTTTGAAATACACTTTCCTATGTATTACGGAAGCTCGCTTTTCCTTTCGAGCAATGAGCTGTATACCACATCCTGTATTTTTCGACGTGTTCTCTGGGTAGTGATACTGGTGTTTTCAGCGTCCGGATTCACGCGGTTTGAGAGAAAAATAAAGAGAAGATCTTCTTCCGGGTCCATCCAAACCATAGTTCCGGTGAAGCCAGTGTGCCCGAATGAGTTCAATGAGGCCTGCGGTGACACATATGAGCTATTGCCGTCAGAGGGTGCTTTATCCCAGCCCAGTCCGCGGTGATGTGACTCGTCGTATCCACGTGCGAACACAGGAACGGTGGTTTGTTCGTAGTATCTTTTACCAGCGTAATTACCTTTCCATAAGTTCATCTGGAATAAAATAGCCAGATCCCGTGCCGTTCCGAACAGCCCTGCGTGGCCTGCGACACCACCGACAATGGCCGCCATTTGATCATGAACGGTACCTTGCAGAAGCTGTCCTCTAAAACGATAGTCGTTTTCAGTAGGTGCAATTTGTTTTTCGGGGAAACGGCGCAGTGGATTAAAACCGAGATAGGAAAGACCCAACGGTTCGTAAATATTAGAGGCAACAAAAATGTCCAAAGGCTGACCGGTTACCTTTTCAACGATCTTTTGTAATGTCAAAAATCCAAGGTCGCTATACAAATATCCATAGTTCCCCGACCTGTCTTTTCTGTTGTTCATAGGTGACTCCACCACCCATTTCCAGACAGAATCTCTCAATGCACCTTTCGCGAAGAGCTTTGGAGCAACCTGCAAATAGTAGGCCGTGTCTGATTTGGAACTGTAATATTCGGGTAGCAAGCCACCGGCGCTGGTTTTGGTCCTGTCCCAAAGCGGAGGGTAAAACGAGATCAATCCCGAACGATGCAGCAACAGGTCGCGTATGGTGAAATTCTGTTTGCTGGTTCCTGCCAATTCGGGCAGATACGTAGAGGCTTTATCGTCCAGGGTAATCTGTTTGCGGTCGTACAAGAGCATGACCGCCTGTAATGTTGCTGAAACTTTGGTCAGCGAAGCCAGGTCGTAAATGGTTTCGGAAGTTACCCGCTCCGGCGTCCGGTAATTCAGTGCGCCGAATTGTTTTTCGTAAATGATCTTGCCTTTTCTGGCTACTAATATTTCGCAGCCCGGGAACACATGGTCACTCACCGCAGCCGTGGCGATTTCATCTATTTTTTTCAATGAGCCTGCATCCATTCCCACGCTCTCAGGTGTGCCAAAAGCGATCCTGTTGATAGGCGTAGTGCTTACGCCGCTACCCGATCTGTACGAAAGAACTGAAACCGGAAGCCTTCCTTCGCCACTCATAGCACCAAAAATAATCTGCGGTACAATCTCCTGCTGATCTTTCCCGTCCTGGCTGGCACAGATCAGTACATCGGTTTCAGGGAAAAACCGAATGCTGTATGGTGTGCCGAAGAGGCAAAGGATCACTTTTTTATTCTTTTGTTTCAATTGGTTGACAAAATCCGTCATACCGCTCGTCACGCCGTAATTTCTTGTTGGCTTGGACGCAATACCATGGATGTCAACGATGATAGTATTGTAAGGCTGCAGATAAGTCAGCATTTCGGAAATCTCTTCCTGTGATGTTGGCCCGTCGTAAAATGTATACGACCGCATCGGCTTGTAGGTCGAAAGCATTTTCTGAAAAGCGGCACTGCTTCCTTCACCCAGGCTCACCGAAGCCATATTATTATCAATGACCGACCCGATCGGAATCAGATTATTATCATTTTTCACAACGGTCACCGCAGCCTCGCAAAGCTCACGGTATAATTCCTTACTTTTTTCCGTATTAAGGTCATCGTACAAATTGGTGATATCAATAGGCTGGTACTTGCTCAATCCGGCCCAGTATTTCGCCTGAAGAATCCTTTTTACTTTATCGTCAATAATCTTTTCACTGATGATTTTTTGATTGATCGCATCTTTGATTTTAGCAACCGTTTCGGCAATACTTTCGGGATATAGCAATATGTCATTACCTGCGATTAATGCTTTCAAATTCACTTCGGCGGCCTTACCTGTTTTCAAAACACCTTTCATGTTCATGGCATCGGTAAATACGAGCCCGCGGAAGCCAAGATCTTTACGTAAGAGGCCGGTGATTACTTTTTCGGAAAGTGAGCTGGCCTGGTTCGGTGTATTGTCGAGCGCAGGAATAAATAAATGTCCGCTCAAAACGCCCATCAGGCTGTCAGCGATCATTTCACGGTAGGGGTAAAGGTCAGTTTCATTCAACTGCGCGGCTGAATGGCCCAGCACAGGTAATGTAAAATGCGAGTCGGCGTCCGTATCGCCGTGGCCGGGGAAATGTTTTGCTGTGGCGATCACTTTATGATGTTGCAGGCCTTTCATGTAGGCTACGGCTTTCCGCGTTACATTTTCTTTATCCTCACCAAATGATCGTATACCAATCACCGGATTGCCTGCATTGCTGTTGATATCCGAAACCGGCGCGAAATTGATCTGGATTCCCAGCCGGTTGCATTGCCTCGCAATGTCGCTGCCCATGCGGTAAACGAGTTCATCATTCTGGATGGAACCGAGTACCATTTGTTTGGGATATGACATCGTACTGTCCAGTCGCATGCCAAGGCCCCATTCACCATCAATCCCTACAAAAAGCGGGATATTGGAATGTGACTGGTACCGATTGGTAAGTAATGCCTGGCCTACCGGCCCGCCTTGAAAAAATATCAGACCTCCGATATGAAAGTCATCGATCAGCCTGTCAATGTATTTGTAATGTGCTTCGTCGCGGTTGGAGAAAGTAGCGACCATGAAAAGCTGGCCTATCTTCTGTTCGATCGAAAGGGATTTCAATGTGCTGTCGACCCACTCATTTTCAGGAAGCACAAGTACAGGGGCCAGGCGCTTTTTCGGAGTGTGTACCTTCTTTTTGGAGGCAACGGCAGTTTCAGTTTTTGCAGGTTTGATTTTAACGGTAATGAGCTTCCACGCAACGGAAACCATTGAGCTTAGAATGACCAGCACGACTACACTTACAACAACACGAAACCGGCTAAACAACCAATTTTTCATACCTGGATCACTGATTTTAACGAGGGAATGTTAGGTTTTAAGACTTCGACAATGCTAATACAGTTTTATGAAAACTTACAATGATAACAAATTACGACGGCTTTAAATCTAAAAAATTACAGTTTTAAGGCAATTCTAATAATTGCTTCAACGATTGTGGTTTTAACAATTAAAGTAGCTCTTAGACCTAGTTTGTCAGGCCCCTGAAAATTTCTTCCAGCGAGTCGCCTGTTTTTCTAAGTGCCTCCAATGTGCTATCGCTCACCACTTTACCTTTATTGATAATGATGACACGGTCGCATAGCGCTTCCACCTCTTGCATAATGTGAGTCGAAAAGAGCACCGTCTTGTCCTTGCCTGCAGTCCTGATTACTTCCCTGATTTCCTGAATTTGGTTGGGATCGAGTCCCGTGGTAGGTTCGTCGAGGATCAGTACATCGGGATTGTGCAAGAACGATTGTGCGAGACCTACCCGCTGCCGGTAACCTTTTGAAAGCTCACCGATTTTTTTTCTCTTTTCAGCTTCAAGACCACACATTGCGATCACCTCGTCGACTCTCGCACTGAGGGGCGATCCGCTCATTCCGTACAGTTTTCCTGAAAAAAGCAGGAATTCCGTCACGTACATATCAAGGTACAATGGATTGTGCTCCGGCAAGTAGCCGATGGAGCGTCTGGCCGGCATGGGCTGATTTACCACATCAAAATCCGACACTTTTGCGACGCCTTCGCTAGGTTTAAGGTAGCCCGTCAGGATTTTCATAGTTGTCGATTTTCCTGCGCCATTAGGGCCAAGAAAACCGACAATTTCTCCTTTTTTCAATGCAAAAGAAATTCCATCTATCGCCCGCTGCGCGCCGTATACTTTGGTGAGATTGGTAACTTCGATGGACATATTTTTAATGACTGAATTTTTAATGAGTGAATGAGTGAATGAGTGAATGAGTGACTGAATGTGTTCTGTGACTATCGGCAATAGACAACACATGACCCAGTGACTTATTGACTATTTTTTACACTTTCAAAAACAATTTATTTCTAAATAACAGGTACATAAATGCCCATTGAACCATAATGAAGGCGATTACTTCTCCCATGGCTTCAACCGGGTGCGGGAGATAACTTAGTATCCCACCAAATAGGGCATCGGCTGTGTAAGCGAAGTCGATGAAACGGCCCACCATGTAAATCACAATGGAGTTCATCCCAATCACCACAAAGAACAATGTCCATTTGCGATAATTCAGCACGTCCACGACCCAGTAGAACAATGCCAGCAGCAATGTGCTGAAACCGCCTGCGCAAAGCACAAACGAGCTGGTCCATAAATTCTTGTTGATCGGGAAAAAGTAATCCCACACCAGGCATACCAAAAGGCTGACGATACCTGCAAAAAGCAAATAGACTACTTTGTTATTTTTAGAAACCACCTCGTCGCTGGTTCTCAAAAGTTCTCCCGCAAAAATGCCCATTAAACCCGTAGCTATGGCCGGAATGGTCGAAACCAAACCCTCAGGATCGTGAATGGTTAGATGAAGGCGGCCGGGAATGATCATTTTGTCAATATAGCTCGCGGGGTTACAGTCAATGGTCAGTAAACCCGCACCACAGCCTGGTACCGGATAAAACATCATAAAGAGGTAATAGCCGATCAGCAAACCTGCAAACCAGATCCAGCGCGCTTTTTTTCCTGTGTATAAATAAATGATCTGTGCGAACATACCGGCCAAACCAATGCGAGCGAGCACACTTGGGTAGCGCATATTATGCCACTCCGTTTGAAACAGACCATTATTGTAAATGATACCCAGCAGTACCAGGATAAGGCCCCGCTGAATCACTTTTTTGATCAGTTCAGAAGCTGGTACTCCCTTCTCTAGGCGGCTTCCCAATGAAAATGGTGTGGAAACTCCGGCCATAAAGAGAAAGGTCGGGAAAATAAGATCGTATGCCCGGAAACCGTTCCAGTCGGGGTGAGTGAACTGGTGCGCCATAAAAATAGCCCACGACCAACCTGTGACTTTTGCCAGTACCGCGAAAATTTCTTCGCCTCCTGAAATCCAAAACATGTCAAAACCACGAAGCGTATCCAGCGACAATAACCTTTGCGAAGGAGGACTATCTTTCATCTGATAAATAAGGGTGAAGGGAAATATAATTTGGAAAAAAGGCCATACATTAAAATAAAAACCTATTGTGTTTACTGTAAAGATTGCAAAAAATACTATTTATACTTTCCGGCAAAAGTACATTTATTTGAATAAACATATTACTAGTCAGGATAATGAAAGAATATATATTTCAGAACCATTGGTTTGCGTTATAAGCATCAACTTTTAACCCATAAAATTTCACCCCATGAAAAAATCGTTGATGTTGTGTTTCGTAGTCGTTGGCTTATGGTTTTCAGGATGTGCGACTTCCAACACGGCCAATTCTCGCGATGACAATGAAACCTACCGGACAGAAGAGCAGCTAGCCAACAGTAAGCTCAACAATCGTCGCCTGGAAAAGAACATGGACCGCTTCGCAAAGGAACTGGACCTGAGCAAGCGCCAGCAAAAGCAGTTGAAAAAAATAGATAAGAGATACGCGAGGCTGGAAAGGAAATTGTCACGTCGAGACGATACCAGGCGCAGTGACAAAAAAAGACTAGCCGAAGAAAAACGACTTGAAATTATAGACATCCTTACCCCAGAGCAGGAACAAACATTGCAGGCATTGGCCAAAAAAGGCAGATTTAGCCTGGATCAGATCTTCGGGAAGTAGGGGCCAAAACGCGAAAAACGTAATTATTTTGGATTACAATCCTTGATTATTATGGTTATTTTGGATTTGAATCCGAAAATATCATACTTTTTGTAATCTTCCTTATTTCAACCCTTCCAGCCAAGCCTCGACAGTAGGGCCCGTCATGTCGAACAGGATTCCTGGAAGGATACCCAGCAGCACGGCCAGGAAAGCCAGCGGAATGAGCATAGCGGCTTCGCGGCGGGTGAGGTCGGTAAGGACGTGACTGTCGCCGTTTTTATACCAGAATGTTCCGAAAAACATGCGTTGGTAGGTCCAGAGGAAGTAGGCGGCTGCCAGAACAATACCCAATGTCGATAATGCTGGAATCCAGACGGGTAATGACTGGGACTGGAATGCGCCCATTAACGTGAAAAGTTCTCCAACAAAACCTGAGAAACCGGGTAAGCCTAATGAGGCAAAAAATGCAATTCCAGTAAGGATTGTGTACTTCGGCATGGCGCCGATGAGACCGCGGTAATGATCGATGCGGCGATCGTGGGTACGATCGTAGATGACGCCGGTGAGTAAAAATAACATAGCCGAAAGTATGCCGTGGCTTACCATTTGGTAAATAGCGCCGTTGATTCCCTCAGCTGTGAATGCGGCGATACCCAACAGGACAAATCCCATGTGGGAGACGGAGGAGTAGGCGATCATTTTCTTTAAATCACTTTGACCCAACGCATTGAAACCTCCATAAATAATGGAGATCATTCCCAGAACAGCCAGCGGTACCGCGCTGTATTGCGCCTCGATCGGGAAAAATCCGTCGACGATCCTGATAAATCCGTAGCCTCCGATTTTTAGAAGTATCCCTGCCAAAACCACGGAAATCGGTGTGGGAGCTTCCACGTGCGCATCAGGTAGCCAGGTATGAAGCGGAGCCACTGGGAGTTTGACGGCAAAACCGATGAACAGGAACCAGAAAGCGAGCAAACGCAAATGGGTATTGGCTACAAAATATTCGGAAGTAACATTCAAAAGAGATCCGGGGATGTAGTTGCCGGGATCTGCCAGGTATGCGAAACGGAAAGTATGGACGATTTGCTCGGGGGCAATTTTTCCATCGATCAGCCACTGTTGAATTTGAGGAATGAGATCAGGATGAACGGCGTCCTCCATTCCAAGAACACCCACGACCCGGGCTGTTTCCAGAGGATCAATAACCGACAGATAAAGGCCGATCATGACGATGAGGATCAGAAGTGAGCCTAAAAACGTGTAAATGAAGAATTTCAATGCTGCATACTCCCGCCTCGGGCCACCCCACAAGCCGATGAGAAAATACATAGGCAGCAACATGAATTCGAAGAAAAGATAGAAAAGGAAGAAATCCTGCGCGAGAAAACAGCCGATAACACTTCCCGTCAGCAACAGGTATAATGCAAAATAGGCACGGGCCTTCTGCGTAATGTTCCAGGAGCTGATCACACCAGCAAAAAGCACGATAACGGCCAAAAGGACTAGCGGAAAACTAATACCGTCGACAGCCACGGCATAATCAATGGAGACAATGCCGAGCGAGCCAATAGGCAGCGTAATCCAGTCGACTACCTCGCTTAGCTGATGTCCGGGAATTTGATTTTCGAATGAGAAATATAGTACTACGCAGATCAACAATTCCAGAACAAGGGCAATGAGTGCAATGATCCTGAAATTTTCAGGCCGATGCGCGGGCCAGACCGCTACTGCTGCGGCACCAAGCAGAGGAATTGCAATGAGTAAGGTAAGTATATGATCAATCATCCAAAATTAATTTAAAAGGCGGTCGGGGAAATGGATTTTCACATCACTACCAGCCATAATATCAATAAAAAGACACCCACCGCAGTCACAATGTAGTACGACTGGATTTTCCCGGTTTGTAAGCTTCGGGCAGCCTGTCCTGCGGAGCGTATTGAAAAAACAGTCAGGTTAACACCGCCATCTACAAAGATCTTGTCGAACCAGCCGATGAGATGCCCAAGTACGACGCTTCCTTTTGCAATAAGGTCAATGAATGCGTCAATAACATGTTTTTCAAATATTTTTAAATACCTGGTGATGAAATCAAAAGGTATAATGAAGTAATGGTCATTGAAGAAGTCCCGCAGCCAGGATAGTTTGCTTGCTGCCATGGTGTTGCTTTCAGGCGTTTTTACATGGAATGGATTTTCAGTCCTCATTTCTCTGTATGCCAAACAGATGGCAACAAAAGTGACCGCGCTTGCTACTGCCGGAACCCAGGCGAGATGAGCGCTTTCGTGAGGGTCGATGAATGAAAGGAACCAACCTGCCGCGTCAAAAGGATTCCATGAGAACCAGAAAAACAGGGATAGCATTGCCAAAAGAGCCATAGGCAGCCACATTACCACCGGGGATTCATGAGGATGAACCGAGGGGCTGACATGGGACCGGGTTTCTCCAAAAAACACGAGCCATATTTGCCGGAACATGTAGTAGGCTGTTAGCCCGGCTGAAAAAATGACGATAATCGGGAAGATGTATCCCAGAGCTCCGTATCTGGCCGCCCATAGAAAGCCTTCGGTGATAATGGCGTCTTTGGATAAAAAACCTGAGAAGAATGGTAAACCTGCCAATGCGGCTGCGCAAACTGAGAAGCATATGAATGTTATAGGCAATGCTTTTCGCAACCCGCCCATGGTCCGCATATCCTGAGGGTCAAATGATGGGTCTGATTCAGATGGTGTTACGGCATGGATCACCGAGCCTGCGGAAAGAAACAAGCCTGCTTTGAAAAATGCATGTGTCGCCAAATGAAAAAGTGCTGTTTGCCAGCTACCAAATCCAACCGCAATGACCATCAGGCCGAGCTGTGACATGGTGGAGTAGGCGAGGACACGTTTGATATCCCATACTTTCATCGCTTTGAATGCACCGATCAGCATGGTGATGGTTCCTATAATCGTAATGACCAGTCTGGCGTCGAATGTGAGCAGGAAGGATATTCTTGCCAATAAAAATATACCGGCGGCCACCATAGTAGCGGCGTGGATCAATGCTGAAACGGGGGTAGGGCCTTCCATGGCGTCGGGCAGCCAGCCTGAAAGTGGAAATTGCGCTGATTTTCCCATGCAGCCGCCAAACAGGCAAAGACCGATAGCAGTAAGGATGCCTGGATTAATGGAATCGATTTTAAGAGAAAGTACCTCAAAGTCGGTAGAACCAATATAGTAAAACAGCATAAGTATACCCGTCAGAAAGGCGGCGTCGCCGATACGGTTCATTACAAATGCCTTTTGCGCAGCCCATACCGTTCGCGGTTTGAAATACCAGAAACCAATGAGCAGATAGGAGGAAAGGCCTACCAGTTCCCAGAAAATATACATGACCAGCAGGCTCCCGGAGAGCACAATTCCGATCATTGAAAAAAGGAACAGCTGGATAAATGAAAAATAACGGTGCAGATTTTTATCATCATGCATGTAGGCCGTCGAGTACAGCTGAACCAGTAATGCGACGAAATGCACAACCGCCAACATAACGCAGGTAAGCGTATCGAAACGGAATGAAATGTCAATGGAGGTATCGCCGATCGTCAGCCAATGGAAGGTAACTGAATGCAAAACGCCTGGATCGGAATAGAGGAGGGAGATAACAAGCCCGGCTCCTGTAACAAGTGCGCCAGCCCAGCCGGCAATTTTATTTAGACTTTTTCCGCCAATCCAAAGCAATAAAAAACCCAAAAACGGCAATCCCAGCAGCAGATAAGCAGGTAACAGGTATGCAGAATCGGGCATAAGGTGCGGGAATTCGTTTGTTTCGGCAAATATCCTTAATTCGCGGCCGAATTCAAACAATGCTAGATGTCTTTCTCAATATCCTCAATCTTGGCGCCGCCGTGGATTACTTCCAGCAATTCGCGGAGGTCGTAGGTGGACCGGTTATAAGAATTTCCAAGAACGATAATGACGGCTTCATCTTCGGGGCAAACCCAAAGCATGGTATTGTAGCCTTTCCACCAGCCACCGTGGTAGATAAAACGTGGAGAATTGTCTTCCTTAATGTGCATACGGAAGCCGTAGCCATAATTTCTGATGCCATTTCGTTCAAAGCTGCGGGGTTTGAATGCCTCGTCAAGCAGCTTTTTGTCCAGTAGCAAGCCTTTGGTAAGGCCATTGTAAAAGCGATAAATGTCCCCGGTAGTAGAATACAGTCCTTTATCGCCGACGACATCGTCATAGTAGTCCTTTTCTAGCTTGCGGCCAAACTGATGGCCGTCAGTTCTGTATTTTACTGCTGCGCTGGAAGTATCAGTAACCAAAAATGTATTCAACATACCCAGCGGCGCGAAAATTTGGTGGTATAAATATTTTCCGAAATCTTCGCCGGACACTTTCTCAACGATTGCAGCGAGTACGCAATAATTGGTATTACAATAATTGAATGATCGGCCTGGGCGGTTGTAGGGAGTAGGGGTGGGCACCACCTTGGCATACCAATCCATGATGTCCAGGTTGTCAGGGTACTTTTTGCCGTGACGAATGCTATCGGTAAATGAGTAAATGTAGTTGGGAAGACCGCTGCGATGGCTCAAAAGCATATCGACTTTTACGCCATGGTAGGGAAATTCTGGAAAAAACCGCTGAACAGAATCGTCGAGATTAACCCTTCCTTCCTGAATCAATTTCAGCACCGCAATAGCGGTAAATGGCTTGGATAACGAAGCCAGCTGGAACCTGGAATCGGCAGTAAGCGTATCTTTTTGTTTGATATGGGCAAAGCCGAAGGAGTTCTGGTAAAGCACCTGACCTTTCTGAACGATCAGGACATTGCCATTAAAGCCAGCGTTTTTCTTCCTTCTGAAAATATCCTCGATTTTAGAGATTTTGAGGGCAGTTTCGGTGTCTGGATCTTTTACCGGGACTGGGTCAAGCTTCGCCATGACCTTACCACCGACGATCACTTCCTCAGGGTTAGACTTACTTTTTCTTACCAATCCCCACGACACTACAAGGATTACCAGGACAGCTAATGCCGCCCACCACACTTTCGGCTGCACTTTTTTCAACATAGGTAATTTTTCTGGAACGTTGATCTATTAACGACAAATGGTCGCCCCTTTTTATACTTATTCTCTACAAATTAAACTCAGAATGACTTATGGAACTAGTATTTTAACATGTTCTTTGCGGCCATTTTTCTGATAAGTTAAGAAATATAAACCAGAAATTAGTAGTTGTTCGGGATATAAATGGATTAAATTTCCCTGAATTGGCTCAAAATGGAAGGAAATTGAGTTGCCGGATTGGTTGGAGAGGAGGAGGAAGTTTGGGTCGATATTTTGTCCGGAAATTGTAATTTTTTCAGGAGAGGCTGGATTGGGAAGTACCTGTATCGCGCTCTCCGGGGTAGGTGTGATGACATCCAAAGTCTTGGAAAATGAAAAGCTGCCATCCCGATCCACCATGCGCAGGCGATAGTAATTCGCTCCGGTCAATGGATTATCATCAATGAACTCGTACTGCATTCTGCCTGTCGTTTCGCCAGCAGCTTTCAATGTTCCTATCGCTTGGAAGTCTTTGAGGTCTGCACTGCGTTCAACGACAAATTCCTTGCTATTTTTCTCCCAGGCAGTTTCCCAGGAGAGCATTACCTTTTCCTCAGATTTTTCAGCTTTGAAATAGGTAATGTCAATGGGGAGGACGATGGCTAGGACTTGGCCGTTGATGATGATTTCGTCGAACCAGAGGGTGCCATTGACAAAATTCACGGCATTGAATCCATAGATCCGAAATGAAAAGTTGTTGTTAGAAAGATTGTTAAAACTTACAGGAATGTTGTAAGAGTAGAAAGCATCTGGAGTTATTAATGTTGATGCCGCGACATCTGACGTAAAATTGTCGAGTACTGTACGCAATTTAAATGCTGATGGACCAACAGTAGAGCGTCGCAGGCGAAACGAAATCGAGGTTATGTTGTATTTGAAAGAATTCGCGCTAAATGAAAACTCCATACAACGACCCGCGGAAAAAGCAGCAGGCCAAGGTCTAATGACATAGCCAACAACCACGGCTCCACTTGCACTGTAAACGCTAAGCAAGGAGTAGGTATTGACCCCTCCTAGCAAAGATGCATCACTCGGTGAAAAGTTGGCATGGCTTGAAGTTCCTGCCTGATTGTAGTCCATTGACCATTTAATTTGGAAATTTTCCTGTGCATTAGCTCTAAACACAAAGATTAGCATCATGATCATAGTCATTGCTGCGTTCTTAGGGGAGATGTAGTTCCTTTTCATGCGAATTGTGGTTTACAGTATTTACTTTATGTAATACGGTAATGTGTTGAAAAGGTAACGGGGGTGTAGTAGGTTGGGAAATCTGGAAGAGAAAAGATTAAGTCCGAAATATTGAGTTTCAGTCTGAAAACTTAAAAAGCCCCTAAAATGATCCATACGGGACGTTTAGGGGCTTAATCATAACAGTTGGCCTGATTCAACTTACATTAGAGCTGTAAAGCCCTTTTTTCACTGTCGTGGTAATTCATCTTGCCTGGCGGGCCTGACTCGTTTGAATTCAGGCTCTTTCAAATTTAAATCTGGTATTTTATAAAGTTTCAGCATTTCCATCCTGCTACTCAGACCCAAACTTTGAAATTCAGATAAAACAGGGGTGTCGCGGCTGTACTGATCAAAACCGACAGATCTAAAAGAAATGATTCCGCTCTGTGTTTCGATCAACCAGTCCCATTCTGTTTTTTTATCTATATACTCTTCGTTCTTTGGCTTTCGAGGGTTTTCTCTATGTATGTCTGAAATCTCAATTTCTCCATCAGTTTCTAAATCAATTTTCAAATCCCATACATTGTGAAAAACCAGGGTGGATGGAGATAGTAGGAATTTATAGTACTCACTTGTAGAATCCGTGATCCATTCAAAAATATAGTCAATATCAAGTATTAACCTAAAATTACTATCATCAGAAAGAATGGAATAGATTTTACAATCATGCCAGCCCATTTTCTCGAAGTCGGCATCGTTCCAGTTTTCTTTATATTTAGTGTTTTCCATGGGTCTCATTGGTTAGGAATTTCATCTTTTCTTGCTGGACGTACCGTTTTAGTGCCAGGCTCCTTAACATGTGGTGTTGGTACTCCACCATGCTGATTCCCCGTTATATCAACTCTCTTGGTTTCTTGAAATCCGCTAGGATTTTTCGGGTTCTCCTTATACGTTGCTGTATTCGTTGTTTTACCTGTTTTAGAATCGGTTCTAAACCTGCTATGGTCCCCTAGCGCTTTTGGATCTGGTTTTAAGTGATTGCTGCCCCGTCCAGTATTTTCAGTAGAACTTGCATTTACCCTCCCCTTATCATTCTTCAAATTATCAACCGCATTGATACTGATAGTAGCTCCTTGGGTCATCGCAGCTACGGCAACAGTTGCGCCAGCTAATGTAATAGGCAACGCGGCACCACCACTTGCTGCTGTTCCAAAACCAGATGCGCCTGCAACAAGTGCACCACCAGCAATTTCCGCTGCTCCAACAACCATAGCTGCATAATGACCTGCCGTTCTGCCGCTATTGTAGGCACCTACATAACCTGGTGTCGCGGTAATAGGATTTCCACCATGAATGTCGTCATTTAATGCTGATCCTATACCGGTTACAAAATCGCCGAGTCCTTTACAGCATTCCGGCCATCTTCCATCCGGATCAGAGAACCGTATCGGATTATTGAACGAGTAATGATACGGAGAAAATCCATCTTGTCCCTCCGTATCCGGATCCACTGCCATAAACCGCCCTGTCGTCGGATCGTAGAATCTGGCCAGTAAATCAACATATCCGGTGCCAATTTGAGTTTCTCGATTTAAAAAATTGTAGCGATTAACGGCATTCCGTGCCGCTGGGGTCTGAATTGGGCTGTTTCTATCAATCTCCAATCCAAACGGATAGTAATCCGTCCGCTGCAATAACTCCCCTTTCGCATTGAACACAACCCTGACATTGCCCAGATGATCTTTAAGGAAATATTCAAAACTTACCTTATTTCCCCTGAGAACAGCTTGCCCTTCTTGCAATGGAATACGATATAACTGATTAGTTGCGCCAACTTGCCGATATTCAAATCCACCCGCATACTTTACAGTCATAGTATCGGTCACGTACTTGTGTTTCGAACCAGCAGCATCATAATCGTAGATGAAAGTCTTACCAGCCATCGTTACGGTTTTAGGAAAATTCAAATAGTTATAGGTTAGTGTTGCACCGCGATTCCCGTCACTTGTCACATTGCCATTACCATCATATCCGTAACTACTTGCACCGCTTTTCACTCCCAGATTACTCCCTGAGGCATCGTTGACAGCTGACAGCCGATTGCCGATGTATGTGTAGGTCAGATTATCCAAGACGGCACCGCCACGGACAAGTGTTTTGATATTTCCATTCTTGTCATAAGTGAGCCCGTTTTCGATTTCGGCATAACCATTCAATCCGGTGGAACTTAATATTCTGTTCGCACCGTCATAGTTGAAATTTAATCCTTTTGTAAAAGCAATTTCATCTTTGTTTTGCCATTGCATTTGGGAAATGTTACCATTCGTATAACTTGCACCGTCGGCATAACTTAGGCCAAATCCAAAAAAGGGTAAAGGTGGATCGCCAACAGCCTTCTTGTAAACAGTTTTTCCGTCTGTAAGCCAGCCACGAATGTTGTGGGTGTAATCAGTCCTTCTCACATAGTTCACGCCATCCATGGAATGAAACCATTTGCTTTGCAATTGGCCAAGTGCGTTGTAGCGATAAGCGGAGGTGTTAACTTCAATTATATCATCGTCAAAGTCAACTGTCTCCACCGCATCCAGAACACGGTCAGCATGATCATGTTGAAAATATATTTCATACCCTGTATTGAAATTCCCGGGGAATAGGTGAACGGTAGTCTGAATGTCAATTATAGGGGCCAAATCATATTTGTACATTCTCCAAGTACGTTCAATTGTCCCCGCTCCCAAATCATAAAGCTCCCTGTCAGTTTGGATTGGCCGATATTCTCCATCATAATAAGTAACACTCGTCAGCCAGCCACCTGTCGCACCATTTCCGGGAAGCATTCGTACTCGGCCTCCCGTAACCTGCCCTTTCACATTAGCATTGTTTGAAGGGTAGTAAAGAGCATTATAAGCCAGGTTCGCCGCCTTCGAAAACCCATAATCATCATAAAAAGTAATAGTCAACAAATCAGCCTCAGTAGCATTCAATGGAGCCGTTTTATTCAAAGTATAGCCTGCTGTTGTACCATTACTCCGTTCCTCATGGTGCTCTGCAATGGCGGCGACGTTCGATGTCCAGGTCGTACGGGTAGCATTCGTGGCAATTTCACCCGTTACTATCGGGCGGTTTTGAGCGTCGTATTTGGTGAAGCTCCATACTCCTCGGGCAAACTGGTTGGCGTCACGCGATGCCACGAGCCGGTCGAACTGGTCATAGACGAGTTCGGTAATGCCGCCACCCGGGGTTCTTTTAATAACAACCCTTCCGAATTCGTCATAATCGTAAGTAAAGGCGAAGTCGGTAAGCGAGGCCTGATCCTGGTATTGAGGTTGTAACACGGCACGCAGCAAACCAATGTCGTCATACACATAGTAAGTCGACAAGATTACCGCGGATGGCCCGACCCCCGGGACGGCGACAACCTGCCTGCAAACCATGCGACCCAGCAAATCGGTATATTCTGTAACCGTTTTTCCTTCTTCGTCCGTAGTTTGTACGTAAGTTATTGTTCCGGGCGCATAGCCTCCGGGTTGCGAGATCACATTGGTGGGGATGTCATAATCGTATCGTTTTAATTCACCGCAACAATTGGTTTTGTACTTTACATTGGAGTTGGCACTTTTTCCTCCTGGTGCCCTTTGTCCAGTCACCCGGCTTAAAGGTGATTGTTCAAAAAAACTTTCCGTGTATGGTCTGGCCAGATCGGTCGCTTGTAAACCCGCAGAATTGGCAATGTACCAAGTCGCAGCACTGGGTACTCCATTGTTTTGGTAAGCGCCATTGCCCGAAGCTACATAAGGCAAATATTGCTTGGTCTGCCTTCCCGCCGCATCAAATTCAATGGGTTCCACAAAATCGCTGCCAGAAGGGCTTTGTCCGACGGTGACGTTTTGCTGTGGCCGACCGAGACCGTCCAGATATTGCACCTGTGTAACTACCTTGCTCACATCATTGGAATTGGCACCCGACTGTTTATAAGTGCGTGAAATGATATAATTGCGGCTGTTGGTTTGCTGCGCGAGTACGATTCCCGGGAACAGGAAGAGCAGGAGAGTGATAATGTATTTGTGAAGATGGTTCATTTTTATGTTGTTGTTCATGTATGGAAAAGGATGTTGGTGGAGCAGTCGGCAGTCGGCTATCGGCTTTCGGCCATTGACCGCTAACCATTGTTTTTGCCGATGGCCGAAAGCTGATCGCCGAAAGCCGCCCTACTGTTTCACAATTCGGTGAGTGGCGATACTTCCATCGGTGTAGGTAATTTGGATGATGTACAATCCAGCGGTCAGCTTGCTGGTATTGATTTCCCTGGCTGCGGTCTCTTCCTTGACCAGGTTGCCATCGGTATCGAAAATTCGGATGTTGCTGATTTTGCTTAAATCTTCTATCCGCAGGTTCAATGTATTTTCAACGGTAACCGGATTAGGATAGAGTGCGACTTTTTCGTCCTCGTCAAAAATTACACTCTGAATGCGACTGTAAGCAAAAGTGCTGTCTGCATCCACCATTTTTAACCTGTACAGGTTCTCGCCGCCCATTGGATTGACATCAATAAACGAATAGGATTTTAGCGAATCACTTTCTCCCATTGCCTGCTCAGAACCTATTTTCATCCATTGTTTTCCGTCCGGGCTGCGTTCAATATCAAATCGCTCACTGTTAGTTTCGTTAGTAGTCGACCATTTCAACAATGCAGAGTCTTCTAGTTTTGTCGCAATGAATTCCAGTAGCGTCACAGGCAATGCTGATTCAGCCAACAGCACCAGTGTGCTGGCCGCGATACTGCCAGTGGGCGCCAGGGCGGCACATTCTATTACTTGTCCGGCATAGTTGTAGCAATAAGAAGAGCGCACTGCTCCGGCTGCATTGGCGGTACGGGTGCTTTTGAGGCGATTGAAATCGTCGTATTCATAGAAAATGACTTTTGAATTCACATCTGACTCTGTCTCAACCCCCACCAGGGGCTTGTAAGTATAGGCGGAAGAATGCGGCAGCGAGGTTCCTTCAAAATCAGTGCGCTTTTTCAACAGATCTGTTTTGCCAATATCCGCTACGCCGAAGTATTCCAACTTGGTCGTCGACCCGTTCCGCTCTTTATAGGTGAGTAAATTTCCTCTTGCGTCATAAGTAAGAAATTCAATGCTGGTCGTCATCGCTATCGGTAAGTTCGTGCCAACACCGTTCTCGACTTTTTTGGGAAGATAAAATCCATTGAACAAGCCAAAAGTGACATTTTGAAGTTTCAATGCAATCGGCGTCATTTCAGTACCAGTATAATTGAAAACTGTAAGCGGCGTACCGATCTGGTTTTTTGCCGTCATTGCAACGCTGACTGCATCATTGGAATTGGGAGGATAGACATACCAGGTTTTTAGCTCTTTGCCTTCACTATCCGTTTGTCCCTGAATATGAATTTGCCCGGTTGGCCAATAGCTGTAATTTTTAATGACCGGCGCGGAAAATTGTGCAGGACTGTCCTGATCATACGTTGTCGTGATTTCCTGCGAAGGCAGGAATTTCCTTACGTCGATCAGATATGCTGTTCCTTCATACACCCTGTGGTCTCCGTCACACAAATACTTTAACAAAGTTTTCTCCGCACGGGCCGAATAATCCGTCAGGTTGCCGACCAGAGCATATTGATAGGCAGTCTTCGCAACCCTGTCGGCGTTTTGAAGATAATGCTCTTCCGAAATCATTTTCCCTCGCTGAAAAGCCGCACTTATATAAGGCTGATAGGCCGTGCTGCTCACCTGTAACGTGCCCGACGGTGCAGTGTCCAAATACCCATTGTCGAAATTGGTGAATTTGTAAACTGTCCAGCCGCCTGTGTAACTGCTTTCCACAACTTCTGAATAGCCAATATGCGACCCGTAGCTATTTTCCGAACCTGGCAATACGGATTGAGTAGAGAAAATATTTTCAGTATAAGTGAAATTGTCGCCCGGTTTCGGTTGATAGCCAGCCCAATAATATTGCGCTTTACCACCAAGCACCCCGCTTGAAAGCAGAGGAGCGTTGGGTGAAGCAGGATTAAAACCTGAGACATAAGAGTAGCTCTTAATTACATCTGATCCGGCGATATTAGGGTCGTAACTTTTAATTTGTTTGATACGGAGACCACCGGCTAGTTTATCCGTAACATAGGTATCCAGCTCCGTCCATCGCTTTTCCTTTACTTCTTTTGAATAGGTATGTGGCTCAAAAGTAAATTCGGCAAAACCACCGGTGGGATACTTAATTTTCGTCAAAGTGCTCAATTTAACGTACTTACTATCCGCGTCTGGCGAACGAAAGGTCGCGCCATAAGAAGTGAAAAAGTTTGGAATGTTGAAATCGACAGCTGCTATCAGTTTCCCATTGTTATAGCCCCAATGGTCGGCATGCGTCCTGGCATAGGGTGGCAGGGTAATGCCGGCCGAAGTGAAATAAGTGAATTCGTAGGCAGGTAGCACTTTGGCGCCGGATTTCTCCTGCACTTTCTGCAACATAAGCCGCTCGGTAGCTAGATTGTTGTAGGTAAATTCGAATTCCTTCAAGGTTGTTCCACTCGGGTTCTGAATCTGGATTTTGTCAAGCTTACGCCATTGTAAAGCGGCTAGCAGATCCGCAAGCGGCGGATTTGTCTCCACGCAGGCTCCGGATTTGACAGGATAAAAGCAAGGGTATAAATACGTTAGAATATCCAGCGTGCGGCTGTTTCCGGCTCCTGGTCCTGAGGCTTTGTTCCAATTCACATAAGCATCGAAGATAGCCTGGTCATACCGGAGCTCTGTACTTTGGGACGACGTAAACTTGACCTTATAGTTGTCGCTTGCAATCTCTTTCAGGTAAATGGGAGAAATAAGTTTGCCGTTGATGGGACCATTGACGGGGAAGAGAGAAGGATTGGATTCACATTCGGCATCCAGACTTCCGCCACCGTCCACACTATATTGTCCCTGATAGAGCGCAAAGTACATTTGGGCAACCATTGCACCCCTTTCGTAAGTAAAGTTAGTAACCTGACCAGTAGCTTTTGTGATCGACTTTAAATACCAGGCATTACAGTTCCATGTTTCGGAGCCCTGTGCGAAAAAGTCCATACCATACTCCATATACGCATTAGTGCCGCCAAATTCATACTTTGTTCCCCACTCGTCAGTGATGAAAAATCCTTTGGCGTGTGCCCGGTAGTTGGCCTGATTCTTCCATACACTAAAAACCTCTACGTGGGTATTTGTAGGAGGTGTGAATGGCGGGTAGGTGTCCATTGCGAGAGAGCTCAATTCCACCTTTACCGGCCGGTTACACAAGACTTTAAATTTGCCATCGTGCCCCCAATAAAACTTTCCGGAAATTCCCGGCAGGTTAAAGGAATATTCATCGGGTTCCATATCCCTTCCCAAAGCGCTGTTATCCGCAATGGATTTGATGCCAGCCTGCGTATTCCAGTTGTTATCATTGACCAGGTTTGCAGTGAAAAGATAGCCCAGTTTACCACGGCTGTCTTCATAAGGGCAGTCGTCAGGACCGTCTTTAATGGTCCGTACAACCGCATAGTTTGTTGAGAGATTAAAATTTAATCCAACCCAACCCGGATGTGCGTCCGGGCGTACACCCGAAGCATCATAATGCAAGGATATTGGTATTTCCAACCCTTGTTCGGATAAAGTATGCAGGTTCACCCCAATGTCTGGTTTTCCGGTAAAGTGGGAAATCGGGATATTGCCGTAGATGCCTAAGCTGGCGGTTGTGGGGCTTTGGATTGTTTTAGGCGGCTCGGGAATCTGAGAATGGGCCGAAAGTGAAAAAAGTAATCCGTGTGCCAGAAAATAGATCCATTTTCCGGGTTTGTGAAGAAAAATCATGCGAGAAAGGTGTCTAAAAAGATGAATAAATATTTCTATTATTCATTTAGACGTAGCTTCTCAAAAGGGTAACAAATATTTCTAAACGCAAAAAAGCATTCATTCCGATTCAGTACCGGGAATCAATGCTTTTGAAAATTTACTCTGATCCTTAGCCTGCTTACTCAGCTTTTCCGGAACCTTTTGGAGGTACATTTCCCGGTAATTCCGGGTTTGTTCCTTTCAAGTAATCGGGAAGGTTAAGTCCCGCCATGTTGAAAAGATCATTGAGCGGAGGAACGGTTTTCATCATGCCGGATACAAAATTGGCGGTAGAAGAACTGTCCCCGCTACCATTTCCTGAATCCCAAACTGTGATTTTATCGATTTTGATATTTTTCACAGCTTCTACCTGTGTCTTCACCAATTCAGGCAATTTCTCCAATAGTAGTAATTGGAAAGCCTTCGACGGGTCGCCGCCCGCTGCCTTTACTACTTCTCTGTAACCTTCGGCCTGCTTGGTCAGAATTTCATACAAACCACGGGCCTCAGCATCCATCTTGGCGAATATAGCATCTGCCTCGCCCTTAGCATTTTCTCGTATTCTTTCTGCTTCGGCCTGTGCGTCAATAATTGCTTTTTGTTTGGCAATTTCCGCCGGGACCACCACATTGGCGATCTGAGTGGAGCGTTCCCTTTCCGATCGGGCCAATTCCGCTTTTTGTTCCGCAAGATATGCTTCTTCCAAAGCTTTTGCTTGCTGTACCTTTTCTGCTGAGATGGCTATTCGCAGCGATTCAGCTTCTTTTTCACGGCGTAAGGCCTCAGAATTCGCAATATCAATCTTCGCGGCATTCTCCCCCTGAACAGCTATTGCGTTTGCCTCCGAAGTTTTCACCCGGGTATCTCTGGTTGCCTCCGCCCTTCCGATCGCCTCGTCCTTAGCCGCCGACGCAATACTAATTTCCCTGTCCTTATTCGTAATGGCAATTTTCACATCACGGTCGCGATGCGTTTCTGCAATTTGTACGTCACGCTCACGGTCTGCCATGGCTTTACCTGTTTCTCCGATTTTTTCCTGTTCCGCCACACTGATCTTGGCTTCATTGATTGCTTTCGCTGCGGCTTCCTTACCTAATGCCTCAATGTACCCAGATTCGTCCCTGATATCGGTAACATTCACATTGATAAGCCTTAACCCGATCTTCTTTAACTCATTATCAACGTTTTTAGAAATATTATCCAGAAACTTATCCCGGTCGGAATTGATCTCCTCGATCGTCATTGTAGCAATAACCAATCGAAGCTGTCCGAAAAGAATATCCTTCGAAAGCTCCTGTATTTGGTCAGGAGTAAGCCCAAGCAAACGTTCAGCGGCATTGTTCATGCTGTCCGTTTCAGTCGAGATCGCGATCGTAAAACGACACGGAACATCCACACGGATATTCTGACGGCTGAGGGCATTCGTCAGGTTTGCTTCTATTGAAATTGGTTTTAGGTCCAGAAACGCGTAGTCCTGGATCACCGGCCAGATAAATTCGCCGCCGCCATGGATACATTTCGCAGAAGTACCTCCCGTACGCCCATATACGACCAGGATTTTATCGGACGGACACCTTTTATATCTTGAAATAAGCGCCGCAACTGAAACAAAAATAACGATGACTGCTACGAACAATACGATTAGAGAGCCTGACATGAAAGACGAAAATTAATTGATGAATAATGTGAGAATATAATTTTGAAGTAAGCGAAAGTTGACTAAGTGAGAAAGAAACTAATTTTAATCAAGTTATAATCTTTGTACGACAACCAGATTGTCACTTTCCACTTTACAGACCCGGATCAATGTTCCGGGTATAATTCTATCTTCTTCGGTAACTGCGTCCAATTCGCGGAAAGAGCCTTTTACACTCACCTGTACCTTGCCCTTTCCCTGTTTTTGCCCCGGAATGGTGAGGTAAACTTCTCCTGTTTTTTGTAAGGCGCTATTAATGTTAAAAGTATTATTCTCTGCAAGCTTTTGTATTTGCCCCATGGTGATGAAAAATAAAAAGACAAACCCTGCACCTACACCCACAGCCAGGGCGATCAGGATTCCTTTGTTACTAATGGTTTGGAAGAAAGCTACGCCGGTCCAGCCGAAGCCAAGGAGGAAATTGATCAGGTTACGAAAAGTGAATAACTGAAAAGGCGCGTCCCCTATATCCAGATCTCCGTCAAAATCGGCATCCAGCCCATCTGACGAATCCATTCCGGCAAAAGTCATGACGGCCAGGATTACAAATATGAGGCTTACCGAGAGGGCAATGTACCAGAATATACGATGTAGGGATTCCAAATCACCAAACAGGTCCATAAAACTTGCAACGATTAGTGAGAAGCTGATATCAATTTTTAAATATAATTCATTAGACGGACCTTTTCTCAATAAGTAACGGTTCTTGCCAAAATGTAAACAAAGAATTTAGTTGTTGGACATATCGCATTGGGTTGGTAAGGAGGCCTAAACAAAAAATGCCGATCTCAGACCGGTATTTTCAATGTTAAAACTCTACGCTTTTCGACGTTGGTCGATATAATCGGGTCAGACGTGGAGGTTTTCGTGAGACTAAAACAAACTCAGCTGTGTAGTTTTCATTGGATGAAATGTGCCAATTATTAAAAATGGGTTGCGTCCAGTATTATGGAACTCACGAGTAGTTCCTAAAAATAAATGCAAATCTTTCGTTTTTGCAAAGTCCTCAAAATATTTTTTCCTAACTTTTTCGCATGCTCTTTGTTCATTTCCTTCATGCTCAGCCAACATTCTCCAATCTCCCAGTCTTCAATCATCAAAGTACTTTCAGTGCCACCCTCGCTACTGAACTTATAGGAAAATTTATATGGCAGTTTTCGAACAACCTCAAATGGATTTTCAGAGTTCGAGAATAAATTCAACTGATTAGCTCGCGCTTTCAGAGCTTCGAGTTTATTTTTGTCCCATGTCCTTGCGACACTCTCAATTGTGAAGTCCAGAATCGCCTTTGGTTTGAAAACGGCCAATGAAATATACTGTTTTGGATCCCTCGCTTTGGCGATTAACTCTGTTATGTTTGTATGAACATTTTTAAGAACGATCTCTTTTCTGGCCCTCCAAGTACCTTTCTCAGTCCCAATCTCACCAACTATTTTAAAAGCGGTATCAATGGATCTAGGACGGTAGCTTTCCGACCGAAAGTCAGACCTATTCTTTTCCAAATCCACTTCAACCCAGTCATATTTGCTGTACTGACTCTCATAATCAAGCTTTCGAAACGGTATTGGATAGATTCTGATCCAGCTTCCGTCTTCAAGAAAACCTGCCGTGCAGACTAATTCATCGTACTTATTTGATAGTGTGGGGTAAGTTTTGACCGCGACCAAAACTTTTGTTAGTGCCATTCTAGATATGTTTTAATTCAAAATTCCATTCGGGTAGTTTTATAATTGCTTCTGCTAAATGTTTTCTGTGGCACTGGCAAATATTTGCTTCAAAGCAAGTTAGTGCAATTCGCTTTTTTTCTTTCAATAAGTTAAGGATTTGCTCCTGATGGCTTATTGTCTCTTGCAAATTCTGTTTTCTGTAAATTTCAAATAGCTTGTCGTAGTCTTTTTGAGTATTAAGTTCTTGCCTTTGGTCAGATTGAATCCCTACTTCTGGGATATGCAGGTAATCAATTCCCAAATTCTCACAAAATTTTTTTAATTGCTTTTTAGAAAACCCGAACTTCATACTCAATGGGTTATTTCTAACATCAACCAAAATCTTTACGTCATTTTTAACAAGCCGATTTAGATATTCTTCCCAGAGAAATTCCCTCATATCCAATGGTATATAAAACCGTTTTATCATTAACCGGTTTTGCTCTTAAAACGCTCTCATATTGCTCATTAGAAAGAATTTGCTTGGCTTTGACACTGTTTATTGAATAGTATTGATAGTTCAGATACGTCAGTTTGATCAGTAAATCTGTTGTCAAATTTCCGTAAGAGTTTCTAATATCAATTAAGATTTTTTTATCCTTTTCATTCAGCAACTTAATATAATTATCGGAGCCAATTTTGGTGTAGCTCGCCTGATCTTCTGATAATTGGCCGTGCCCAACCATTGCAACTAGGTCCGCATTAGCCGAAAAGGAATAGCAACCGTATTTGTAGGGCACAAAATCGTAAACTTGTTTTGATTGTCTTTCGGTAAAAAGGAAAAGCAGCTTTTGGAGGGAGATTTTAGGCAAATGTCCATCAAAGGCTTGTAGTAAGGCCAGTATAATTTTTCGTCTGTAGAACATGCTGTAAAGGTAAAGAAATAGTCACAAAGACGTTCCAAGTTTGCAAACGGATGAACCAACGGCATCCCGTTCCCAAATATCCCCCTAACACAATTTGCTTTTCTCACAACAAAATCAGCATATTCGCATTCCCAATTAAATAAGCATAAAATGAAAAATCTAGTAAGTATTGCCCTGTTATGGTGTGGATCAAGTGAAAACTCCTGGGCGCCTACATGCGGGCGCGGGACACCTAAGACAGGGCATTTTTAATTTTTTTTCTTCCCAAAAAACCAGCATTGATGAACAAAACACACTTTACCGAGTCTCCGGACCCGATGTGCGTGGCCTATGGTCAGCAAGTACAACAATTATTTGAGCTCAACACGCCCGCCGAAATGGCCGAGCATCTGTGGGAGATTTACAGCGGTTTTCAGAGTTATGATCAGGAAGCCGGTCACAGTCCGCGCAAGCTGGACATCTTCTACACATTTCGTGATCTGCTGTTTTTTTGCCAGAATATGGCAGCATTAAAGGCGGCGTAATTAATAAACGTCCGATATAAAGAAGAATGCCCAGGTAATAGAAAAATCACCTGGGCATTTATTTTGCTTTTAAAACTCTGCGCTTTTCGGATATCTCGGGAATGGAATCACATCCCGAATATTACCCATACCCGTCACAAACAGTACCAAACGCTCAAATCCAAGCCCGAAGCCGGAGTGCGGTGCGGTGCCGAATTTACGGGTTTCGAGGTACCACCAGATTGTCTGGGGATCGATTCCTACTTCGTGAACGCGTTCCAGAAGTTTGTCATAATTATCCTCACGCTGGCTTCCTCCAATGATTTCTCCAATGCCCGGGAAAAGGACGTCCATCGCGCGTACCGTTTTCCCATCCTCATCGAGTTTCATGTAAAATGATTTGATTTCTCTCGGATAGTTGGTCAGGATAACCGGCTTTTTGAAATGTTTTTCAACCAGATAACGCTCATGCTCGCTGGAAAGGTCGATTCCCCAGCCAACAGGATACTGGAATTTCTTCTCTTTATGTGGTTTTGATTTCAATAAAATATCAATGGCCTCCGTATAAGTCAGACGTTCGAAAGGATTGTCAACAACAAAACTCAGCTTTTCGAGCAATGGCAGCGAACGTTCATTTTGCGGTTTGCTTTTTTCTTCTTCCGCCAGCCTGTTCTGTAAAAAGTTCAGGTCATCCTTGCAGTTAACCAGGGCATAACTAATGACCGTTTTGACAAAATCTTCGGCCAGGTCCATATTGTCTTCCAACTCAAAAAATGCCATTTCCGGCTCTATCATCCAAAATTCGGCCAGGTGACGGGTCGTATTGGAATTTTCGGCTCGGAAAGTTGGGCCAAATGTATATATCTTGGAAAGTGCCATGGCACCCAGTTCGCCTTCCAATTGTCCCGAGACAGTCAGGTTGGCTTCACGACCAAAAAAGTCCTCTTTGAAGTTAATAGCGCCTTCTTCGGTTCTCGGTAACTTGTTAAGATCCAATGTAGTAACACGGAACATTTCTCCTGCACCCTCAGCGTCCGACGCCGTAATGATCGGCGTATGTAGGTAAAAGAAACCCTTATCATTGAAATATTGGTGAACCGCAAAAGCCAGCGCGTGACGAATGCGAAGGATCGCCCCGAAAGTGTTGGTACGCGGACGCAAATGCGCTATTTCACGAAGAAATTCAAGCGAATGCTTCTTAGGCTGCAATGGATACGCATCAGGATCGGCAGTTCCGTAAACCAGAATATCCTCTATTTTTACCTCAACGGTTTGTCCTGAACCCAGCGACGCTACTAACTGCCCCGTTATTTTAAGGCATGAGCCCGTAGTAACAGTTTGCAGCAATTCCGCAGAAAACTGACCCGGCTCAGCAACCGCCTGTATATTATGGATGGTGGAACCGTCATTCAACGCGATAAAAATTGCGTTTTTGCTCTCTCTTTTAGTCCTTACCCAGCCTTTGAGAACAACAGCTTGTTGCTCAGGAGCGGTTTGTAGTATTTCTTTGATTTGCAACGGTCCCATTTTCTTGTCAATTCAATCTTTAATTTTTCTGAAAGCTTCCTACGATCCGGTTTTACGAATGAGGCGCAAAATTACAAATTACCCTACGAAAACCTATTCTGAAAGCCTAACTTACTTTTCTGTGTGGCATACTGATTGTACAGTCTGGTTTTCAGCTTAATTTTGTATCCTAATTCAGATCAACGACTTTCCGTTTTGAACAATAAACTCGCAATCGCTTTATCCGTAGTTTTTCACCCGCTGATAATCACTACTTACCTTTTTGCCCTTTTGTTTTTGCTCTCTCCCGATCTGGTTGGTGTCAGTGCGTTTGAGTTGCCGGCTTTGGGGAGTTTGTTGCTTTTGCTGTTCCTGAACACATTCATAGCACCGACATTGATCATTTATTATTTCCAAAAAATGGGTGTGATCAGCTCATTGCATGTCGACGATCTGGCCGAACGGAAGTTGCCTTACCTGGCTTGTGTGATTGTTTACGCGTTGGCAACCTATTTATTCGGCTGGCAATTACAGCCTATCGGCGAGCTGGCCCCGCAAATTTCCGTTATTCTCGGCAGCGTCACCGTTTCATTGATCCTGGTGATGGGTATCAGTCTTTTTTGGAAAATAAGTGCCCACGCAACTTCCATTGGCGGTATTGTCGGAATGCTTTCCGGGCTGATGATGCGGTTTGATGAAGCCGTTTTGTTCATTCCGCTCCTCATTACCATTCTGCTGGGCGGCTGGCTGCTGAGCGCGCGGCTGCAACTGAATGCACATAACCCTCCGCAGATTCTGGGTGGATTCGTTTGTGGAATATTGGTGAGTAGTATGACGGTTTATTTTTTCTTTTGATCTAAACGCTGCATAATCATGTATCAGAATATCATTTTCGGGGTGAATGATGGTGTGGCCACGATTACATTAAATCGTCCTCAGGTATACCACGCGTTGAGCCCTGCGCTGATCTGCGAGATCACACTTGCTGTTGAGGAGGCTGCAAATGACGATTCGGTTAGGGTAGTTGTGCTTACGGGCGAGGGTAACAAGGCGTTTTGTTCCGGTGCCGATCTTAAAGACGCAGCAGAATCTGGCAAAACCGCCGGTGAAATTCTGCGGGAATATTATAACCCCATGATCCAGGCGATCCGGAACATTCCCAAACCGGTGATCTGTCGGTTGAATGGACTGGCAGTAGGGGCTGGAAGTTCACTGGCACTGGCTTGTGATGTAGTGATTTCGAGTGAGGACGCCTATCTGAGTCTGCTTTTTGTGCAGATCGGCCTGATGCCCGATGCGGGCGCAACATTCTTCCTGCCCAGATTGATTGGTATGGCCAAAGCTTTTGAACTATCGTCGACAGGCCGCAAAGTGTATGCATTGGAAGCAGCGAGAATAGGGCTGATTAGCAAGGCAGTTCCAGGGATTGAGCTGGACAGAGAAGTGAATCAGATCGTGGCCTACTACCGTTCCGCGCCGACCATGGCGATTGGTGCAATGAAGCGGGTTTTCAACCAATCTTTTCACCTTAACCTGGAAGAAATGCAGGAACTGGAACTGCAAAATCAGGAAAAACTCTTCCAGAGCCACGATGCCAGCGAAGGAATTTCAGCATTTCTACAAAAGAAAGCACCTGATTTTCAGGGCAAATGAACTTTGTCGAAACTTTTTACGATATTTTTATAACGCATAATTTGCTCTAAAAAACCTCATTCACTATCTTTGCAGTCCAATTCAGAAATGGATTGGGGAAAATAAAAGGTTGCGTAGCTCAATTGGATAGAGCACCTGACTACGGATCAGGAGGTTTGGGGTTCGAATCCCTACGTGACCACTTGAAAATCAAAGACTTAGCAAAATTTGCTAAGTCTTTTTTGTTTTTGTTGCAATAAAAGTTGCAATAGATTTGCCCAGTCGAAACCTATTAAGAGATTAGTTAAAAGATCCGCAAAAGATTTTTTTGCTCCTTGATCGTCAAACACGGCGGAACATCAAACTTGACAGAGAGATATGCATCAAATTTCAGACGAACAATATTAACACCTCTTGAGAGCATCGAATTTCAAATACTGGATCTGCTTAACCTTTGGATCCCAATCTACCCCATCACCATCAAAGTACAGTTTAACCTGCCAATTCACAATATCCAGTAATTTGTTTTGGTGTACCACTAATCTGTAATTTGAAAGCGGTATAATTTGGGATTTCAACAGCTATTAGGTATGAGAAATCCTGGTGCCTGAGAGTACAGAGAAACCACCGTTTCTGCTTACCGTATTAACGGACAAATAGGAGCATGAGCCAGCGACTAAAACGCTTTTTAGCAATAACTTTTATGCGGGCTATAATTGCGCCATTTTGGATATGGCTGAAGTTAGGATTGGTAATGATTATGATCGGCTCTAATGTGGGTATTTATACGGCACGGCATTCCATTGAACCCATCAACCGAAACAAGACTGGATGTGGAATACCAATTCTTACAGGTGATAATGTATGGATTGGAGGGAGTTGTGTAATCTTAGCAGGTGTTTGCATTGGCGACAATTCCATCGTTGCTGAGGGAGGCGGCGTACTTAACGACGTACTTTCAAATACGATTGTTGTTAGTAGCCCTGCAACAATAATAAAGTCAGTTCAAGACAAAACCTTGGGTAATAAAGTGCTTCATACATATAGAAGACCGTTTCTGCGTACGCAGATGAGATCGGGATGATTATAGATTGTGCGAAAATTCGTTCGTTTTATTACATACCTGATGGGCGTGAGATCAGGTCTCCGATGTAAACCTCAGGGCTCTTGCACAAAAACTCAGAATTAAATTGGCGTGATATAGCTGCCAATATTGAGGTTTTTCTTACAAAGGGGCGAAAAACGGCGTCAAGAAACTCATTGTCGAGTTTAGATATTTAAATGGATCTCTTTAGCTTAGATTAGCAGATTCTATGACAGCTGCCTGGTCGGCCACGCCGCCGCATACAGTACAGTCTGTCAGGAATCTTGAATAGCACCTTGTTACGAAAATTAACTCTTAAAAAGGCTCCTTAAAATGTATCACATCTTCCTTGTTTTGTATAAAGGGCGGTAAAGCCCATTTTCTAATTTTGTTCCATTATTTAAATACAAATAATAATGAACAAAATAAAAAAAACAATAGCAGTAATTGGGGCAACAGGCTCACAAGGTAAGGGTGTAGTGAATGCCCTTGTAAATGACAGTTCGTTCAATGTAAGAGCATTAACCCGTAATCCGGAGCGATATTCAGGCAATGCACATGAAGCAGTTTATGCAGATCTAACCGATTTGCAGTCATTGCAAGACGCATTTAAGGATGCTTATGGTGTATTTGTTGTAACCAACTATTGGGGAGGCGCAGACGAAATCGGCCAAGGAAAAAATGCCGTTGAAGCAGCCAAGGAAGCAGGCGTACACCATTTTGTCTGGTCAACACTGCCGGATGTTGAAACAATAAGTAATGGCGAATTCGACGTACCGTTCTTTACAAACAAATCAAAGGTAGATGACGCGGTTAAAAATGCAGGATTCAAATACACAACATTTGTTGAAGCTCCATTCTATTTCCAAAATCTTGCAGCATGGCTTGCACCACAGCAGCAGCAAGACGGCACGACCGGTTGGACGCTGCCACTTGATCCGACAAAAGAAGTAGTCCATTGGTCAGACATCAACGATATGGGAAAAGTTGTGGCTGGCGCATTTCTGCAGCCTAAAAAAGCTGGCAATGGCAATTACCTTACATTGGCAACTGAGCTATTTAGTTTTAACGATATCATCATAGCCTATAAAAGGCAAGGTAAAGAGTACAGCTATTCCCAAGTCCCGGGTGCAATGTTTTCAACTCTCATGGAAGGAGGAAAGGGAGTAACGGATATGTTTGGTTTTTGCGAGAAATACACCTACATGGGGCCAGGTTCAGCATCACGGATTGAATTCGCGAAAGAAATTGCCACCGGTGAATTTGTATCATTTGACGCATGGTTAAATCAAAATAAATAGAATTCGCGGGCGAAGAGTATCTGAAAGGGATATCGGACTAATCAATATCCCTTTCAGATAAAGTATGAGTGGAATAAGGAATGCAGAGTCAGGTGAATGCAAATGCAGCACCCTTCAATCAGGATGTTGATTTATTAAAATAGTGCACCATCTTAAATGTACCCTGTTAAGACGAAATTCAAATCCTACCAATCTAAATTTAGTGACTTTGAAAGAATACATCTTGCTCACCGGGGCATCCTACGGTATTGGCTATGAGATGGCCAACCAATTGGCTGCAAAAAAGTTCAACCTGATACTGGTGGTCCCTACCGAATCCGAACTGCAGCAGATGCAAGCTGAGCTAACAGCTAACTATGGCATAGAGGTTAAATATTTTGCTGCGGACCTCTCTGATGTAAATGCTGCCATAGATCTTCATAAAGCTGTGCAACAGGAAAATCCTATAATAACCCACCTGGTCAATCATGCAGGCATAGGCAACTCCGGCCTCTTTACAGAAACCTCGCTGGAAGAAGATTTGAGCATGATTCAGTTAAATGTTTCCAGTTTGGTGGTGCTTACCCAGCTGTTTGCGAAAGATATGGTCCGCCGCAACGCGGGAAGGATCATGAATGTAGGCTCGGTACTTTCGTTTTTGCCACTCCCTTATTCTGCGGTGTACTCGGCGACCAAAGCGTTTGTGCTAGCATTCAGCGATAGCCTTGCTGCTGAACTGGAAGGTACGGGCATTAGTGTTACCTTCTTTTCTCTGGGAACGACGGACACAGATTTTACAACCAATGCGACGCAATCGGATCTCCACAAAACCAAACCCATGCACCCCAAAGAAGTGGCAACCCTGGGTGTGAAGCATTTGTTAGAGGGAGAGGGAAAGAAAGGAGTGGGATTTTAAGACTGGTCTAACTCGAAACTCGCAGACTTTGTGCCTGATGGTATATGAGAAAGGGAATCTTAAATTTATCGTTGAAAAATAATTATAACTTTCGGTAGCTATCGCCATGAAACATTTTAAGACTATAACCGATATGTACAATACCAATGGATTTTCTCCGCCAGAGAATCCAATGCTTGGCGTGTTAACATTTGAAGACATAAAAAGCTGCACGTTTGTTTATTCGGAATTCACATTGGGTTTTTACAAAATTGCTTTAAAAAAGGTCAAATCTGGCACGCTTATGTACGGAAAGACCAAGTATGACAGCGATACGGGTTCTATGTTTTTTATGAAACCGAATCAAATCATACAAATGAACGATATTGAACTGGAAGAAAATGGATTTATTATCTTTATAGATGAAGATTATCTAGTCAATCATCCACTTCACGCTACTATTAAAAAATACGGCTACTTCGACTACGAAGCAAACGAGGCTCTGCACTTAGCTCCTACTGAGGAAGAAACCATTTGGGACCTTTTTTATAAACTACGGGAGGAATACTACAATAATCAGGATAATCTTAGTAAAGAGATCATGATAGGCCATATTGAGTCCATTCTTAAATATTCGGCACGATTTTACAACCGGCAGTTCCTAAACCGGACTGTATTGTCAGGAACAATAATTTCTAAGTTTACTCGAATCCTGAAGGAATATTTTGAGAGTGGAAACCTTCAAAAGCATGGATTGCCAACAGTTAAATATATGGCATCGAAGTTGTCATTATCCGGAGGATATCTTAGCGACTTATTGAAAAAGGAAACCGGCAGGACTGCCCTGGACCACATTCATTTAGCTATAATCATTGAGGCAAAAAACATATTGATGAGTACAGACAGTACTGTAGCAGAAACTGCATTTCGCCTTGGCTTTGAAAATCCACCCTATTTTTCGCGATTGTTTAAAAAATCAGTTGGAATCACCCCAACTGAATATAGAAGCCGATTTTTAAACTAACGAAATTTTAAGTTACCTTTAGATAAGCCTTCACTGGAATTAGATTGCTGTTGACTCCATATGCACAGTTTATCATTGCAAGGTACACATCCTGAATATCTCGCCAACGATCTACCTCCGCTTTATCATTGACGGCAATGCGAGTTTTATCTTAGGGGCGAAAAACCTCCTACTCAGGACTGTTAAGGGTCTAAGAGTACAAAAAAACCACCCGTATTTCTGTACCGATCGTCACAATATTATTGATGAAGAAGCTGATTGCACTTCTCCTCAATCAGGTAAAATTTATTCACCTTTAAGTTTTTTGAGCAACTCCTTCGCTTTCTTGGCCTCCATTTGCGTGTGTTTCAAAAGGTCTTCCGCCTCCTTAATTGTTAGCTCATGTGCCTCACGCTTCTGGGTTTCAAGTTCGGCCAGGGAAGGATCTTTATAGTAAATACTATCAGCTCTCGCGGTGAGTGCCGGACTGAGCTGCCTGGCAATACGGAATTTGAGATCACTATCTTTCAGCCTGCTGCTTTCGTGGTAATTGCTGATGGCCACTGCGATGCTTAGGGCCGTTGTGATCAACAGCATTGCCGCCGAGATGATGAAGCCTTTTGACTGAAGGTCAAAATGATGGCTGTGCCTTACTTGTGATTCCATCGGGACGCTTACAATTGCTTGCTGGATCTGGGAAAGGCAAGTCTCTAAATGTTGACTTGACGAATTGTGTTCTAATTGGCGTTGTATCTCGATCAGCGTATCGGCCAGAGCCTTGTTTTGAGTCTCAGTTGCCGTTTGGATTAGGTTCTCAATCGAGGCGTTTTTTCTGATCACAAGCGAAAGCACTTCTTCAATCGATTCGAGTTGTTCTTCTATGTTTTTCATAAGCTTTGTCCTAAGTATTTTTTACGTTTCTTCTTTTTTGATGGGTTCGAACTCTGCTGGTCAAATTGCTGGATAGGTCGCAGCAAGTCATCCAGTATTCGATTGTCGGGGATCTGCTGTGAGAGGGTTGCGAGCCGGAATGTTTCTTGCGGGCGGGAGGACTGATATTGTGGCTGCATCCGAAACGGCTGCGCTATCGCCAGTTTCTGATTGTGCCGGATCAACGCATCTAGCCTGCTAAAGCTCAAACTCCGGTCGATCTTCGACCCTTTGAATTGCAGATCACCTTTCACGAAACTGACACCTTGGATCTCACTTGTGCCCGATTTGTATTTGAAAATCGTCTGGATGCCTTGCCGTTCCAGCGTTGCGGTCAACTCATTCCAGCTGCCAGCATTGGCACCTGCCAATTTGATCGCATCATATAGTTCATACCTGACTTTGTCTGCCCCTTTAAGCTGCTGCCGGTTGACCTGCTGTTTTCCCTTACCTAAATGATAGCCGTATTTGATCGTGATCTCTTTACAGACTTGGTGGTTTCGCTCTTTTTGAAACCGGTCTGTAATCGTCTTGCCTTCATTGTTAACCCGGTTGTAGATGACGTGCAGATGCGGATGGTTTTTATCCCGGTGCTCGACCAGAATAAACTGCGTGCCGGTGATCTTCATCTTTTCCATGTACTCCAATGCACGCTGCTTCATAATCTCAGGCGATAGTCTAGCGGCATCTTGCGCACTCCAGCTCAGCGAAACATGCCCGACAGCTTTCGTCAAGTCAGGGTTCAATTTTCTTTGCAGATTGAAATCATCAATCATAGCCCGGACTTCACCCGTTCTCACACCTTCGGCTAGCAGTAAACTGGCTTCCTGCTTTTGCATCGCATACCTGATCACGCCACCAAAACTGTTACCAATTGTTACCTTACCGATCATCTCTGCTTAGCTCTTTCAGGATCACATCAATTTGCAAAAGCAGCTCTTTGCAGGATTGACGGATGAATATCAACCCTTCTTTATGGGCAAGGTGCGTCAGCTGGTTCAGGTTGTTGGCCATGCCTTGGAGTGTCCTGAAATGTCTGAGGTCATCCGGTTTTAGCCTGGCCAAAACCTTTGCTTTCTTGGCAGCCAACCTAAACCACGAGCTTGGTTTCATCCCGGCATCCTTGGCTTTTTCTTCGATCAAAAAGCGCTCGGTTTCGGTCAGCCTGACTACGAGCTGGCTCTGCCGCTTTATTTTCTTGGGCGGCCTGCCGCCTTTGGGATTGTAAGGCTTTTTGTCTTTGATTTCTGTCTTTTCCATCTCACATTCCAATATCTGTTTCAAACCTTTTGCGACCAACGGGAGAAAAAGGCAAGTTTCCAGTCACGCGGGAGCGGGACGGGTTTTCGCAATGCGAAAACACAAACTTGCTCTCTGAAGGATTTTACAAATGCAGCCCGCCAGACTTTTTGAACGTCTGCTGTTTTTTCAGTTCTTTTTGGCTTGATTTCTGACTGACTAAGTAGTCATTTACATCCTTGTACTGCTTGTAAATGATCGAGGCATCAACTGTTTTCAGACCTGCCAACTGAAACTTTTCCTGCGTTTTCTTACCGGCATTGTCATGGTCCAGATAGAGAAAAATGCTTCGATAACGCTGTAAAAGATCCAAGCTTCTGTCTGCCAGACTGACCGAGTTGAGCACCAGGAAATCGCTTCGGATTGGATGGATGTGCTTTTGCAGGGTGAGCAAGGAAAGAAAATCCATAAACCCTTCGGCCACGCAGATGGACTTTGCCCCGTTCTCAATGTGCGTAATATCCTTGGGTGAGGATGACCCTTTGAAGTAGGCATTTCTCAGCTCATAACCGCCGGACCTGTTTTCAAATCCTGCGGCGAAGTACTTTTTGTCTTCCAACTGGTAATACACTTCCTGACAGTAAGGTATTGCAATGTTGAGCGGAATGCCCCGGCTTTCCAGATAGCTGGTTATTACCGGATTGTTTCCCAAGGGTTTTACCTCGTTGATCGTGATAGCAGCGGCAAGGACTGGTTTCTCGGTAACGCTCTGCCATATAGGTTTAGCGAGAAATGAGGGATTGGGTATTTGCTGTTCAAAGAGAAAAAGGTCTTTCACCTTTTCAATTAGGCTATTTGCATCCTGATTGGGGTAAAGCCTTTCGGCCAGGTCAAATAACTTCCCGCCCTGCATGAGCGCGTAATCATACCACCTGTTAATGGCCGTGTTCACTTTAAACGACGGGGAATGCTCTGGCTCTCGGATAGGCGACACGTACCATTGACTTTCGCCTCTTTTATAGCTGGGCTCAATACCGATTTTACTCAGAAAATCAGTGATAGGTAGCTGATTTAACTGCTTGATATTCATGGTTTTATTTTTTGATAAGCAAACACCTGTTTTAAGCAGGCTGGTAGAAGCCGTTTTTATGATGAGACGATGAGAAATGGATATAAATAATTGATAATGATATAAGTTAAGGGCTCATCAAAGCCTCATCAAGCATATTTACCATGATGAGTTTTCTCATCGTTCTCATCATACCTCATCATAAAATAAGATACTTTGATGAGCATGTTACGTGCTGACATTTAGCTGGTTAAGTAGTATTTTATGGCCCCTCATCAAACTTTTGGCTAATCCAGTTCATTGAAACACTGTAATACCTACCCGTTGAATGCACGGCGGCCAGGTCATTGCAGCTGTTGTATAAATAGGTCTGGTAGTTTAAACTGTTGGCAACCGGCTTTAAGCCCCAATCATTTTGCAGCACATTGGAAACCTGCTGGCGGGTCAGCCTTGGCATATTCCGCTTCAAAAGTTCAAGCATGTCCTTATTGGTGAATTCGAGCTTGCTGATGCCGGTGTTCTCAAAAATCTCTCGAAGGATAAAGAGCATTTCCGTTTCCAAACGGTTGCGGTTGTTGCGGATGACGCGCAGCAATGCTTCGGTACGTATCTGCCTTTCAGAAAACCACATCCTGGTTTGGGCAACCGGCACTGACAGGTTTCGGCAGAGCAGATAATGCAGGAAGGCTGGAACCTCGCTAGCCATTAGATCCAGCAGATGGATATTTTCCGAGGGAAGCACGGGCACCTTGCGTACCCAATACCGGGTTTCGGCCGGATCAATAACAATGAAGTTCTCTTCATTATTAGAGCACAATACAAACTTGCCGAAAAACTCGGTTTCCTTCCGGTCCTTGCCTTTGGCTTCCACCTTCGAATTCCGGGCAGTGCTCAGGTTTTTGATCTTTTCTGAATCCTCCCTGCGGTCGAGCAGCACTTCATCGACGGCAATGATCAAGGTGTTCATCCAGTCGGAATTGAATTGCGAGCGGAAATCGCTGTTGCCGTTAAAGGTCATGTTCTTTCCAAAGATCATTTTCAGAAAATTCAGGAAGGTGGTCTTCCCGGTTTTGCGCTCTTTGGAGACCAGGCACAGTACTGGAAGCTTCTGTGTCGGTCTTTGGTAAAGAAGACTCAGATAGTCCAGGCCAAGCTCAAACTGCTCTCCGAAAATGTGCCGTATAAAACCGAGCGTTACAGACGGATCACCCGGTTCGGGTTTCGCTTCCAGCCGGTGGTATAGGTTGTAAAAGTTTCCCACAATCTCTTTGTAATCCACGTGGTCGGGCACGCAACAGAAACCGTCAAACTTTCTGATCTTTTTAATCTGGCTTGGTTCCAGGTCTTGCCGGAGCATTTCGGCTGACCATGGGATCCACATCTCCATAAATTCCTTGCTGACCGTCGGTTGCATACACTTTTTGAAATAGCCGGTCTGAACCCGTATATAGCTGCCTGGCAGGTTCAACGGATAGTTGTTGGCGGACATCATCAAGTAAACCGCTTAGTGACGTCTGCCTTTGCGTCCAACCACAAGGGACGGGAGCTGTTCCCGGAGTTCGGACATGGTTTTCTTCTTGCCAGACTTGATCCACTCTTCCAGCTCGGACTTATAGAAGTAAAGCCTTTTCCCCTTTTTGCTGACAGGGATCTCACGGTGGCAGACTTTGCCATAAAGCGTCTGCACGGAGAGGTTTAGAAACTCAGCTGCCTGGGAAATCGTCATGAGCTCGATGGTCTGCGGAACGGGCTGTCTAGATTCTAAAAGAAGGTCTTGGATGCTGTCAAGCTTTTGGTGTAGCTCGGATACTGCGTGGGGCAGCTGGTCAAATGAGTAATGATCCATAACATTGCGTGTTTTTGTTTGATACGGCAATGTTAGGTGCTTGTTTTGGTGGGTTACAAGTAGTCAGCTGTGTAACCTCACTTTTACCTACCGATATTTTTTGATTTTTTGCTGAAAGTTACTTTAATGTTGCGGGAGAATATGATTGTAGCCAACCAGGGCTACAGGCAAAGCGAGTCAAACAGAATAGCCTGCTTATCGAGTAAAAGGGAAAGAAGAGCTGGCGCAGCAGAAAAAGGCCGATTTCGATTTGGGATGTGAAAATTATTCAGCTAGCAACGACACAACAATGGACAACTAATAAATCAAAAAAATGGGTTTTGGGTTTAATTTATTTTTCGTTTTTATACTTGTTCCCTTAATAGGGATCCTTTTAGTGACTTGGTTGCTGACGAGAAAGAAAATCTTTGGTAAGTTGTTTGGAATTGTTTGGCTTGGAATATTCGGACTGGCATTATTTTCTGGATTTATTCAATGGTTGACAGCTAAAACAAAATTAGAGAAGAAGGACTATTACGGGCAATACATTGTAAACCGTGACTATTTTCCGGGAAAACAAGCGGATTGGCAATACAACAATTTCAGATTCGAAATAAAAGAGAACGACTCAATTTATTTCTACGTGACTAACAAAGAGAAAATACTAAGACGATATGAGGGAACAATTACAACGACAAAACCATATCTTTATCGTTCAGAGCGACTTATAATAAATATGAAGCAACCAACACATCACATTATGACAAGTTACCCGACAACTTACCGAAGTGCATGGAGTTTTTATTTGGTTTTCTTCTCACCGAAATTCAATAATGTCTATTTCAAAAAGGGCAAATGGAAGCCGCTTGATAACTAAATCACTTTTGACTTGTACTTGAACTTTCACTCCCCTTTTTACTTCTGGCAGCGGGAGCCAAAGCTAAACCAGTAGAGCTATTCTTCATTACTTCCAAAATTGGAGACTTGCAAATTTTAACATCTGACGAGATAATCCCATTAAGGTAGCCAGCGGTAAATGGTTTAGCTTGTGCATTTGCGACGTACATATAATGCTCAATAATCCAGCTTTCAAGCTCCGCCTTGTTACAGGAAACGATCAGGTTGGCTTCAATTAGCTGTTTGAATGCATCAGCAAGCTGATTACCATTGCTGTTGAAGAGCAGTTTCTGCTTAGGAGTAATGTTGTTGTTCAGCAGCGTGAATAACGGTTGCTGGTCTTTCTCTTCAAAATACTCCTTGAAGATCTTGAAAAATTGATCGGCTATACCTTCAACAAATACAGGATAGCGGCGGATTCGTATTGGCGTCGGTTCACCATCACTTATCTTTTCTACGTCCGAATCTTGACCTTCCGTTTTTACAAGCGCAGTGATTTCCGCGATAAAGTCGGCCAGACTTTCTTCTCTTTCGCTAATTGAATCGCAAAGATCCTCGACAAACTCTGGTGTAACGATAACATCTGTCTTATCAGGCTCCAAAATATCAGTGTAAAAGATCTCGGCAAACTCAATAGCAAGCAAAAAGTTGTCCCGCATATTTTCTCCATTTGCAGGGTAATGACGGAAGTAATTTTCCCAAAACCTGTTGAATAGCGATAACAGCTTCTTTGTCTGATCCAGATAAGCTTTTCGTCTCCCAGTATCTGCGCCAATAATGTCAATGACAGCTAGGTCCTTTAAGATTTGCAACCGCTTTAGAAACTGCAATGAGAAATGTGAGGTCTGGTGGGTGATGTCATAGCCAGCCTTGAAGACTGGGCCGAGTTCAGAGGGCTCGCGTTTGTCCCTAATTTCAGTTAGTCGAAGGTCAAATTTTTGTAAGAATGTGAAATATTCTTTGAAATGCTCCATGCTTAATAAAATCTAGTACAGACTATCAGACGATGCTTACGGTCAAAAACTACAACAGCGCGTTGAGATATTTCTTTGTTTTTTCATCGTCAAAACTACCTAAATAGCTTTCTGTGGTCGAAATCGAGGTGTGACCAAGCGACTGGCTGATAAATGCCAAGGGGGCTTCGGACTGTAGAAGGATCGTGGCAAAGGAATGCCTGGCACTATATGTATTCACATTTCCCTGTATCTTAAGAGTCTCTGCAATTTTCCGCATATACTGATTGGTCACTTTTATCACCTGTTTGATTACGCGTCCTTGTCGATCTGCAGTCATTCCTTCATTTAAAAACGGAAAGACATAGTTCCTGGGATTTTTATCGGGACTTGCCCATCGATTTATGATCTCCAAGCTTTGAGGGAAAAGTGCAACTTTTATTTTGGTTTGGTTGCTCTTGCGTGTTCTAGCTGTTTTCTGACGCACAAATGAAAGCCTATCGCCTTCAACATCTTCCCATTTCAGTCGACAAATATCATTCATGTTCATTCCGTTGCATAAATATGAAAACAGCCAGAGATCTAGACTTCTCTGTTCCATGCCGACGGAGGGCTTATATGCCATAAACTTCAGAATATCTTCCTTCTTCAAAGCCTTTTTGGTGTTGGAACCTGCGGGAATGACGTAACGATTTTTTCCAAATGGATAAGATGCGCGGTCGACAATGCCTTGTTCAATGGCATCATTATATACAGAGCGCATATGCCGGCAGTAAATCCCGACGGTTGTTAGGCTTGCGGGAGAAGCGCTTCCAATCGCACTTCTAGAAACACTTCCGGATTGTAGCATCCATTTTTCATATTTTATTAGAAAGGCAGGCGTAATATCCTTGAAAAATATGGTGTTGTCTGGCTGGACTACTGTTTTACGTGCAGTCGGCACTCGGTCGAAGAGCTCGTTCCATTGTTGGTTACTCAATGATTTAACAAACCTGAGAAGTGAACTTGCAGTAGAGAGATAATTAGATGCATTGCCCATTCTGCCATCGCTTTCCATTCGGGAAGCTTTGTCTTTAAGTGCTGCGATTATATCGTTGACATCTTTGGTGCTCTTAATTTTTATTTCTCGCGAGCCCTGAGCACCTATTGAATAGGCGAATCTTTCAAAGCTGAAATCATCACCCAGATTGCCAATAATGGTTTGTGCCTTGGATAAGTAGCTTGGCGTTTCCTTGCCGGTATATTCTTCATGATAAAAGTTTCCAAAAAGCATGTTCCAAAGTCGCCTCCTGCCATCATTTTTTACCTGACCTGGTAGACCGGATTTATGCTTTTTTAAGAATGTCCAATCGTCCTCTGATAACTTGACCCCGGTCGTAAACAAACGCTGCTTCCCGTCAAAACAGACCAGCCATTTTACAATACCTTCACCCTCTTTCGACGCCCTTTTATCAAGGAATAAATTAACGGTTACTGAGCTCATGATTTGTTGTCATTTGGTGCAGGTTGCAATAGAACTTGCAATACAAATTTAAAAAACAACCGAAAACAAAACCAAATGCTCATCAAAATAAAATTTATAACTATCTGATTATTAGCATGTTTAAAAAATATCGAAAAGAATTAAATAACTATGAAAAGGCCATTTTACACGACTACGGATCAGGAGGTTTGGGGTTCGAATCCCTACGTGACCACAACTAAGGCGCCTTTCGCAAGATAGGCGCTTTTTTGTTGTGGCCTAAGCACCTGATACGGATAAGAAGATTTTACATAGATTTGTATCTCATTGGCACCACTAGCAGTATGGACATTACAGCGTATCCAACGTTTCAAACTGGAAATCAAGAGTTTAGCTTTTTTAGCGTTGGACACTTAGGAGAAATTGAGTTGCGGATGCGCATTACGTTAATGGACGCTGAAACCAGATTTTATAACATCGGATTTGGTGTTTGGGACACTTGGAAAAGAGACATTGATGATAAAGCCACGATTAGAAACGGTGACACAGACCGTATTTTAGCAACAGTCGGGCAAAAAGCGTTGGAATTTCTAAGACAGAACCCGCGTGCGAACATCGCCGCAACGGGGTCAGTTTTACCAGGTGAGCTAGCTTTGAGGACCCGGAAATACCAGATGGGCATTAATGCATATTACAATGAGTTAACTGAATTTTGTAATGTATATGGGTTTAAAGCAAATAAGGTGGATGGAATGATAATCGGCGATTGGCCGGATTGGAACGGAGAGTGGGTTCCTTTTAAGCAAGGCACCAATTATGATGCATTTTTGTTAAATTTGAAAAGGTTTGTACTCTAATCTAAGATTAAAGGGAAAATATGGCTACCGAAAATCCAAAGACGGCAAAAGAGAAAAGTCAGAAAGCTTTGCAGCCTACGGCGGTAACTTCAGAGCAATCGACTTTTGACCGCAAGGCAGAAGAAATGAAAGCTTTTCTGAAAAGAAACCCTGTTCCAAAAGAATTTCTGAATTGACCTTGCCCGGATCACCATTGTTATCATAGCTTCGGTGTTCCAGGCCATCTAACAACAAGGGGCGACTACCTACCTCCCAATCAACCGCTCCAACCGCCCCATCATCTCATCCTTCTCCCTCAACATCCGCTCATACAATGCAATCTTCTCCTCGTGAAGCTGCATCAATTTATCAATCGGATTATTATGATAAGTTTCAACTGAATTTGCGACAAATGATCCGCTGTGAAAGGTATTGGAAATAATATTCATAGCTTTCTCCTCATCAAAATTCCGAATCGCCTCAGCCGGGATTTTGAGAATGGCCGAAACCTGCTCCAATAGATTAGAATCGATCTTTTCCTTCTGTTCGAGTAATGATATCTTCTGCTGGTTCCAGTCTTCGCCGAGCTCGAACGCAAGGAAATCTTGCTTTATACCGAGCATTTCTCGAAATCTTTTCAAGTTCCGGCCTTCGTGGATCTTGGGGTTGGAGGTAGTGGGTGTCATGTGGAAAGCGATTTTTTGAAAAGGCAATTTATATAAATCCGCCGGGAAGTTTCCGGATAATTTACGGGCTTTGCGATGTAAGTTACCGGGCATTGCCCGTATCTGCCTTTATTGGATGGTGACGATCTGGCCTAGCTTCTCGCTGATTTGCTTTGGATTTTTGAGATCATTACCGACAATCGCGTAGACTTCGTACCTACCCTGGGGAACTGATGCCGGAATTGGAAATTGACTGAATGTGGGTCCCCAACAAAGTACGGTCTCCCGTGAACCGGTACTTGGCAATATGTATTCCTGCCCTGTCTCCAAGTTCCTGATGCGGAGTGATACCTTCGTAGTTTCACTACCATATCCATAAACAATATCAGCAACGATATTCTCGCTTTTGAGAAGAATATTGGTCGATTCATAAAAATAACATACACCTGATTTCAGCAGCGACGGCCGGGATAGGATCCTCAGAAGTGGTTGCTTCTCAGCTGCCATGAAATTGAAATTCGCGTAGGGTGGATACGGATAGGATAGCGGCTGGTATTCTTTTGAATCTATAAAAATCTTCGCACGATAGTTACCGGGTTTGATGTTGTCAGGCATATTTAAAACCAGGGTATTGAAATCCTTTCTGACCAGTGCTATTTTAACGGCACTTACAAAGTCATTTTCAAGTTGCAACTCGTACGTATGGTCCGGGGCCAGATTGAATCCCGATAAAGTATACAAAGGACTACCGGCTACGAAAAACCCACCAACGTAATCAATTTCGGGTTTTCCATGCTTGACTTTAATGAGTCCGGGCCGATCCAGCACCTTACCTGCCCACCGGATTGTCACGTCAAATACATCCGCAGGAGTTGTTTTGGGAATGTCGATCCTAATCATGCCAGGTGCGGAATCATCGCTCACGAACATAGCAGATATAATTTCAAACATTTCACCCGAACGCTTGCTTTTCATGTTCACAATCGGGAAATAGTGCAACTTGCCGTTTTGATCTACAAAGGGAACACTACCAATATTCTCCATAGGTATCTGCATATGAGTATCGCGCGTAATGGTTACCTCATATTGTGCTGTATCTCCTTTCACATCCAACGGAACCGCAGGAATAACACAGATCCCAAACGATTGATCTCCATACTTTTCGCTACTTACGTCCAGGAAAAAGCCAGTGGATTCATACCGGATACCTTTGCTGACATCAGTTTCAAGATTAAAACCTTTATTCATTTTAATGGACGGCAATATTATTTTGCCGTGCGCATAATCCAGAGGCAATCTGATAAATATGATCCTATCGGTGAAAGAAATATTTTCCTGGTCAACGCCTTCCACCTTGAACTCCTGGAATGCAAAGGAAGCATCCTTGATAGCTGGCTGCGGATCCGACTTGTCTTTTTTACAGGAAAAAAGGGTTAGAAAAATGAATAGTAGGATCAGGTTTTTCATAGCTGGATTTTTTGCAGCCTTGCAATGGAATCTTTCGATACATCAGCTGATGCAGAAGTCTTTCATTTTTTCAATGGCCTATTTTTAATCCAAATTAATCTTTTCGATTCAAAGGAGAAAAGAAATTAACAAATAGTTACAACGCGTTTACTAGAAGTTATACCCAAAGTGCAAGCCCGGCTGCCCGAAGAAGAATCTTGACCATCTATCGTCAACCTGTTTAAACGAATCAGGCATTTTTGATTGATAGGGACGATGTGTTATTGCTATTGAAGGTTGGAAAAAAAACCTATCCTTGAAAAGTTTAATGTGATAACCAATGGAATAAGTGTTAAAGATTTGAAAGCCATTGTCAATCTTATTACCCTTCTCATTTGCAAAGGTTTGAAATGCAGGCATCACGTCAACCTGGGCAAAAAGTCCTTTCCATAAAAATCTGTAATAGGAAAGTGAAACTCCGTGTTCACGAATATAACCCGGAAACCCTTCTCCTTCTGCTTCAAATGACTTTCCATAAGGAATGCCAATGGGCCAGGCATATTTCCAAGTTTTAAATTCAAGTGAAATTACATCCTTTCCTGTAATGCGATAACCTAAGTTCAGATAGACCATTTCAGGCTTATTATTATCAGGTACCAAATTAGCTAGCATAAATAAGGTACTGCCTACAAAAAACTTTCTATAAGTGCTGTCTTCTTTGGCATATTGAGCCTTAACTTGTAACGTGCTTGCCATCATTAAAATCAAGGCAAACCATAAAATCTTCTTTTGCATATCAGTATCATTAGTTGTTGAACGATAATGCAAAGGTAGATTGGCGGAATGCCACAACTCGTTGACTTAAGTTAAGAAATGAACCCTACCACTTACTTTTCTCTGTAATCCTGGCTCTTAACCTGCTTAAAGATTCGGGTTTGATGCCTAAATAGCTCGCTAACTGATGCTGTGGTACACGTTGAATAAGGTCTGGTCGTGATTGCAATAAATTCAAGTATCGTTGTTCAGGGGAAGAGGTCTTAAACTCGTCAAAATTGATTTGCTGTTTAGCCAAAAGTTCTTCCGATAAAATTCGGCACATTGATTCAAATTTTGGGAATTTATTGAAAATCTCGACTTCCATTTCAGGAGTTGAAATGGTAATTATTGAGTCTTCAATACAAGATATGTAATATTCGGAAGGTGCTTTATTGATAACACAAGGCGGTGTCAAGGCTTCCATTTCTGTATAGAATGCGGTTGTTTTTTCGACGCCGTCAATCATGTAATAACTCCGAATGCAACCTTTCAATACAAAGTATGCTTCATTAGAATGTTGTCCTTCTCTTAAAAGAATGGTGCCTTTTTTGATTGTCCGAAAGGTGTTCAAAGAGATGATGATATTCTTTTCATCTTCTGTCAGCGAAATGTATTTTGATATAAAGTCAAATAGTAGGTCTTGCATTTTCTGCTTTTCGTTATATGTACCAGGTAGTAAGCTTATCTACAACCTACCTATCCCCAATCAACCTTTCCAACCGCTCCATCATCTCATCCTTCTCCCTCAACATCCGTTCATACAATGCAATTTTTTCCTCGTGAAGCTGCATCAATTATCAATCGGATTATTAGGTGCCAAATGAATTCCCGAAGAAAGCTTGTTCTTGAAATGTAATAAAAAGGCAATTTATGTAAATCCGTCGGGAAGTTTTCGGATAATTTACGGGCGGCCCGCGTAGGGCGTTGCGCGTAAGTTACCGGGCATTGCCTGTATCTGCGTTTATTGGATAGTGACGATCTGGCCTGGTCATTTTAAATGGATGGCAATATTATTTTGCCGCGCGCATAATCCAGAGGCAAAAAGACGCAAGTATCAATTGCAAATTTCTATCTTCGTTCATTGACAAATCTAAACAACGAACTATCTATGAAACACTTCAAACGTTTAATGGCGACCGTCGCCCTCTCACTGGTAATGATCACAAGTTGCCAGAAAGACATTGAAAAGGAAAGCACAGTAAGCCCCACAGAATTGCAAAATGCCCGGAACGCAGCGCGACTCTCCGCCGAATTGAAGGCGAAGTTGGATAAGGTGCGGGCATCATTGCCTGTTAGCGGCCAAAAAAATCAGCGTCAGAGCGCTGAGCTGGTATTGAAAACGCACCCGGAATATCGGAATATGATACTCAGGGCGTTGAACTTAGTGGAGACTCCGTGCAACGACAACACGGCCGTAACGCAATGGCTGGATCAGCAACTAGCTGACTGGAACAACGAAATCATTGGTTATGTGCTTGACTTTGCAATGCTGGATCTGCCAACCTATGACGCATTTGTCTTTGAAAACAGCTCTGCCAACCAGTATTTCGGAGTGAAGGGTGAGTACACCCAAAAGCTTACCAAAGCATTTAAGGACATCAAACGATTCTGGGACATTCCGTCTGACGACATTATACTCGCAGCCATGCATGGCAACATGTTGCTTAACCGCGATAAAATAATCCGGACTTACGTAGCCGCATTCGGTGTCGACGCAGCGACCGCTGCTCAGCTTGCCGACATTGTGGTAGAACTGACCAACGAGATTCCGCAATACAGAAAGGGCGATCACCCTATTTTTACATTCAATGCGTTCGCCTTGGAGGGTTTTGATTATCCGCCATTCGCCAACATTCCTGATAAGATCATCATGGGCGATGGAATTTTGGCAGCATTCACCGCAACCGGCTTTGGCGATGTGGCCCCTCAGGCAATACTCGCCCACGAATTCGGTCACCATATTCAATTTGAGCTGGATTTGTTCGGCGACCAGGAAAGTCCCGAAGCTACGCGTAGAACCGAATTGATGGCTGATGCCTACTCCGCATATTATTTGTCACATGCGAGAGGAGCTTCCATGCAATGGAAAAGGGTGAAATTGTTTATGCAGGTGTTTTTTAATATTGGCGATTGCTCATTTACGAGCGATGGTCACCACGGAACACCAACGCAAAGAATGGCTGCTGCTGAATTTGGTTACAGCGTTGCCAACAACGCTCAGAAACAAGGACATATACTGACCGCTCAACAATTTACCACCCTTTTTGAGGCACAATTGCCGACGATCGTTTTGCAATAGCGCATTTCAATGTGGGAAATAATTAGGGAGGCCGTCTCATTGCACATTTGAGACGGCCTCTGGCTTTGGTTTGATTTAAACCCGATGGTGCCAGGGCCAATCCGTTAAGTAACCCGCCTTGAACATTAAATTCCGAGGTACACAAAAACCAGGTAGCGCCAGATCCTACGGCCAACATAAACTTCCATTATTGTCTACTTAGTAATATTGGAAGTAATTACTTTTAATTGTAGTATGATTATACGGAGGGCGCTTTTGATTGTTGCAATTTTATTCTTTTCCTTTTTTGCCATTTACGGCAGCATGGGCGGAAATCAGTTTCTGGCATTTTTCCCGTTTTTGATGTCGATTATCGCGGGGTTGATCCTATACCAGAGCTTTGATCGCTGGGTACCTCAGACATCAATTGGCATAATAGGTTTTTTCATGGGAAGATTGCTCTTTATTGGCCTCCTATTGTATGTTGACTATGTAGTATCGTATTCGATTAGATCCAACAAGATCCAGAAAGACGGTATCAGCACCTACGGAATTGCCACAGGGATTTCAAGCCGATATCTCAGGGGTAAGCGTGATTTTTACCGGCACTTTAGTTATGTTGCCAATGGCCGGGTTTTGCAAAATAAAATCCGGTTTAGCTACGAGCTTAATCGGGGAGACACATTGTATCTGAAATATTCAAAAAGTAACCCATACGTAATTGAGTTTGAAGACAATAGTCAAAATCGCAAGCATGGTGTCGTGAAATAGCTGATTTTCCATAGATTTAGCAGTTTACAATTCAAAACCCGCTACACATTTAGCAACATTTAATTCTCCCAACACGATGACAGAAATCCTTGTTCGAACGGCTACATTGTCCGATTTGCCCACATTAAGACGTTTTGAGCAAGGTGTAATCCTTGCCGAACGCCCTTTTGATCCTCTGATCAAAAATGATCCTGTTCACTATTATGATATCGAGGAAATGATCACCGCGCCCCATATCGAGATCGTAGTTGCAGAGCTGGCTGGTGAATTGGTTGGTTCTGGTTACGCACGAATTGAAAGGGCCAGGCACTATTTGAAGCATCAGCAGCATGCCTATCTTGGTTTTATGTATGTAGAACCGGCCTATCGAGGACAGGGGGTGAATCAGAAGGTTATCGGGACATTAAAGCAATGGGCAATTTCTCAAAACATTACGGAGTTGCGGCTCGATGTGTATGACGCAAATATTGCAGCCATTAAAGCCTACGAAAAAACAGGTTTCACGAAGCATCTTATCGCCATGCGACTCGGCACTATTGACTGAGAAAGGAAAGCATGTCATAGAATTTTTTTACTGCTTTCTTCTCATAGGCTTCTCTGAGGGAAATAATCATAATGGTTCGCCTCATGTTTTTTCCATCGATAGGGATACCGACCACATCCGGGTCGTTTACGCTGGTATCACTCAATATGGTGTGCCAATGCCCTGTTTTTACGATTTCAAATAACGTAGGGATATCATTGATCTCCATGCAAATATTCGGGACCAGATTTTTTTGACCAAATGACTCCTCGAAAAACTGTATCGTACTGCTGCCACTGAAAGGTAAAGCCAATGGCAGCTCGGCCACTTCCTGAAGAGATATATTGGTTTTTTGCGCCAAAGACGAATTTTTGGCAGTTACCAATACCATATTGGCTTTAAAAAGGGGCTGATACTTTAAATGAGGTTCTCTGGACTCTTCATGAAATGTGAGAATAAAGTCAAAATGGTGCAGATTGAGCCTTTCGAGAAGATCTTTTGTGGTGCCAAATACAATCTGGATTTTGATATTTGGATACTGACTGGCAAACTGTACCAATATTTTTGCGAAGAGAATTCGCATGGAATAAATCACACCGATCGTGACGTTTCCAGTATTCAGGTTTTTCAAATCTTGTAAAAGCAATAGGCCCGCATCAGCTCTGTTGATACTCTGCAAAGCATATTCACCAAACAGATTGCCCGCTTCGGTAAGTGTAATTCTTTTTCCAATACGGTTAAACAAAGGGACACTCAGTTCATCTTCAAGCTGCTTGATTTGCTGTGATAAAGTACTTTGACTGATATTCAAAGCCCTTGCGGCTTCCGTAAAATTCAATAACTCTTTGGCTTTCAGAAAATATTTGAGCTGTCTTAATTCCATTTTTCTAAATCGGTTTTTTCGATTGTTTTCATCGAAAAATAACGTTTTGCAAATAAAGACAATATTTTAATATTTGCGTAATTAACTCAAATTGAACATTTTAATACTTAAAACTATTGACCATGAAATTAAAACTAATTGCATCTTTTTTCCTTTTAATCAGTTCTTTTGCGGCGTTTAGTCAGGAAAAGCAAAATAGTAGCGTTGTTGAAAAAGGCTTAACCAAAGTATCCGTTATGTACCCATTTGCCGAAGGTAAGACCTTTAACATGGAGTACTATGAAACGAAGCACATGCCGATGGTAGCAGCGTTTTTAGGATCAAATTTGGTTAAATACACCATCGAAAAGGGAGTTGCCAGCGGCATTCCTAACCAACCACTGCCTTTTATGGCGATTGGCACATTCTATATAAAAAGCCTGAGCGAGTATCAAGCAGCTATCGGGCCAAACAGAGACGCCATTCGTGCCGATTTTGCAAATTACACCAATACCACCCCTGTCATTTTGGTTAGTGAGGTGGTAAGGTAAACATAACGACGGGCTTCCTCTATTCACTTTTGAGCACCTCCACCGGATTGCTTCTCGCTGCCTTCATCGTCTGCGTGCCGATCATGATAAATGCGATCAGCATTACCACGAGGAAGCCAATGAACAGCTCGACGATCTGCACCGGAGTATGATAGGGGAAGTTCCTGAGTATAAAATTTTCGAAGAAAATGTAGGTTACAGGCAGCGCAATGAGTGCCGATATCGACAAGAGTAACAGAAAACCGCGGCTCAATAAATAAACAAGGTTGACGGAGTCCGCACCCATCACTTTTCGGATACCGATCTCTTTTAACCTTGTTTCGGTTGTGAACACCACCATTCCGAACAATCCCATTGACGCAATGGAAATCGCGAGGACCGACAGGAACCCGATGATCTTGATCAGGACGGAAAATTCACTATATGCTTCTTCTATTGCTTCGTCATAGAATTCTGCTTCAAATGGATGGACATGGTCCACTTTTTTCCATGTAGACTCGATCTTGGCCAATGTTGCCGGCATGTCGGAACTTTGTATTTTGACATTAATGAGCGCCCTGTCTTCCGGCGTCCAGGGCATGAATGCTACCGGTCCGATGAGGTTGTCGACCTTGCCATAATGAAAGTCTTTCATGACGCCAACAATGGTCATCTTGCGCCCATTTACTTTGAAATTGCTGAATGTTACCTTCTCTCCGATGGCTTTCTGGGGATCGTTGTTAGCAATGTTGAATCGCTTTAAAAACTGCTGGTTAACGATCACTTCGCTGGCAGCTTTGGCAGTAGTAGGCCGGGTAATAAAATTTCCCCCGGCGATAAGCTTGTATCCGTGCAGGGAAATGTAGTTTTCATCGACATTGTTGGTCATGACAAGGGCCGAATCTTGTGAATCTTTGTATTTCATTTGGCCGCCCCAGGCATTACCCACACTGGTGACAATGATCGACCGGGACAATGCAGTCACTTCCGGAATTTCGCTGAGTTCTTTGAGAAGTGCATCGGGCTTATTACCCTGCATATCAATGTTCAGAATGTTTTCGGTGTTGAATCCCAGATCGAATGCGAGGATGTTTTTATACTGTACATAACCAATCGCAGTGGTGGTTATGAAGATCAGCGTGACCGTGTATTGAACCACCGCCAGGGCACGTCTGAGGGTAACGTGTTTGAATACTTTCACCGTCGACACATTCCTGAGCGCATTGATCGCGCTGGTTTTCGAAAAGAATATGGCTGGCATTAGACCGGCTATGGCTCCCACGGCGACCGAAAAAACGATAAAAGCTATCACCATAGCAGGGGTGAGGCTGAGCTTCACCGTGCGCTGCATCTCCGGTGCGATATTGATCAGCTGCGGCCTGAGGAAGAGAAATAGGAAGAAAGAAAGAAAAAGGGCGGCCAGGGAGATCATGATCGCCTCAGCGAGGAACTGTTGCCGTACCTGGCTTTTCCCGGCGCCGATCGCCTTCCGAAGGCCTACTTCCTTAAACCGGCGCATGCCACGAGCAATGGACAGATTGGTATAGTTGAAACACGCAGACAATATCACAACCAATGCAAGCCCGCCGAGTACCCAGAGTACAATTGGAGGCATATGTGGGCCCACGGGACCTCCCATACCTCCAACAAGATTTTCTCCAACCACGATATGATATAAAGGAAGAAGTTCAAGTTGGATCTTCGTGTTTTCCTCGGCTAAGTTTTCCTCCTTTGCTATTGCATTGAGCTGCGACTGAATGGAGGCGATGTCCGCATTTTCCGGTAGCATGAGATACACGTAGTTTGACCACATATTCGCCCATTGCTCGAAGTTCTTATCGCTTTTATTGAGCTGCTGCGCAGTTGACAGTGATACCAATGCTTCGAAACTGATATGGGAAAAGAATGGGACGTCCTTCATGACGCCGGTCACCTGGTATTCGAGGGTATCAAATTTAATGGCCTTGCCGATCGCAGATGCATCGCCGAACAGCTTCTTTGCCGCCGTTTCCGTGAGAACGATCGAGTAGGGGTCTCGCAGCGCCGTTTCGGGATTGCCTTCCAACATGGGCAGCGTTAAGATCCTGAAAAGGGACGGTTCCGCCCAGAAGCCTTTGATAGGAAGAACACGATCGCCGACCCTGGCATCCTGCGAAAAGTCACTGCGGATAATCGCTACCTCTTCAACACCGGTTACTTTGTCACGGATAAGCTTGCCGGTCTTGATGGAAGTCGTTCCAAACTTGCCTCCGGACGACGATTCGCCTTTGAAACTTGCTACGTTGGTGATGCGATAGATCCGCTCGCCATTTTTGTTGAACCTGTCGTACGAACGCAGGTCAAGCGCGAATGCGATCAGCAATAACCCTACCGACATACTAATGGCAAGACCGACAATATTAATGGACGAGAACAGTTTGTTGCGCATTAAGCCGCGCCCAGATGTTTTGATGTAGCTTCCGATCATGATCCAGTTGATAAAAAGGTCGACAAATGATGGTTTTCGTACGGTATAAGTTCTGAAAAATTTGATGGCATCTATCGCGTAAATCAGCTTCGCGCGCCGCGGCCCGACGGTCCGTACATTCCGCTCGAAATATTCGTTGAGATCTCCTATGAGGTCCTCCACAAGCCCTGGCTTACAATACCACTCTACAAATCGCTGTGCCCAGGCGGGCGGATGGTGCTGCTGGTTACGCTTCATTTTGCAATTAATTACTTAAATGTATGTAAAATGGTTTGATTATACATACAAAGCGTGATGATTAAATTTAATCCGTTTGGAAAAGCTGATAAAAGCAGCCGGGCTGTGCTGAGAAACGTTCATAGGGTACCGGTAAGCTAGTAATACTGGCCAGAATAAACAATTTGCTTTGCAATGCATTAGTTTGTAATAAGTTACAAAATGTTTTTCCTTTTTTGCTTTTGCCTGTTTTCTTGGTTATTGTTTTAAAAAATCGTTGATTTAGCATACAATTGGAGCCAGCCTTTCTGCGAAGCAATCATACGAAACCAAACCAATTCAAAGAGTCGCAACTTTTAATTTCAACTCTTATGAAGCCCAGTCATTGTTACCTTGCATTCATCACTTTTATCGCCTTGGCCTGTTTCAAAAAGCAGGAGGAAAAAGAAAGCCGGCAGCCCGACAGCACTTCTCGGATCACGGTTTGTTATAATCCCAAAACCACCGATTCTGAATGGTATAGTTCTGGAAAAAGGGCCCCCAGGCTCGAAGGACTGACAGGAATTGACTTCAAAATTTCGACATCCAACCCGGAAGTGCAGGCATATTTCAATCAGGGAATGATGCTTTCCTACGGTTTTAATCATGCCGAGGCTGCCCGGTCGTTTTATCAGGCCATCCGGCTGGATTCCACTTGTGCCATGGCCTACTGGGGTTTTGCCTATGTGCTGGGCCCCAACTATAATGCAGGCATGGAAGAAGGAAACTTCCAGCGTGCCTGGGAAGCCGGCAGGAAAGCGCAAATGCTGGCGGCCAAATGCACTCCAAAAGAACGCGCGCTGATCGGTGCAATAGGTACCCGGTACGCAAAAGTACCCCCTGCCGACAGGAAGCCGCTGGATATTGCTTACTCCAATGCAATGGAGAAAGTATATAAGCAGTATCCTTCCGACCCGGATATCGGAGCCCTGTATGCGGAATCGCTCATGGATCTGCACCCGTGGGACCTTTACGAAAAAAATACGAAAGCACCCAAAGCCTGGACGCCAGCGGTGACCACAGCGCTGGAAAACTTGTTGAAGAAGCACCCGCGGCACACAGGCGTGAACCACCTGCATATCCACGCCTATGAGGCCTCTGCGACACCCGAAAAAGCGATGGGGTCCGCCGCTCTGTTGGATTCGCTGGTTCCGGGCGCGGGGCATTTGCTGCATATGCCGTCGCACATTTACATCAACACCGGTGATTATCATATGGGCTCGCTTTCCAATATCCGTGCTGTGAAAGCCGATAGCAATTACATCACAGCTTGCCATGCGCAGGGAGCCTACCCACTCACTTTATTTCCGCACAATTATCATTTTCTCGCTGCTACGGCTGCTATGGAGGGAAATTCGGAGCTGGCATGGTTAGCCGCGAGAAAAGTACAGCAATATACCGCCAAGGAGGTCATGCGGACACCGGGGTGGGGCACACTTCAGCATTACTACACGATACCTTATTATGTAGCCGTAAAGTTTTCGATGTGGGACACCATTCTTTCCATGCCTAAGCCGGGGGCCGATCTGGTATATCCGCGGGCAGTATGGCACTACGCCAGAGGGATGGCGTTTTTAGGTAAACATGACATGGCCCATGTTCAGGAAGAAATGAGTAAGCTCCGTATGCTGGCAACGGATACCACCTTGCAGCACCTTACGATCTGGGATATAAATACTACCGCCGATCTGGTACAAATAGCCTCCAAAGTGTTGGCCGCAGGCATTGCCGCACAGCAAAACCAACTCGACAAAGCCTCCACACTACTTAGGGAGGCTGTTGCGATGGAGGACATGCTGAATTACAATGAGCCACCAGACTGGTTTTTCTCAGTCAGGCACCACCTTGGGGCGGTATTGCTCAAAGCTGGAAAAGGCGCGGAAGCCGAAAGGGTTTACCGTCAGGATTTGCTAACCTGGAAGAAAAACGGCTGGGCTCTGATAGGTCTCCACAATTCACTGGTGCAGCAAAAAAATACCGCTGAAGCGCAAAAGGTTAAATCCGCCTTTGACCAGTCGTGGCAATATGCCGATATTAAAATCACGGCATCATCCAATATCGCGGATTAGCATTCGCTAAATGATTTTGACGGATTGTTCTTATGGAGAAAAACGCACTACGAGCACCTTTTGAGTCTGCACAGTTCCAGCTTTCTTCCTGATTTGCGCCAGGTAAATGCCGGGCGTGAGGCCATCAACCGAAACAGATGTTTTTCTATCTCCAAAGGCGCGAAACATGATTTGTCCGGCACTGTTGACCATCGTGATGGATTCTATGTTTGCTGCATCCGCGGGGTTACAGTATAGTTTGTCGGATACGGGGTTAGGGTAGAGGATAATACGGGGGTTATTGCCAAATGACAGACTAATAATCCTGCTGTATGCAAAACTGCGGTCAAGGCCGTCCGAGGCATGATCCACCATTTTGAGGCGGTACAGGTTTTCGTGGCCCGGAGAATCTTCGTGCCACGGATTATAATCTGTAAATGAATATGACCGGAGCTGATCACTTTTAACGGCGGCCAATACACGTCCCAGAGTATCCCAGACGCGCCCATCGCCACTCTTTTGAATATCGAAGTAGTCTGAATTGCTTTCCATTGTCGTGGCCCAGGTTAGCAGCACCTGGTTTTCGTTTTTGACCGCGTTAAAGGTGGTGAGCGTAACAGGGAGCGGTTCAACCATTCCAAAAATATAAGCAGATCCGGCACTTTCTAAAGTATTGGCTTCCAATGCATCTTCGTCATCACCTGGCATACCTACAAAAATGTAGCTGGCACTGATTGAAACCGACCATCCAAATGCATCACTGGGGGCACGTAAAGAGGCGACAATTTTTTGCTGAAATCCCCAATTTCCAATACCGCCCAGGTCTTTCTTAAAAATATAGGCCGAGCCCGCGCCTCCTATATTGTTAGCCTCCGAGGCATCTTCATCCTCCGTGGGAGCTCCCACAATCAAGTAGTCTTGTGTGATGGACACAGAAAGACCAAAGAAATCACCACTTTTCCGTACTGGTGCGGTAATCTTTTTGATTTCCCCCCAATTATCCGTGCCTCCTTCTTCTTTTTTGAAGATGTAGACAGATCCGGCATCGGCAAGGGTATTCAATTCGGCCGCGTCTTCGTTTTCCTGTGGTGCCCCTACGATGGCGTAACTTGCACCAATTGATACCGCCGAAGCGAAATGATCAGTTGCTTCCCGGACGGGAGCCGTAAATTTTTTGATTTGTCCCCAGTTTTCACTGCCGCCCTGATCCTTTTTAAAAATATAAGCCGAGCCCGCTTCATTTATGGGATTTGCTTCGTTGGCATCTTCGCTGTCCCTGGGGGAGCCAACAATGACATAATCTCCGTCAATTGATACATCTTCACCGAAGAGATCACCTGCGCCGCGCGTGGAAGCCGTAATTTTTTTAATCAATCCCCAGTTATCGGAGCCGCCCTGGTCTTTTTTAAATATGTATGCTGCCCCGGATTGAAGTAAAGTATTAAGTTCGTCTGAGTCCTGATCTTCGTTATTAACCCCGACAACCAGGTAATCGCCATTGATTGAAACTGCTCTGCCAAAAAAATCATTTTCGGCGCGAACGGGTGCCACAACTTTTTTGATCAAACCCCAGTTTCCTGATCCTCCCTGGTCTTTTTTGAAGATATATACCGCGCCGGCACCACCAACCACATTTGATTCCGAAGCGTCCAGTGATTCGAGTTCGGCGCCAACGACCGCATAATCACCAGCGATTGAGACTGATCCTCCAAAAATTTCGGCATCACGAACCGGAGATGTGATCTTCTTTACCTGAGCCCAGGTACCTGCATTATTGAAAAGAATATAGGCTGCACCTGCATTTGAGATCAAATTTAGACCATCCGCGTCAGTATCGTTGAAGCGGGAGCCGGCAATGGCATAATTCCCGGATATGGCAACATCCCCGCCATAGTTGGCCTGAATATGCCTTGACGAACTTCCACCGTTGTTTTGTGCTGTAATTTTGATAATCTCACTCCAATCTTGTGCAAAAGCATCAGAAGCGCCGGTCAGGAAAATGATGTAAAAAAGAATCACCCTCATGGAGGATTTAAAAGGAGGTTCCATATAAGTTAAGTTTAATAGATTGAAAGCAAGTGTGATAGTTAGTTGGTGGGGTTATCGTACTACGACTACCTTTTGGACCTGCACGGCTCCTGCCTTTTTCCTGATTTGCGCCAGATAAATCCCGGGCGTGAGGCCATCAACCGAAACAGATGTTTTACTTTCTCCAAAGATGCGAAGCATGATTTGCCCGGCGCTGTTGATCAACGTAATGGATTCTATTTTTGCAACATCTGCCGGATTACAGTATAGTTTGTCAGATACCGGGTTGGGGTTAAGGATAGGGCGTGGGTTACTACCAAATGACAGGCTAATAATCCTGCTGTAAGCGAAACTACCGTCAACATCCACCATTTTGAGGCGGTAAAGGTTTTCGTAGCCCGGAGAATCGTCATACCATGGATTGTAATCTATAAAAGAATACGACCGGAGCTGCTCACTTTTAACGGCAGCCAATACACGTCCCAATGTTTTCCAGACATGTCCATCCCCACTTTTTTGAATATCAAAGTAATCAGAGTTGCTTTCCATCGTTGTGGCCCAGTTTAGCAGCACCTGGTTTTCGTCCCTGACTGCGTCAAAGGTGGTAAGCATAACCGGCAAGGGCGGGGTTAACTGGAAAATATAAGCCGATCCGGCATATAATAAAGTATTGGCTTCCGAAGCATCTTGGGCTTCCCCATAAGCACCCACGATGATATCATCCCCATCGATAGCAACCGAAATACCAAACACGTCGAAGTCAGCCCGGACGGAGGCCGTGATTTTTTGTACCTGTCCCCAATTATCGGTTCCTCCTTGATCTTTTTTATAAATATAAGCAGAGCCAGCGGAAGGTAAAGTATTGGCTTCCGAAGCATCTTCATCGTCATAAGGACCACCCACAATAGCATAATCGCCTCCGATTGATACAAACCAGCCAAAATAATCGAGGCCAGCCCGGACGGAGGCCGTGACTTTCTGTACCTGTCCCCAGTTATCTGCTCCTCCCTGATCTTTCTTAAAAATATAGGCCGAACCGGGAAAACTCAAAGTGTTGGCCTCCAAAGCGTCTTCATTTTCATAAGGAGCGCCCACAATGGCATAATCACCGCTGATTGATACAGACCAGCCAAAATTGTCGCCGCTAGCCCGGACGGAGGCTGTGATTTTCTTTATCTGCCCCCAGTTATCTGCGCCCCCCTGATCTTTTTTAAAGATATAGGCCGAACCGGACGAACTCAAAGTGTTGGCCTCCAGGGCGTCTTCCTTTTCAAGATTGGCACCCACAATGGCATAATCACCGTTGATTGATACAGACCAACCGAACCGATCTCCGAAGCCACGTGTAGAAGCAGTAATCTTCTTTATCTGCCCCCAGCTATCTGTGCCCCCTTGATCTTTTTTAAAAACATAGGCCGAACCGGACTCATACAAACTGTTGGTTTCATTTACGTCTTCGTCTTCTACGTAAGCACCTACGATGGCGTAATCTCCGCTGATCGATACCGAATAGCCAAATCCGTCGGCTATATCACGTGTGGAAGCAGTGATTTTTTTTACCAGCCCCCAGTTGTCAGTGCCGCCCTGATCTTTTCTGAATATATAAGCCGAGCCGGAATTGTCCAAAGTATTAGTCTCTTGCGCATCTTCATCCTCCATATGGGCACCTACAATGGCATAGTCTCCACTTATTGAGACAGAATTCCCAAAGAGGTCACCCACGTCACGGACAGGTGCTGTGATCTTTTTCACCTGGACCCAGTTTCCGGCATTGTTGTAAAGGATGTAAGCCGCTCCCGCATTTCCAACAGAATTCAATCCATCAGGGTCTTCACCTTCATGATAGGCACCCACGATAGCATAATTTCCAGATATTGACACAGAATTCCCGTATAAATCGTTGGCACTTCTTGCCGACGAAGCGTCATTGTTTTGTGCTGTAACTTTGATAATCTGATTCCAACTTTGTGCAAAAGCATTGAGAGTGCTGGCCTGGAAAATGATGTAAAACAGAACGATTTTCAGTGGGGATTTTAGAGGAGGTTTCATATAAGTTAAGTTTAATAGAATTGAAAGCATGAACCACTTCAACGGTATGCGCACGAAACATTAACTCTATATGAAATTATATATTTTCTTTCAATATTCCTATTTTTTTGAGGCTTTATTTTGGCTTTAATGAGGCGGATTTTATGGTTGGTTTTGTCGGAGGAAAACATTGAACCACTATTCCCATCTGTTCTCGTCAATTTCGCTTTTCAAAATTTTATTGATGGAAACTTTTGCATCCAGGAGTGTGTACACGCTGGTTCCGCGCTCGCGGGCGTAGGGATTTTCGACTTTGCCTGTTAATGATACTTTTTGGAAAAGTGCCTGTTCCCGTTTTCGCTCTTTATCGTCGTCATCAGCATCTTGGATCAGAATGACATTCTTAATCTCTTGGTCCAGAGGAAACCAGTCGATATAATCCGCATTCATGGTGACGGCGCGGATGTTTTTGTATTTGGAATAATAATTAATGGCGCCTGCCTGCCCGTAATTATCACAGAGCACCAATGTATGTTCCTTGTCAGTAACCTTTGCGTACTCGGCATCCACTTTACTCGCTAGCTCTTTCCAGCCCAGCATATCCGCAAAATCCTGAGGCAGCTCATGATCCTTTCCATCTTCCCAGCGCAGCAAGCCTAGTTTTTGGTAACGCTTCGAATTTTGTGCGATCGTTGAAGGACTTTTGGTAGGGAATGCAACCCTAAAAATGGGGATAAACAATGCCACCATGACCAGAATGGACACGTACCGTAACCATATTAATTTTTTGGTAAACAAATGCTCCAGATAAACGGAGCCAAATGCAATGAAGATGGGGTAGAGGCCGATCGCGTAATACCCTTTGGCTTTCAGATAGGTGAAAAGCGTTAATGTAAACACAAATGCCCAGAAGAAAACCTGGTACCTTTTGAAAACGGGGAACGTAAAAAATGAAACGAACGCTGCCAAAATCACGAACATTGACCCGAGAAAAAATAGGAGCTGTTCTTTCAGAAAGTCGGCCCGGTTCACATTTACCAGCTGCGTTTTTGACAACAATTTCATATGGTATACTACCGGAAAATGGTGGGTATACTGCCACACAAGATTTGGCAAAATAATTAAAATTGTAATGATGCCTGCGAGATATAAATTCTTGTTTGTGAGTAGCCTGCGCTGGCTTGTGAGTAAAAGCGCCGGTACAAGTCCCACGACCAGAAACACGATATTGTATTTATTCAGAATCCCAAATCCCAGTGCCGCCGCGGCTATGTACAGCCATTTGTTTTGCTCTGTTTTAATGTATTGAAGAATCGCAAAGTAGAGAAATGTCCAGGCCAAAATATCCACGGAATTGGGCTGATAAAGCATATTCATCCTCAATAGCACTGAGAATGTAATAGCCGTAGCACCCAGTACCAATGCAAACAGGTTACCGCCCAGGGCGTCAATGGCTTTCCAGACGACAACCAATGTCAGCACACCAAAAAGCGAAGGGAAAAACTTCACCCAAAACTCTGAATTTCCGAGTAGTAGGATGATGTAGGAAGTCCAGGATGTAAACGGCGGAACCGACAAATAGCCCCAGGCGAGATGCTTTCCCTGATCGAGGTGCAGATATTCGTCGCGATGGAGGTCATATTCCGGTGCGACGATGATACAATGCAGGCCAAATTTGACCAGAATGAAAAACCAGAGGATCAGTGTTTTCTTTGTCAATGTTATCTGTTATTTCTTGTCGGATGCTGGTACCAGTTGTGCTTTCAGGTTTGGCTCGGCCATATCCTTGTCGAGCGGGAACATTGGACGCTTGATCCTTTTGTACGGCAGCCTTTCCAGGTTTTGGTCCACGCCGCCGGGTGTGAGTGATAGGATCCAGTCTGCACGCATAGCGTAGAGTTCCGGTTCCAGATAACCTATTTTCACCACTACAATGTCCGATTTTCTTGGATTAAGTCCCAATCTTGTGAAGTCAGCTTCTTTGTGGTATGGTTTGCGTTTCGCAGTGACGATCACATTCACACTTCCGACTTTGATCACGACTTCCGTTTCCGCGTTTCTGTCGCCGTGTTCAATGGACATGACAGTCCCGGCAAGCCTCACAGGAGGTGCAAAACGGGCATCCACCTTTCCTCCGGCGTAGCCGTCTACTTTACCACCTACTCCGGCGGCAATCGCGCTTTTGACCAGTTCAGGTCCCGGAATAGATGCATATATCAATGAAGGGCCGGTTTCTGATTTGAATTCAGCACGTTTCAATATTTCTGTCAATGTCCATGTCACGTCACCTGCACCACCGGCAGTAGGGTTGTCGCCCGAGTCGCTGATAAAGAATGGATGCTTATTGCTGGCCAATGCTTTGTCCAGGGCTTCCTGTAATGAGCCGGTCGGTGCTACAAATGCGAAACCTTTTCGCGCATCCCAAAAGCTTTTGGCTAATTTTTCGGCGGTACTGGTCACTATCGCTTTATCGTCGCCGGTTACCATTACTACGGCGTGGTTGCGGGGTTCGTCGGCCCAGGCATATCCTACCCAAATCGCCGCGTCAATGATGCCTTTCTGCTTGGAAGCAGGAGCGACGGCTGCGTATATCGTTTTGGCAGGTTCAATGCGGGTACTGGTTTTTTCACCAGGTAGCAATACCGGAATGGCTATCCAAGCCTTGTATTTAGGCTTACCCTGCCCGCTTTCCAGTCGTTCCAGTAGATTTTCAACCGCGCGTTTCTTGGTTTGCATAGCGTCCTCGTGCGGCGCCATGCGGTAGCAGGTAATGAGGTCTGTATTTTGCGCCAGTCGCCACGACACATTCCCATGCAAATCCATGGATGTGGAAATGAGGGTTTCTGTTCCAATGACTTCTCGAATGCGGACAATGAAATCGCCTTCCGGATCGTCCAGGCCAACCACACTCATGGCGCCGTGAATATCAAAAAACAAGCCGTCATAAGGACCATTCTTTTTAAGCAGGTCGAGGGTTTGTTTGACGAGTGATTCATAGGCTTCTCTCGTCACGGCACCACCGGGAAGTGATTTCCCGATCAATGCCGGAAGCCATTCAGCCTGTTTTCGCAGCGACGAGTCCTTTGAAAAGAAAGGGTAGGAGGTGAAAACGTCAGCACCATACTTGGCGTGAAAAGCTTCTTCCAGCGTCAATGCCGGTGAAAATGTACTCGATTCAATGCCTAGTCCAGCAATAGCAATGCGCGGCATGTGCTTGGCTTGAAGCGAGAAACTGAGTAAAAGGGATAGGATCAGTAACTTCGTAATTTTCATAGGAGTATTTTAAATTATCCTAACAATTTAAGCCTAATAGTTGATTTTTTTTACTTTGACTGATTCGTGCATCACGACAGCGAAAAGGTTACTGCTGCCTGTGAATGAATTTGAGTAGTATCAAATACGGGAACTGAAACGTCTTTCTGGCTGATAATCATGGGGATCTCAGTACAACCCAGTATAATACCCTCCGCGCCATTTGCGATCAGCTCATTGATAATCCGGATATAACCCTGTTTCGTTTCTTCAAGGATAATTCCTCTGCCCAGTTCGTCTTTGAGCGTGCGTTGAATGTAATCCCTCGTTTCCTGACTTTCAGGCACCATTGGTTTGATGCCGAGCGAGATGAGTTTGTCTTTGTAAAAGTCCATTTCCATGGTAAATTTTGTACCCAGCAAGCCCACCTTTTTCAGGCCTCGTTTTTTGATCTCGTCAGCAGTGGCGGTGACTATATGAATGATCGGAAGTTTAAAGTTCGCCTGCAACCGGTCGGCAATAGCATGGGCTGTGTTGGCACATAATACGATTGCCTCGGCACCGCTTCGTTCGAGATTCTGGCAGGCCTTCAAAATGATTTCATAGGTAGCATCCCAATTGCCGGCAGTATTATTGGATACAAAGTCATTGAAATTGACAGAATAAATAATGCATTCTGCGAAATGGAGCCCGCCAAGTTTCTCATTGATACCCTCATTGATAAACCGGTAATAATCAATGGTCGACACCCAGCTCATACCGCCCACGAGCCCTAATTTTTTCATTGTTTCAGGATAAAATTTTTCCTAAAACTATCTAATCTTTATCAGTTTATGGATCGGATAGCCCACATTTAAACTGATTGTCCTGTTTTTTACCTTCGCTCCCGAATTTTCCCGTATGATGTTGACAAGTCCCATCTCATAAGCCAGCCGGAATGAGAAACTATCGTACATTTTGTAGCCGGCCGAGAAAATCACTCCACCGTCGAACCGTTTGAAACCATTGTCTTTGTCGAATGTGCTCACCTTATCGTTGCTGAAAGAGTTTTTGATCTTTCCGCCGGTACCGAATGCGAGGTAAGGGCCTAATCCGGCCACAATAGATCCTTTGGACTGTAGCTCGTGATAATACAAAGCCTGAACAGGGACTTCCAGGTAGTCGAGGTTAACCTTGGCGCCTCCGTCTTTCGTTCTCTTTTTGATAAATTGTAAAACTCCCTCAAACGCAACGTGGTCCATAAAAGAATAGGGCTTTTCTGCCGGACTGAGACCATTGATCAGTGCTGGATTGGTACTTGCATACAAATTCGACGGTGCTGCCTTTTGAAAGCGGTTTAGGCCTTGCGGTTTCGGGATTGTTCCACCTGGAGAAGTCATAAATGCAATGCCCACATTCAAACCCACATCGAGTGCGGTCGGGGACGGCTCAGGATAGGGATCGCCTTTGTAAATTAGCTTGTGACCATCAATAGAGCCTCTTACTTCGGCTAAATCCATGGAACAGGATTGTAAAAGGGGCGGTAGAATAGCAAAAAATAGTAAAAAAGAGAAAGAGGAGGCCGTAAATTTTTTCATGATCATCAGGTTTTAGGTAAAACCATTTTGTTGGTAATCCAAAGCAGAAACACGGCATTAAAAATCAATGTAAACGGAATGACTGAGAGATTTTTGAAAAACAGAATGATCACCCATTCTGACGAGTCGCCGGAAATAATGGAGTGAGTCTTCAACTTGGCATACAGGCAGGTTTGGTAGGCAGCGTGGTCGATCAGCTTGTTAATGAGCAACGCGATCAGCAGGTATATCACCATATTGGCAACAATGGATCGCCAGTCTTTTTTGAATTTTTGAACGGCAATGCGACTGTTTTCTTTCCACGTGGCCTTGCTCGTCAGCAGGTGCCGCAGTCTCAAAGCACCTTTCTTGACATTCGTTAAGCCGAGTGAATATACAAACACCATGATCCTCGCGGACTGAATAAATACTTCCAGTAGATTGAACATTCCCGGTGAAATGGGGCCAAAAGCGCGAAGCTGCGCAGCCCTGCCGAGCGCCGCTACCATACCCAGCGCGAGAATGATGAGGTAGTGTTTTTTAAAGAATAACAGAGATTGAATTACCCAGGCTAAGCTTTGGCGGATACGGAGAGCTGTGATCATGGCGAAAATGGAGAAGGGGCTTGATAGCTAGAACGTTGTATCTAAAATAATCCTTCTTATGGACAAAAAGAAATCATCCCTGCAATTCTAACATTGAGTAAGATTTGCAGGGATGATGAATTTGTTCAGACTTATATTACTGCTGTCGTTGTTGCTCTTTTTTCTTTTTCGAATGATCAACAATGGCACCGGTTCCGGCACCTACTCCAGCACCGATCAAACTACCGATCAATGCGCCTTCTGCGTGTTTTTTATTGACAATCGCCCCGGTTATGGCCCCGGTACCTGCTCCGACTACCGCTCCTTTGGCGGTGTGGCTCCATTTTTTCTTTTTGGCAACCGTATTAGTGGTAGCCACGGGTGCATTGTTGCTATTTGCCGCAATTTGCTGCTTTTCTTCCTTAATCCTTTCCTCTTCACGTTGCGCCATAACGGCATTCATTGAATCGACAACTGCTTGCTTCTCCATAGCTACTTTCATCGAGTCTATGGTAGCCTGTTGTGCCTTTAATACAGCTTCTTGTTTGTCAGAATTGCTGTTACAAGCGTTTAAAAGTACAATCGCAAGTAACATTGAAACTAATGATTTCATCTTTTATAGATGGATGGTTATGCAGGTGTAAGGGCTAAAACCATGCCAGGGGTATCGAATGCGTTGTACATGAGTAGTAGCACTGTTCCGGACTATCTTAATTGACTTCTTCCTTGTAATTATAACATTCAATGTTAGATTTACAAGGAAGATTTGTCATCGATACCCTTCAATCTCCCGCAGCATCCCCATTGCTTTCATCACCGGATCCCACTCCTTTCCATTAAAAATCAGCCTGAACCAATTCTTGTTGCGGTTTTCATATTTGATGTTCACAAAAAACCAGACTGCTACAAATGTAAATGCCAGCGTCACAATGCTTTGAATGACATACCAGATCACGCCTCCGTTTTTCAGCAGACTTTCGCCGATGTAAAAAGTAGTCCAAACGGGGAATTGCAGAAAGAGAAAACGAGTGATCCAGATCGTGGAGGATTGCAGACGGGCGATTCTTTCTTGTGTTGCCAGCAACGGTTCGCTGATGTCGGTTTGGTAAATGAGAACCATTTGGTACAGGTAAATTCCAATGGCTAGTTTCGTTATTAGTGCCTGAATACCAGCCGAAATAAGGAAAAAGGGGCTGGCAAAATGGAATGTGGCTACGATCAATGTATCCACAAAGACCACCCACAAAATCCCCGTGATAATTGTAAAAATCTTGATCGGTTTCATCGAGCCTAGCAGCGATTTAATCTTAATCCTCGTAATGTCTTCGGTATTCCTGCGGTTCAAAACCAGGTTTTCTTCCAGCTTTTGATCGTACGTTTTCCAAAGCGCCATTAATTCTTTGTCTTCCATTTTGTTTATGATTTTAATGCTGAAAATTTTTGTCTGATCTGTTCTTTGATCCTCAAAATCCTTGTAGAAACATTGGTAGGGGTAATGCCGAGCATTTCGGCGATATCCTGTTGGCTGTTTTCTTCCAGGTACAAAAGGATAATCGCCCGGTCCATTTCTTTGAGTTCTTTGATAAACCGGTGGAGTAGCGCAATGTCCGAGTCGGGTCCGACCGGGGTATTATCTTCTTGCAAAAAAATGATGTCAGGATGCAAAGGCTGGGCAATTCCGCTTCTGCGGTCTTCTTTTCTGTAAAATGAAATGGAGACGTTTAGTGCAATGCGGTACATCCAGGTCGTGATCCGGTACGACTCGTCGTATTTTGGAAACGCGAGCCACAACTGAATGATTATTTCCTGAATAAGGTCTTTCCGATTTTCCGCGTCGCGGCAATAAGCATTAGCCACCTTGTAAATAATGCCTTTGTTTGCCTCAATGACGGTCAGGAAATGCGGTGCGTCACGGTTCAGGGACATGGGTTGTTTGTATTTCTCATGATCGAATAATTTAAGCAGAATAAACTGTTTGTGTAATTATTCGCAGGAGAAAACGGGATGTCACAAATCCATTGTTTTTAATTCTCTGCCATTCCAGACAGCCTCAACCTTCTCTATGTGTTTTTCAGTATTACCAATTTTGGTACTTTCGTTTGCTCACAAATTTATTTTGAAGATTATGTCAAAAAATACATCCATATCAATCGGCCAGCATTTTGATTCTTTTATTCAAAATCAGATCAACACGGGTCGCTATGCGTCTACTAGTGAGGTAGTTCGTGCTGGTTTAAGGCTGTTGGAACAGGAAGAAGAAAAGCTGAAATTATTGAGACAGGCTTTGGTTGAAGGCGAGCAAAGCGGCTGGGTTGAAAACTTGGATACTGAAAAATTCAAGACTGGTTTAAAACGTAGCGTTTAGTGCGATTGCCAGCAATGATACCGGCAATCGCCACCAGGTTACTTCACCAATCCCACGGCTTTATCAATCTCCGCAGTAAAATTCTTCAAAACCTCTGTAACCCTTAAAATCCCCTGCTCAGCTTCGGCCCAGTTCTTTTGCTCAATTGCCTCCCGGATCATTGGGAGTGTTTTTACGCCGTAACCGGTATAGAAGCCCGGCGCGTAGATCTGATGCTTGTACCACGGCCTGCGAGGCAAACCTGCCGGATTGATCAGGTAACGTTCGGTTTTATAGAGGATTTGGTTTAACTGAGTGAGTTTATCAGCCGGAATGTTCCCGCCTTTATTAATCGCCGCGGAGTAAGCATTGGCGCTTTCCTGCAATATGGTCAAAGCATTGTCCAGCGGAGCGAAATTGAGATAGGGCGCAACCGGCATGGCGGCAATGATCTGTTTGGGTTCTTTGGGATCGGCTACTGCTTCGAAACGCCCTTCTGCAAGTAATTTGTTGTGCTCCTCCGCAGTGGTACGGGCAGTTTCCAGCTGTTTTTTTACATCCGTCGCGTACATCTGAACCGTATTGGAGAAATTGCTGAAATCGAATGGAAGGATCTCGGCATTGGCAAACCGCAGCACCGACCGCCCCACTGTCTTAGCCAAAGCCACACCATAAGCAAAATCGCCGTCTTTGAAACGGATGTAATCGTCGTAAGAGTCGAAAATGGAATGGTAGTCACCACCATCGTCTTCGCCTCCATAACCCAGGTTGAGCGATGCAATTCCCAAATGCTGAATAAATGGCGTGTAGTCAGAGCCCGACCCTAGTGCACTTATGCGCAGGTCTGGGCGGCTGCGTGCCTCCGACCTGGCCGTGGGATTACCGCTAACGATGGTGCGGGAACGCAGGCGCTCGATCACGCTGGTCCCTTTTTCCGGGTCTATCACATCGCGCCCCACCTGATTGATGAATTTTTCCAATGTATGTGACCCGCCTGCGCCCAGGTAGCCGCGACCATTGCCGTCGGTGTTGAGGTACACGACCGTTTTCTCCGAAAGCATTGCTTTATACTTCTCGACCCATTCCGTGGAGCCCAACAGGCCCGGTTCTTCACCATCCCACCAGCAGTATACGATCGTTCTTTTGGGTTTCCAGCCGGTTTTGACCAGTTCTCCCAATGCTCTTGCTTCTTCCAACTCGGCCACCGCGCCACTCACAGGATCATCTGCGCCAAATACCCAGGCGTCGTGGTGGTTGCCGCGAACGATCCATTGATCCGGAAATTCGCTCCCTTTCAAGGTTGCGATCACATTATAGCACGGGACAATGTCAAAATTGAATTCCAGTTTCAAATGTACTTTCGCTGGTCCGGGACCAATGTGGTAGGTAATCGGCAATGCGCCGCGCCAGGCTGCTGGTGCTACCTGACCGCCCAATGCTTTTAGCAGAGGCAATGCATCTGAATAGGAGATAGGTAGCACCGGAATTTTCATCATACTCGGCGCCTCTGCAATGGACAAGCGTTTGTTTTCCGCGCTGGCTACAAAACCATTGGTCAGTGGGTCACCCGGGGCTTGCGGCAGATCGACAACTGATCCACGCTGCGCACCGGTTTCGTTTTTATAGGGGCCTTTCGGGTACACATCTCCTTGAAAATACCCGTCTTCTTTTGGGTCCGAATAAATAATACAGCCAATCGCCCCGTGCTCGTAAGCAACTTTGGGCTTGATACCCCGCCACGAATTGCCGTATTTGGCAATCACAATCTTGCCTTTGACATCAATACCCAGCTTCGCAAGCTCTTCATAATCATCAGGTATCCCATAATTGACAAAAACCAGTTCGGCAGTGACATCGCCATTGGCCGAATAAGCATGGTAAGGAGGAAGTACATCTTTGGTCTGACCCGAAGTCGCATCTTCTTTAAACGGCTTTTCCATTAAAGACGCTTTGAATTTTGTAGGCTCCGTCAGTTCTACGATCCTGGTTTTGGGAGTAGGGAAGAGCACATGTACCGTGTCGATATGTGTGTCAAACCCCCAGGAAGTGAGTTTTTCTTTGATAAAAAGCGCATTCTTTAACCCATAGGCTGACCCTACCTGATGTGGATAGGCCGTCATGAGTTTCATCCAGTCACGGAGGTTGTTGGCTTGCAGTTGCTTATCAAAAGCAGTTTCAAGATCCAGTTCTTTTTTTGTGTTTTCAGCGCGAAAACCCATGAGCTGCTGCGCGAAGACTTCGCCGGAAAGTACCAGGCAAAACAGAGCAATGTAAGTCGTTGTTTTTGAGAAAATGTGAAGCATAGTAAACGGTTGAGTGATTTTTAAGAAGCGTGGCGTCCTGCAAGGATATTCTTGGCATCATTTCGCCGTAGATTTTCGAAGTTCTTCCAGCTTTTTCCGTGTATCCGCATTGTCGGCTACTGAAAGCGCCTTTTCAAACTGTGCGATCGCATTAATTTTATCCTTTTTGGCCACAAAATAATCCCCATAAGAATCATAGACATTGCCGCTGCCGGGATAGTTGGCGACATTGAGTTTGAACAGGCTCTCGGCTTTCTTGAAGTGTTTGCTCCCGAGGGCCTGGTAACCCATTGCATTGATCGCGCTTTCGGGCGGTGCCACTTTGTAGCCCATTTGGTTAGATACAAAGGCATAATGTTTAAGGTACTTGTCGGCCAGAGCCACGGTGCTGTCATCAAAATCCTTATCAGTTAGCTTCAATGGATAATAGTCGAAGATAAACCGGAGGGCATCGTATTCGGTAATCAGCGGTGCCGAACTGTGGGTGTCGTCGGGATAGTATTTGCTTTTATATCTCAAACCGTTTTGCGGATTAGCCTTCGCGTGTTTGTCCAGCTCAAATATCGAGCGGATGTGGCCGTTCATGGCGGTAGTATCTTTCGATAGTTTGGCGAGCGTCATTCCTTCGCTCATCGTATTGGCAATGCCCAGGTATAGCGAAGTCCCAGAAAATTTTTGTCCGCTGAGCGCCTTTTTGGTGGTTTTTAAAAAATTCATGTGGTCGTACCACATGCTGGGATCAATGCAGATGTAGGAATTAAAAAGTTTGGGGCGATTGATCAGCGAGTTCATCACGGCCAGACCACCGAATGAATGTCCGATCAGCATTTTATAAGGCTGCGTCGGGTACAATGAGTCGATGTGAGGGATGAGTTCTTTTTGGATGAAAGAAAGAAAATTAGTGCCTCCGCCAGTTTTTTTAGAAAATGTGGTGTCCATAAACGGCGGGTCGGAGCTAATGTGAGTTGGTGTCAGGTCCCTGGTGCGGTCCGTATTCGGGATCCCAACTACGATCATTTCGGGACAAATGTCATTGCCATTCACCGAGCTCAGCTGCTGGATCATGCCCACTACAGAAGCAAAATGACCCTCGCCGTCCAACAAGTACACAACAGGATAGCGCGTTTTGCCATACAACCCATCAACGCCACCATTAGGTACATGCACCCATACCTTCCGGTTCTCACCCAGTATTTTGGATTGAATGCTATCTATCTTGCCAATTGAGATGGTGTTTTTATCCTGCGCGGAGGCCCAGAAGGATAGGGCCAGGGACAATGCGAGAAGAAGTGTTTTCATAGTGCTAAATAGGGTTTCATGGAAAGCTAAATTACCATCTTTCGCCGGACTTATTGTTTTTCCTAAACTCACCACTAAAATAAAAAAACGTTTCGCTTGAAAAATTTATGTAACCGAATTTGACAAACGCTACACCGGCCAATCACCTTTTTATTATATTGCCCTATTAAATATTATTATTTTACCTTCTCCATCAAAAATGAAAAAACTGTTACTTGTACTCAGCCTTTTGGCTTTGTTTCAATGTTCGTTTGCGCAAAATGCCGACACTTCCTCTGTCGAACAAGCCGCAGCAATTCAAAAAATCCTCGACCGGGATAAAGCCATTAAGTATCAGACCGGCAATGTGCACATTAATTCAGATGTGAAATTAACCGTCCCGGCCGGCTACAAATTCATGAGCAAGGCCGATGCGGAATATGTTGTTTTCGATTTTTGGGGAAATCCGCGTTCGGAGGGTCTGCTAGGGATGATTGTCAAGCAGGATTATTCAATTGTCGATGAGAGTGCTTGGGCGTTTGTTGTTACTTACGAAAATTCCGGTTTTGTTAAAGACGAAGATGCGGAGGACATTGATTACGATGAAATGATGGAAGAACTGCAAGGCGAAGAGGAGGAAACAAATGCGGCGCGCGTCAAAGAAGGATATTCAGCCGTCCACATCACAGGTTGGGCCGCGAAACCTTTTTATGATAAGAAGAATAATATACTTCACTGGGCCAAATCGATAAAATTCGGAGAAGATGCTGACACCACACTAAACTACGATGTTCGCATATTGGGACGAAAAGGCGTATTAAGTTTAAATGCAGTTGGTTCGCTGAGCCAGATCGGTGACATTAAAAAGCATGTTCCCGACATTATTCATATCGCGCAATTTAAGGAGGGAAGCAGGTACACGGATTTTGATCCTGAAATAGACAAGGTTGCGGCTTACACCATCGGCGGACTTGTGGCAGGTAAGTTGCTGGCCAAAGTCGGACTTTTTGCACTTCTGCTCAAAAATATCAAGCTGGTTATTTTTGCGCTCATAGCAATTTTCGGTGCATTGAAAAACAGGATATTGGGTTTGTTTTCCAAGAAAGCACCTGCATTAGTTGCCAAAACAACCTCAGATCCCGAACCTGAAGCACCCGAAAATTGATTACACTTGGAATAATTGGGCTCAATGTGGTCCTTTCGCTGTACTGCCTGTCTAACAGGGACGCTTTTGATAAACTGTGCCTGGTACCGGAGAAAATCAACAATGACCCCAGTCAGCGATACAGGTTGATTAGTCACGCATTCATTCACGCGGATCTGGGGCATCTGCTTTTTAATATGCTGACGCTTTATTTCTTTGGAACCGAGCTGGAGAGAGGCATTCTGTCCGAAGGCGAATATGTAATTTTCTATCTCGTAGCGATATTGCTGTCGAGCTTGCCGTCTTATCAGCAACATAAGCATAACCCCGACTACGTTGCGGTTGGAGCCAGTGGGGCTGTTTCAGCTGTCATGTTCGCGTTAGTGCTGTTTTCACCGTGGTCGGTTATTTACATCAAATTCATTATCCCTATCTATTTCATTCTTTTTGCAGTGGGTTACCTAGGTTATTCTTATTACCAGAGCAAAAACAACCAAAGCAACATTGCGCATGATGTACATATGTGGGGCGCATTGTTTGGTTTGGCCTATATGTTAATCGTACATCCGAGTAGTCTTCGTACTTTTCTGGATCAAATGTCAAATGCGCCGTTCCTGAATTAATCAGGAGCAGTTTGTTTAGTAAATTATGTTATTACATGCCTGCAAGCCCGGCGGGGCTCCCTCGCAACATCAGGAAACCTCGCCGGAGCTAATGAAATGGATTGGTATTTTTCCACCAATTCCCGATCAAAACGCTACTCCTCCCCAGCATTCCCAGTCAGCACCTCCCCATTCGCTTCATAACTCGCACAAATCAGCCCGGTAGAAGCCACGGCATGCTTTACCAATTTAAAACCTCCCGGCATGGTACCTCCGGCGAAAAGCCTTTTTCCTTTGCCCAATACGACCGGATAAATCCAAAGATTCATCTTGTCGACCAGGCCATTTTCAAAAAGAGATTGGATAAAATCCGCGCTACCCCACATATGTAAGTCGGGCCCGTCGCTGGCTTTCAATGCTTTTACCTGTTCAATGGTGTCGCCGTTCAACAAAACGGTTCCTTCCCAATTGGACTCAGTCCGCGTTTGCGTGGCGACATACTTTTTGATCTTATTGAATTTGTCCCCGATCGGCCCCGATTGATTCGGCCAATATGGCTCCCAAATGTCGAAGGTAACGCGGCCCAGCAGCAGATCGTAGTCCTCCGCCATGGCATCCATCATAGATTTTCCTGATATTTCGTCCCCATATTTAGCGCTCCATCCGCCCAGCTCAAAGCCGCCAGATGTGTCCTCGTCAGGTCCGCCGGGTCCTTGTATTACGCCGTCAATACTGATATGTTCGTTAATGATGATCCGTCTCATAATGTTTGAAAGTTAAAAGGTTGATTTTCTATTTGATGATGCAAGTTCAGAAAACCTCAACCAACAAAAGCGGTGCCAATCCGTCTATTCCAAGGGGCAAATGCGACAAAGGGGTTATTAGTTAGCTTTTGGCTGTTCTGGCTTGTGAATTAGTTTTTTGCTTATTCCACTTTCTCTTTGCCTTACTTTTTGTCTTGACACAAAGAAGTAACCGCGCGGCGTCCGCCAAAAAGTCAAGGCAAAAAAATGCTTCCACGCTCTATCTCACGCACACCCCGCTTTTTTGCCGACCAAACGCGCAAAGTTAAAAGAAGGGAATATTCACGTTCAGAGAAAACTTTCAGACATTTAAATGCAAAAGTCATGCGCTAACTTCACTTATAAGGTGCGTAGGCCCGGCGAAAAAGCGGGGGGTGCGTAGGGCACGAGCGCAGAAGCTTTTTTTCGCCTTGATTTTTTTGGCGGACGCCGCGCGGTTCTTTTTGTATCAAGACAAAAGAACAAAGAACCGGAGGCAGGCGACAGGAAAAGCTAAAAACTGATTGATGGACAAGATCTCTGGCAACCCAAGAACAACACTACCTTTCATCAAACGGAACAAACCCCACTTTCCTCGAACCCCGCCGTTTTCTAACCGGCACCATTTCAATAACAACCGGCGGAACCAAAGTAATCTCCAATTTCTTTTCCGAAAACTTTACCATTACCTCCTCCCCACATTCAAAACCCAAATCTTGCAGCCACTTCCCGGCAAGCCTGATCTCCGGGAAAAACACAGCCCTGAAATTTTCCCGCTGGTAGTACTTTGAGCAGATTTTTAGCTGCTTTTCGCCGGATTTTGAAATTTTTTCTTTGTGTGTCATAGTTATTGTTTTACCTAAATTACATAGCAAATTAAGTAATAAATATGATGTAAAACAATACTTTACTAAATTTGAACACCTTTTTTGAAAATTGATTAAGTTCAGAAATAGCGTTAGATAGCATAAAAAATGCAGTCGTCGCTATTTATGCGCCTTAACAGATTAAAGTTAGTACTATACGAAAAGGGTAAAACCAGCAAGGATCTCGCTCATGCGCTGGGTAAGGCGCAATCAACCGTGTCTCGCTGGTGTACCAATGACTCACAGCCTTCTTTGGAGATGCTTTATGAAATTTCGGTTTGGTTGAAGGTGGATATTCGGGAGCTGCTCGTTAGTACGGCGGGGTAGGACTAGCTTATTTAAAAAGCATTTTGCAAAAAGGCCGTCTATAAATATCTATTTTAATACAAATTTGTTTTGTCGAAAGCTTAAATTTTAAGAAATCCTTTCTTTTCTTCCGGTGTCAATTTGTCATATTCATTTTTTAAAATACAGACTAACTCATCACCACCGATACCTCGTATATCGACCTTTTTGACGACAAAATCTTTTGCATAGCTAGCAGATAAGGCTTTTGGATCTAACCCTCTTCGCGAGAAGCAAAAAGTTAGCGAATGAAGCTTCTGGAGCCTAGCAGACATATTGATACATGGGCCAACGAAATCATTTCCATCTCCAACACTATAAACGATTCCTCTCGCAATACCACACCTCAATTTTGCCGGAGGTGAAACTACTATTTTTGACATCTTCGGCAAAAATTCTTTGACATAATTTTGGCAGATCTCTAACATAGATACTATCACATTCGCAATTTGTGTCTCGTTCATCATTTCCGTGTTCCAAAGAAAAAGCAGGCCGTCCCCAAGGTATTTTGACAAAATGGGTAATTCTGACCAGGTTAGAAACCCTTCGTTTCGCTCCTCCTCAACAAGTTCTGTCTTGACCTGCTCAAAAATCCAATTAAGAAATTGACTCAGATATTCGGGTACTGCTAGTTGCGGGTCTATTTGTTTACAAAAATTTGTAAAGCCTTCCAGATCAAATATTACACTGAGAGCGTTCAGTGGAATTGATTTCATTCCTATCGTTCCTAATCCAAGGATACTCTCATTAAATCTATTAAACGCATCCTTTTTGATTGCTCCCCTTCTTCCAGTTGGTGTTGCAATAATTACTCTGTCTTCGTTAGGAATTAAAAATTTTGGCATCGTATGTTACTTAAAGAAACTGTTTGGAATCATAATATGCTAATTGCAAATCTTCTTAAAAAGCTTTCTCATTAGCAGTTATCTAATTGGCAAGAGGAATATTAGAATCCATAACTTACTATTAAGCAGGAGTTGCGGGAACCTCATTACTAATACGATTACTTACAGGCGTATATATATCCATTTCAGGAGTTTCTATTGTAACTATCAGACTATACCGAACTCTCGAATCAAATCTTTTCAATTTTTTCCGAGTACGATACCAACCGTTTTTGGGAAAAATTGCGATAATGTTTCTTTCAGACATTTCTACGGCTGACATTGTAATATAATCTTTACGAATTGAGCCTTTAGAACCTAATCTTCCAATCGTCCAGGGTTCACCTATTCCATTCCTCTCATCGTTTGGAATCTCAGTCACGGCGGAAACCCTTCTTTCAAAAATCCTTACTGGTTCGCCGGCCTTTATAACCGCAAAATCTAAACCATGAGAATGATAATGATAGTTTTTTAAGTATCTCTTTCCTCCGGGATTCGGTTCAATATAATATGATAGGGTTATTATTAATGTCGCATCCGCTTCGCCCAAATCTCGCAGTACATCCGCCGGCCATGGTAGTGTGTAAAGGTGATATTCATCAAAAGAGACAGTCTGTCCAACCCTTTTAAATGGTTTTATCTCTCGCTCCGCAATCAAGGTCACACTATTGGTAGCGCTATTTAAAGCTCGTTCTAAATTCGGAACTCCGTAGCCAAATGTTCTCAGCAATTCCCTTTTTTGGGTTTCGTTAAATCTTCTAATAGCTTGGGGATCGGCCATAATTGTAGTCCAATTTGCCGAATGAATCAATAATGCTCTGATTGTTTCCGGCCAGAGATCTGGAAAAGATGATCGCAATTCAGCAATCATCTTTGCGGCGAGCGCCGCTGAGGCGCTAGTATCTCCAAATGGACGAAAAACATAATTGGGATATTCGGAGTCTGCTGAAAAGAGCTTTAACGAATCATGGTCGGAAACGCTCGTTCCATCCGTAGACGAATTACCCCCTTCAAATACTACATCCGGTTTATTTGGCCATTGCGTTTCCCAGTTTAAGGAAGTTGAATTACAAGGTGACATTCCACCATTCGGCGCTAACGCAGTGAGACCAGTAGCGGCATCGATTCGATCCTTCCGAGTATAAGCGCCAACCGCAATTGCGTTGTATGCCTGCGCAGGATCGTGAATAGATTCATCGCGATTTACTCCTGGATAGTCCTCATGTCTTTGTAGTGATACATTTCCGCTACTTATCACCATGATCTGAGGATAAAACGGGTCAAAGGATAAACCTAAAACTATTTTGTCAATTGCTGCGGACCAAGCAGATGGCCTGCCTCTAAATGCAAGGGTTTTATCTGTTACCGTTAAGCAATATACTCTCTGATTTTCTGGTCGATCAATGAGAGGTGTATTGACTGCTCCCTCTGTTATAGCAGCATACAGATCTGGATCATTCGCATCATTATCCTGATATATTTTGTATGATTCCACCGAATGTCTAACCACAATGCTTGCTGCATTTGACAGTGCGTCTACGAAATCCCCATAAATGGCCAGCGCCGCGACGGCGGTCCCATGTCCGCCGTTTCCAGCTCCATCACCAACTCCCCATGCTTCATTATAGGTATATAAAAACTCATCTGGCATCAATTGACTTAGTACCGGATGCTGGTTATTGACTCCACTATCCAGTATGCATACTAAAACCGGTAATAGATCATCGGATATTTCGGTGCGTTGTATTAAATCCTCTAAATACTCTTTTCGATCAATATTATTTACATTCCTATGACTGATGAAATCTGCCACTTCCTGGGGTTTTCTCAGTTCAGCTAGGCTATCAAGAAAAAGAAGTGATTGAGTCAACTGACCAATGGTCGCTTTGACAAGACGTACTCTGTGCTCGGTCAGAACTAATTCCGAACGTCCGATTATACAACCGACAGCTTCCAAATTATTTAATGCTCTGCCAATATTTTCGCGGTCATTAGAACTTTTCCTAAACCATACTTCCCACCAAATGCTGTCATTTGTGTTCGGAAATGGTATTTCAGGTTCATCAGCCCAGAAAGACCTCAAAGTTGCCAGCCTTATTGAGCTAATATTATTTACTAGCTTATAATTTTTTGGGTTGCCTGTATCAATTTTTTCATCAGTATCCGGATCTTTTTTGAAAATATTCTCAACCAGATATTGTTCGATTTTTCTAATAAAAGCACTTATTGCCCCTTGTTTGACTAGTACTGTCGCGTGAAATCTGGTCATCTCATTCCCGTTTACAATACCTTTCTCTACCCTTGTAGTTAAGAGCTGAAAATCATATGTCCTTGTTGTATCCTGATCCAAACTCTCAAATTGCAAAGCATAGCCCCACTCAGACGTAAATTCAATGTAAATAACATCGTCTCGAACTATTTCAGGAGGTAAGTCTAACTCCGCGTTAATTCTAAACTGCTCTCTAAATGAATTGAGCTGCCTAATCAACGCTTGTCCATGAATTGCCCTAGTTTGGTTTTTCACCTCTAAGGATGGACCAACAACAGTTGTGGGATATTTATAAGGTAGGGCGGTACTGTATTTATTTCCTAGATAGACATGGGGCTTCGGTTCAATATTAGCCATTGGCTTCTTTGCGCTTTTTTAGGATAGTTTTGAAAAAATCAAGGTCTAAATTTTCTTTTCCCTTTAAGACCATATTTTTAATTACTTCCCGACATGCTTTTGTTAATTCAGAATAATTCATTCCGCTAGCAATCTTCGATATTTCCTTGTAATTGATCCTTCTATTGAAAGAATAAGAGCTCATATTTTTACTAATAACCTCCTGAATTTGAGCCTCGTTTGGTAACGGATAAGATACAATTTCGTCGAATCTTCTAAATAAAGCTGTATCTAGGCTCTCTGGCATGTTAGTGGCGGCTATAATAATGCTATTACTTTTGTCTTTCTCGATGTTAATTAAGAAACTATTCAAAACTCTCTTTACTTCGCCAATGTCTTGTCCTTGATTTCTATGAGAACCAATTGAATCAAATTCATCAAACAGGTACACGGCACGATGATCAATCATTGCGTCAAAAATGAGTCGTAGCTTGCTAATAGATTCACCTAGAAATTTGGACATTAATCCATCCAGCCGAATAATGTAAACTGCTAATCCAAGCTCTCCTGCTATCGCCTGAGCAGTCATTGTCTTACCAGTTCCAGGAGGGCCAGTCAACAAAAGTTTTCTAGTAGGTTCAAGATTGTGTTTTTTCAAAATTTCCCACCTCTGCTGCTCTTCTATTAACTTCTCGAGATGCGCGCTAACATTATTATCTAAAACTAGATCATTTAGTTTTATTCTAGGAACAAAGACCTCGATCAGCTCCTGCAATTCCCTTTTTGGCAGAGACAATTGAACTGACTTCCCTTCAATGGTTGATGTGGAGCGCTCTTTCTTAGCTTTATCTATAATAGCCTTCAACTCTTGGGCAAAGAGGTTATGCCCCTGTCTAGCCTCAGTAGCAGCGATTTGTAATGCGGTTGTGAAGAAGCGACTATCGTCGCTCTCCCCAAATGATTTTATTAAGTTCTTTATTTGATTAGCTGCTGCCATCGTATTTCGGGTATTGGTAGCTGTAAAATTAGTCTAAACTTGATAACATTCACTTAGCCACGAAGAGCAATCAGTCTAATATAATACATTCTGGATCCATACTTAGTTAAAAAGAAGCTCCTACCAAAAACATACCTAGAATCTATTTACCCTTCATCTAAATTGTTCTCATATCCCATCGCTTGATGCCGCAGACGCCGATCTATTTCCGGTACCAGATAAAACAATTAATTGCACTATCCCAACAAACACCTTCCCTATCAGAAGAACTTTCCATCTTCCTTAAATTCCAGTAAACTATTGACAACCAATCCACGTTAACCAAATTGAAGGCAATAGAAGACATTCAAAGAACTGTAAATATTCCCCTCATTCCATAACTATTTTAATACCACAGAAAAGCCCCACACAGAAACACGGGGCATTGAAAACAGAAATTACCATGATACAAATACAAAAACACACAAAACAGGACAAGTCGAAGAGCCAGTCTCAGGAGTTTACAACAAACCGTTACTCAGTACTTTATACGTTGAAAGGCCAGTACCAACACGTGGGCTGCTCGTCGGAGGAAGAAGCGCAATACGTGCTAGGCACCCTCATGACCGACGGCAACCGCATTCCCATCGGCATCTACGACTCCAAAACCGACATTTTCGAATGGGAAATCATCGGCCAATACTTTCACAGCCAGGACCTCATGAGTAACCCCGAAGAACGCCTGCAAGAAGCCCTCACCGTTTCAAAAGCATTAAGAAGAAGAGACAGCAGCTGGCAGCCAGGGGTAATGGAGAGAGCGAGTTTCTTTGCTTGATAGCGTTGTGCATGTACTTCGACTGCCCGGCGGCCCGGTGCGCTCAGCATGACAAAAGTTGGTTAGGCGAGAGCCTTTATTGTTAATGAAAACTGTTACTTTTTTGCATTGGTGCGTCTAATAAAAAACGACGCAGCCAATGCATACTAAAACCTATTTTGTCTACATCCTAAAATGCGCGGATGATAGCTATTACACCGGCATAACCAACAACCTCGACCGCCGACTTGCCGAACATAATTCAGGTTTTAATCCTGAATGTTACACCGCGTCCAGGCGGCCTGTTGAGCTTGCCTTTGCTTTTGAATTCAAATACGTTGATAAGGCGATTGCCTTTGAGAAGCAGGTTAAGGGTTGGAGCAGGAAGAAAAAGGAGGCGATTATTAGGGATAATTGGGAGGCTTTGAAGGATTTGGCGAAATGCGTGAATGGGACGCATTGGCGCGAGAAGGGTTTGGAGAAGTAGGGCATTGTTATTCTTTTTGCTGCCCTTTGTCAGCCTGAGCGGAGTCGAAGGGCAGGAGTACTATGCAAAAAATTGTTGTACCTACCAGTGGCGTGCTTCGACTGCGCTCAGCATGACAATAAAAGGGCGCTCAGCATGACAAGTATGCTCATCTCATCCTCACTAATCTTCCCGTCAAACCAACACACCCCCACCATCCACAACCACTGTCTGCCCGGTACCAAAAGTCTGCTCCATCAGATACACGTAAGCCCGCGCAATCTCCTCCGCCTGCCCCACATGCTTCACAGGAAGCGACCCGGCCACAGAAGCATAAAATCCATCACGCTCGCTGACAGGCATATTACTCCACAAATCGGTAGTTACTACGCCGGGAGAAACGATGTTGACGCGGACCGGAGCCAGTTCCATTGCCATGGCGCGTGTGAAACCTTCCATGGCGGCACAGATGCTCGCGCCCAGAGCCCAGCCTGCATTGGGTCGGTTGCTTGCGATACCGCTCGTGAGTACCATCGAGCCGCCAGGATTGATAGTCGTCGAAGCATGTTTCACGGCAGCGAAGGCACCCCAATAACGGATATCCCAAAACTTGCGGGCTCCTGCCACGTCGGTATCGCTGACATTACCGAGCATCAGATTTTCGCCAGCAGTATACACCAGGTGATCAAATGGCCCGATGGTTTCAAACAGTTGTTGAATCTGCGTTTCGTTCGTGACGTCGACTGCATATCCCGCACTGTTTTCGGGTAATGTTTCGAGGGCTTTGTTAACTCGCTCCTGGTTGCTGGATACGATTACGACATGCGCCTGTTTAGCTGCGACGGCCTGCGCGACGGCAAATCCAATTCCCGCACTTCCTCCGATAATGACGATTTTTTTGTTTTGCAAAGGCTCTGATTTCTGTTCCATTGTTTTCGATTTTTAATGTTGTGGATCACGAAAACAAAGGTAGAATGTGTCTTTCCGGGAGTATTTAACAAATGGTAAAAAGCGTTTCAACGCACATTTTTGCGGATGCGGCTTAGGGATTGTTGCGTAATGCCTAGGTAAGAAGCAACATCGCTGAGGGGAACGCGGAGCGCAATTTCGGGCTGGCGTGTGCGGAATGTTTCGTACCGGGAAGAAGCATCTTCGCCCATATATGCATTGCGAATGGCGATTTTGTCAAGCAACGCCCGATGCATGATGCTCATGATCAATTCTTTGAGATAAGGAAGCGCTTCAAAAAGTGCGAGGAGTTTTTGCTTGGGTATCACCACTAGTTCGCATTCGATGGCCGTTACAATGCTTTCATGCGCGGGAACGCCATTTTCGAAACTGTGTAGAATGGTGCAGAATTGGTTTTCTTTGAGGAAGAACTGGGTTACTGCATTTCCTCTCTCGTTATTGGTAACAATTTTCAAAATGCCTTTGCAGATAAAGAATAGCTCACTGGCGACGCGACCTTGTTCGAGGAGTGTTACTTTGTTCTCAACTTTGCGGAATGCGAGGTGTTCCGAGATGGTTTGCAGGTCGCCGGCTGGGATTTGGCGGTGAGATTGGAGGAAGGTTAGGAATGGGTGGTGGTATGGGGACATTGCAAATGGTATAACTCATTTTACCTTGCCATTTTTCCGCAAAAACTCCATGGCTTCGTCTTGGGATACAAATTCTCCATCCTTGCGTTCCTCGTAAAGTATGGTGTCTATAAGATCTTCTACGAGCTCGGTTTTTGCGCTGGCATTAATGGTTATGCGCTTTACGTTACCTTTTGGTGTGTATTCGGTTTTGATACCTGCCAGTTTCATGAGATAGTGTTTTTGCTTTTAACAAATTTAACCTTTCGGCCAGAATAAAAAAATCCGACTATGTGCTATTTACCTCAAAAATGCAAAACCACCAACGCCACAATCGCCGGTAGCGCTTGTACGTAAAAGATCTTTTTGCTGGCGGTAACAGCCCCGTAAATTCCAGCCACAATCACACAGGTGAGAAAGAAAATGGCAACGTGGAATCTCCAATGGTGCTCCTCGATGAAAAATGTCCAGATCAGGCCTGCGGCTAAAAATCCGTTATAAAGTCCCTGATTGGCGGCCAGCGTTTTCGTGGGCTTGAACAATTCCGGTGCCAGGGAGCCTTTGAATACTTCTTTGCCTTTGGTTTCCCAGGCGAACATTTCGAGATACATGATGTAGAAGTGTTCGAGAGCGACGAGGCCTACGAGGATTTTACCGAGGATTTCCATTGCTGTTTTGGTTTAATTCATGGTAAGGTACAAAAAAACAGGCTGACACATAAAGCGCCAGCCTGCCGGAATTTGAATTAATGTTACTAAGCTTTTCCTTGGATGAACCGAGTGCTGCGGGTACGGAAGCCGGTTAGTTTTCGTCTTTGATCAGCGTTTGCAGCTGTCCTGCAAGCTCGGAGGTGACCTGTACGCCGTGGGCTTCAAGAGCGTGCGCTGCGGCCAGAGTTAGTACTTCTTCGTCGGTGGGGGCTTTAATAACACCTTCACAATCAAATCCCGCATCGCGGCAATGTAGCGTTTTCATAGCTTTTAAAGTTTTAAATGGTTAATAAATAAATACGTGGCAATGAATGATCTTTTCATCGTGATATATTTTTGTGTGACGCAAAAATAATCCGCACTACCGGCTCACGACGGTATCAAAAGATACACAACCCCAAAATTTATTTTAACCGGATATATCCTCTGAAAAGGTTGAGCTTACCATGCTGTTCGAAGCCTTTCAATATCCTTGAAATGACCACCCGGGTCGTTCCCAGCTCGTAGGCCAGCTGCTGATGTGAGATTACTATTTTAGTAGTGCTTTCCTGCCGTGACCGGTTGGCCAGATACGTCATTACCCGCTTTTCGATCGGGTCGAAGGCAACGCTCTCAAACGAGCCGAGCAACTCTTCATACCGGCTTCGGAATGTCTGGATCAGGAACGAATTCCATGATGGATATTTGAGCTGCCATTCACTGACCATTCGGGTAGGGAAAACGAAGATCTCGGACGGCTCCGTCGCAACACCGTACGAAACACTGGTATTGCTGAAATACGCTGCGGAAAGCGACATCATGCAGGTTTGGCCGGCCCGCACATAATACAACAGGATTTCCCGGTCTTCTTTTTGCTGAAAAACCCTGATCTCGCCTTTGAGTACGATCGGTAAAAAATCGAGATACTGCCCTTCGCGGACAATGGTATCACCTTTCCCGACGACCAAATACTTGCCATGCCGGCTCATTTCCTGCCTCAGTTCGGGTTCGGCAAATGCCACGGGAAGCTTCGCCAGAAGTTCGTTTGGTTCCATAAGAAGTTACTAAGGGTTCTCTTGGGAAAAGGTATAAAAAAAACGTGGCAAAGTCTGTTTTATGAATTAAATGCGCACACAAAATTGCCTTATCTTGCGTTAAAAGTTACATAGGCGATTAGTCATCACTCCAAACAAATTTTATGATCAGGCAACACTTCATTTGCTTTCTAATGCTCATTTCGGGTTTTGCTTCTGCGCAAGATCCTGACAAGGGCCTCGAAACAAACAATCTCATTATCGAGAAAGTTAAAAGCCATGTTTTCAGGCACGTTAGCTATTTCAAATCAGAAACTTACGGCCGGGTGCCTTGCAATGGAATGATCGTTTTTGATAAAGGGGAAGCGATTATTTTTGACACCCCCGTCGACGATTCCACTTCGGCTGCGGTGATCGATTGGGTCGAAAATACCTTAAAATGCAAAGTGAAGGCGGTTATCGCTACGCACTTTCATGAAGATTGCGTTGCCGGTTTGAATGCATTCCACAAGCGTGGGATACTTTCCTATGCAACCAATAAAACGATCGCATCTGCTGCAAATGCGAAATTTCCGGTCCCACAGAAAGGCTTTAATGATCTGCTAGAACTGAAAGTGGGCGAGCGGAAAGTGATTGCGGAATTCAATGGTGAAGGTCATACGCGTGACAATGTCATTGGCTATTTCCCAAGCGAGAAGGCAATGTTTGGCGGCTGTCTGATCAAAGAATTGAATGCGACAAAAGGGAATCTGGCTGATGCTAATGTCAACGCCTGGACGGCGACGGTCTCCAAAATAAAATCAAAATATCCCGACACGCAAGTTGTCATTCCTGGGCACGGAAAGATTGGGAATACTTCATTGCTCGATTATACGATTGCGTTGTTTGAGGTGAAGAAATAAATGCAAGACTAGTACGAAGGTTTCCTTCGTGCCGGATATTCGCAGGCCTCCGGCCGGTCATTTAAGCAATAATGTTACTGCTTGTGTGACCGGCCGGAGGCCTGCGAATAGTTTGTCCGAAGCATTAGCTTCGAACTAGTCCGTTTTTTTACTTCAAACCCTTCCCGGTAGCAGCCCAATAAATCCCGCCGTACAAATGGTCCAGGAACGATTGGTCAGAATAAACCAGTCCAATGTGTCCTAATCCCGTATAAAATGCGCGGCCGCCGTCGTAGTTGTGATACCAGGCCATTGGGTGTTCCGCCCCCATGCCAGTGCCCTGGCTGGTTTTCGGATCGTATGATTTTTCGTCCAATGTGATCAGGATTTTCAGGTCGTCGGCATTGTATGGTTTTTTGTATTCGTACCATTCATCCGTCCAAAGCAAACGTTTTGGGAAACGCTCCAAGCCCGGGAAGTTGCTGTCTTTCACGTCCAGAAATGCTGTTTGCTGTGCAGGGTGGGTTTTGAAATACATACCAACCATTTTGCCATACCAGGCCCAATCATATTCCGTATCCGCGGCCGAGTGGATCCCTACCCAGCCTTTTCCACTTTTAATGTATTTTTCAAATGCCGCTTGTTGTGCGTCATTCAGGATATCGCCGGTTGTATTCAGGAAAATTACTACCTGATAGTTCGCCAGACTTTTCTCATTAAAAACGTCTGCATTCTCCTGCCAGTCAACTGAAAAATTATGTCTCGAGGCCAGGTTCCTGATGCCCGCCACACCTTCATGAATAGAAACGTGGTGAAAGCCAGCGGTTTTAGTGAATAGCAACGCTTTGAACTGCTGGGCCTGAGCAGTAATAACACTTCCGACAATGAGTGAAAGCGTCAATAATTTTTTGAACATAATGGTATAGGATTCGTTTTGTGTACTTGACTTTGATTTAATATTAAAACATAAAACCGATCAAATATACTTCCGTCACTTCACCAAAACCTTCCACAAAATACCAGTATCATAATCTGTGTAATGCACGTACTTCTTATTCTGCATCCACAACAATACATTCGTGTCGCTCTTCTTTTTATACCTTGGAATTACCGGCCGCACATTGTCGAGGGTGGAATTTCGGGTAATGGGAGTGATTTTCCAGTTTTTGCCAAGGTCTTTCGTTTCGGCTTTTGAAATTTCAAATACATTGTTGATCTCGTGCGAAAAGTATACGACCGACGGATCAAGCGGATCAATCGTGAGACCACCGGAATAGTTTTCTTCGCGTTCTTCTTTACCTTCCGGAGTTTGTGGAAACCATTTTCCGGAGTCGATCAAATGGTGGTCGTTCCACTTTTTTCCATCATAAACAGCATAAAAATATTGGTGCTTTTCACTGGTAGGGTAACGCGTATAGGCGACCACCGGTTGTCCTTTTTGATTGATGACAATGTCGAAAATCCACGCCCGGCCAGTTTCGGGGGTAGCTTTGTAAATAACTGATGCATCGCCGGGATTGAATGGAAGGTGATCCACATCAGTAATCTTCGAGCCGTCTGCCCGCCAGAAAGCGTCTTTTTCATAATAACAATAATAAACAGAATTGAGCGGCTCGTTTCGTGGATGTCCGTCAGTAAAGATCAAATGAACTTTCGATTTACCGTCCGAAAAATACTTCACATACGGTCTGTTATTAATGTCGAGCTCTTTGGACGTGATCACGACCTTCGGGTCCGACCACGTTTTACCATTATCAGTTGATGTAATGAAATTGGGTTTAAATCCTATCCAGCGACCAAAACTGTAAATTTTGTTGTTCTCCGCGCTCAGCACGAACGGGTTAGCATAGGTATAAGTCTCTCGTTTAAACTTTTGGAGGAGCTCAGCCGTCTGTGGTTTGAAAACAATTGAGTCTGAAAAAGTAGTAATGTCGTTTTTATCCGAAGTCGTGTTTTGAATCACGCCCATGCCATTTTTGCCACCGCCGTGCCAGGTATATTGGGTCAAAATCCGCTGATCGGGTAGTTCCAGAAATGCGGGATTGTCGTGGTCGTCTACTTCCAGTTTAGTATATAGCCTCTTTTCCTCGACTTTGCCACTTTGCGGATTGAGTGAAGCGGCAATGATGTCGCCGGTTTTGGTTACCCAGCCCGTTACGACATGTCCATCTTTGGTATAAATCGCCCTCGGGTCGCTGAACCAGCACCAGGCGCCGTCGGACGTGAGGGTAGCTGGCGTTTGGGCGATAACATTTGAAGCAAAGCATAAAAACAAGAAAACATAGAATGAGAGCCGCATAGGTCGTTGGGTTAGGATTTGTTCTAAATATACTAGCAGGTGACTTCTAATGCTGTATTTCTTTTCATATCCCTGAATGCCCACTCGGCCATGGCATTAATTACCTTCTCTAATTCGCTGCCCGCCTCGGTCAACGTGTAAGTGACGAAAGGAGGTACGACCGGTTTGGCCTCGCGGATGAGCAGATTATCGCTTTCCAGTTGTTTCAAATGCTGGATCAGCATCTTTTCGGTGATATGTGGCATTGCCTTCTTGATTTCCGAGTAACGTTTGCTTCCCGATAGCAAATGAAACAAGATGATCGGTTTCCAATGTCCGCCGATTTTATTCATCACATAGGTCACCGGACATTCCTGCATGACAATCTCGCGATTGCTATTGTAAGTCGAGTTTTCTTTGATCTTTGTCATGATACATACTCTGGGGTAAGTACTTGTCTAAAAGTAAGTACAAATATAGCTTTGTACCCAACAAAAAACAACTAACAATTATGAAATATATCATCACAGGATCATTGGGAAATATCAGCTTACCCGTGATCAAGAATTTGGTAAATGACGGACATGACGTAACCGTAATCAGCAGCAGTGCTGACAAAAAATCGGAAATTGAAGCTCTTGATGCACATGCGGCCATTGGCTCGGTAGAGGACGTACCATTTTTGAAAGATACATTCAAGAATGCGGACATCGCCTATTTAATGATCCCAAGCAGCTTTGCGATCGAAAACTATGAGCTGTTCCAGTTACAGGTAGCCGACCATTACATTGAAGCATTGACTGGAAGCAGCATCAAATATGTGGTGCTTCTGAGCAGCATCGGGGCACATTTGCGCCAGGGTGCCGGCCCTATCGACGCTCTGGGTTATTTAGAAGAGAAACTATTGAGCTTGCCAGGTATACAATCCAATTTCCTGCGCCCATCCTATTTCTTCAACAACCTGTTCAGCCAGGCCGGATTGATCGAACATGCTGGCATTGCCGGAAGTAATTTTGGAGACAGCGACGAAAAGCTGGTTTTGACAGATACTGATGATATCGCGGCGGTCGCGACAGAGGCATTGCTAAACCGCCCAGCTGAAAACAAGATCACCTACATTGCCAGCGACGAGCGCCATCCGAGTGAAATCGCAACCATTCTTGGTAAAGCTGTTGGAAAAGAAAACATTCCCTGGATTCCGTTTACCGACGAGCAGGCGCTGGAAGGAATGCGTGGTGCGGGGTTGAATGAGAGCTTTGCGGGACTATATGTGGAGATGGGCCAGGCGCTGCGCAATGGGACAATGCAGGAAGATTACTGGAAAAATCGTCCGGTTCTTGGAAATTATAAGCTGGAAGACTTTGCGAAAAAATTCGCAGCCGTTTATGAAAACGCGTGATCAGTATTTTTAATCAAGTGGTAGATTTTCCCAATGTTAAGTTTTGGGGAAATCTATCATAATGTATTTGCGGTTACATATTTGCTTTATAACTTCGGGCTGGTTCATTTCCGTTCACAAAGACCAGCCTTATGAAAAATAAATACGTTTCCATTGCATTGCTCCTGGCAGCAGGTTCTATCATGTTTCAATGTAAAACTAAAAAGGACATTGAACCGGAAATTGGGATTGAAACACCCGAAAAGATCGATTTCGACAAAGCCGCTGTCCTGTTAATGGACACGGTCACCAAGGATTTGAACGGACGCTGGAACCTTGCTAAGGTTGAATATGATATCAAATATCCAAACCCGACAGGCTCTGTAACCAAGGATACCACCTTCGCCGACTTTGCCGTCCTGGACATCAAATCAGTTTCAAGGCAGGAAAGTGCGAGATATCCGGTAGTTAAGGGTGAGGTGCTTTTCCAGGGAAGAACATATCCGGTGCAGTTCCGGCTTTTATCCAATGCTGGAAGGCTGGTAGATAAAAAAGGCCCTCAGGCGTTTATGTTATTCGAATATGCATTTCCCGCCGGTACAATTATTTGGGAAAAAGAAGACCTTTTCTTCCGCGATTCAGGTTTGGTAGGAGAAAATTATTCCATTGAGCTCGATCCTAAAAGCAGAAAAATGATCTGGAAAGGACTTAACCGGGATATTAAGGAAATTACAATGCAGAAATTATAAAACGAGAAAGGGCCCAGCATGCAACTGTTAGTTAGACTTGGCAAGTCTTAAAGACTTACCAAGTCTTGTGCTCCTTATTTCCCCATCTTCAACCTCGTCTGCGCGCCGCCTGCTGCATCTTTCAGCTCCACTTTTAAACCGCCGGCCTTCACAACACTTTTGTCAACCAAAAGCGTAATGCTGTGAATTCCTTGCGAAAGATCGGTGGTAATAGTTCCGTCGGCTATTTTCAAAGTCTTTGAATCCGTGTAGGCGGTTATTCCGTCAGAAGCATTCAGGCCAAGCGAGACGTTTCCTTTTGTTAATACCTCAATATCAAATCGCAAAACGTTATACCGCTTGCCGGACACAGCAGTAATCTCGGGCAATTCATTTAATGGAAGCTCACCCGAAACTTTACTGTAAACAGATTGCCAAGTCACTTTCGATTTGTCCTTTCTCGTAACCACCAGCACGTCAGGCTTCGTCTTGAAAGTGAGCGCAATATCGGTCGGAGTCGTTTCCCAGCGTCTCACAAACCGCGTATTAGAAACGCGGTAATCTCCCGATTCACCCAATTTTGTCAAAAAACCGACCAAATTAATGAACTCAGTTTGATCCAGACTAGCGGTCAGTCCCGGAGGCATTAGCGAGCCCGGTACTTTTTCCATGACCTGTACCTGACTTTTTGGGATGGAAACCTCTTTGCCCGTCACATCGCGGATAACCACGTCCGATGCACCGTCGGAAGCCAGGTAGCCCAACATTTCTGAGCCATCTTTTTTCACAACCCGTTTCAAATCATACCCTTCCTTGATAGAAGCGCTTGGGTACAGCAGCGACTTGATAATGGTTTCAGCAGGAGAGCTTGTTCCCAAGCTGCTCAGATCAGGGCCGATCAGCCCGCCTGCTCCGCCTATCGCGTGGCAAGTCGTGCAGCTGGATTCTGCCTTCCGGAAAATCAGTTCGCCTTTGGCAGGATCACCTTTTTCAGCTACCAATTTGGCCAGACTGGCAATTTGCTGATCGCTCAGGTCCTGAGGCATTTTTTGAGTCGGTAATGATCCGCCGGAAGCTTCCAATGCACTGACAAGAATTTTCATTTCATCAATGTTCTGTCTAGTCCAGCCCGCACGGGAACGAACTAGTTGTCTACCGGTTTTGGCGGCTGCTTCCGGGATCTTTTTCGCGGCAATGGCTTCACCCAATGCAGCTGCACCTGGATTGGTAGCTATAAATGCGACAAAAAGCTCAGCCAGATCGGTTCCTGTGGGCAATGTACGTATCAGCTCGGTAGCGATGCCTGCTGCGGCTTTTGGATCAACAGCTGCCAGTTGAGCAGCGGCGATCACCCGTACTTCCGGTGTGTTTTTCGCGCTAGTGAGGTCTGTCATTAATTTCTGTGCTTTCGCTTTGTCAACTGCTGCCAAAGCTCCCAATGCGGCTTTTTTAGTCTCCGGTGTTCCGGTTTGAATCAGGTCTGTAAGTTTTGCATTCAACTGATCGAGCTTCCACAAACCTGCCAAACGGATCGCGACGAGGCTTACTGCCTCATCATCGCTGTCTATAAATGTGGCAATGCGTTCAGGGTTCTGGTCTGGCTTTACATTTCGCTGCCGGGCTGCATTTTCCAGCGCCGCGAGCTGCGCAGCTGTATTTTTATCCTTGTTTTGAAGTGTCAGATCCAGTAACATACTTAGATCAGCAGGCTTACCCGTGGCCGCGATAGAGGTGAGCACGTCGCTTTGGTAATCATCAGGAACCTGGCCTTTTTGATACAATTGCACCAATAATGTGGCCGCATCGGCACCTGTCGCCGACTTCAATGCATAGGCCGTCTTTTTGGCGTCGCCCAGAAATTCAGGTTCTGATTTCACTTTTGCAAGCCAAACCGGTTCCAGTTCGCGGATGGTTTGCCACAATGCAAAATCCAGAAATTCGTCCATTTGAGCGTCCAATGCCAGTAATGCGGTTTTGGCCGCAGCTGCCGTCTTGGTTTTTCTCAATGCGATCACCGCTTCGAGCCTTACCTGGGCATGTTCGTCTTTTACAGCCTTTGCTAGCAAGGCAGGTACATTCGCAATTTTGGGATACCATAATTCCAGCGCACGCAATGCAGCAGCACGGGCATTATGACTTTTTGCATTCAAAAGATTTAAAAGAATCGGCTCATTAACCGTTTCCATTGTTTGGTACACCCATAATGCTTCGAGCAGATTGTGTTCGTAATTTGTATCATTCTTATCCAAAGCCGCTACCCATTTTTGCAAGGCGGGGATTACTTCTTTGGCTCCTTTCGACTTCAAAACCTGCTTGGCTTGCAGCCGTGTCCATTCTTCGGGCAGTTTTAATGATTCTAACAATTCCGGCGTCGTAGCTTTGGCTAGTTGTGGTTTCTTAATTAATGGACGGTTTTTGGCAACTATCCGCCAGATCCGGCCGTGCTGCTGATCACGGCGCGGATCGTAAAAATCAACTTCGCCATGCTGAATGATCGGATTGTACCAGTCGGCCACGTAAATCGCGCCGTCGGGGCCAACATTAATATCCACCGGGCGGAATGCTACATTGTCCGTCCACATCAGGTCGTCGGCCTGCTTGGAAGCGTAACCGGCACCTTGTTCTTCGAGCTTGAAACTGTTGATCCGGTTGGCGCGGAAGTCGTTGGTAATCATTCTTCCCTGCCATGCATCCGGCAAATGTTTACCCGAAACCACATCCAAACCACTATGTTTTGGCTGACCAGGATTCAGGCCCCGCATAATGCGTGCGGCGCCCGGCGCAGTCACGAATGTTGCGCCCGGAAAGCCGTAATTGATACCTTCTCCACCTGCACCGTCGGTCAGGAAGGATTGTCCCCAGCGGTCAAACTGCAAGCCCCAGGGATTCACAAGTCCTTTCAGGTACACTTCCATATCCAGGTTGCGGGTGTTGAGCGCCCAGGTACCGCCGCCTTCGAGACGCTTGACGCCGAATGGCGTTTCTACGTGGCTGTAAATGTAAATGGACTGGTTGAAGTACATTCTTCCCTCAGGTCCCCAGCGGAATGTGTGGATCAAATGGTGGGTGTCACCTGTTCCAAAGCCATTGAGTACCCGGCGTTTCTTGTCTGCTTTTCCATCGCCATCGGTATCGGAGAAATGCAGGATTTCAGTGGAATTGGCAACATATACGCCTCCGTCACCGGGCAAGATGCCGGTCGGCTGAATCAGCCCTTCTGCAAAAATGGTCGACTTATCAGCCTTACCATCGCCGTCGGTATCTTCGAGGACAAAAATCTTGTCATTGGCCGATTCGCCGGTTTTCAAATGTGGATAAACCGTACTGCTCACTACCCAAAGACGCCCTTCCGCGTCCCAGTTCATCTGGATCGGTTTGGCGACCATGGGGTCGGAGGCGAAAAGTGTTACTTCAAAACCTTCCGCGACTTTGAATGAGGCGAGTTCCTTTTGAACATCAGGATCCGGATCTTCTTTTACGTTCTGTGTCTTGTTTGAAGAGGTTGACAGCAGTATAATGGGCAGGAGCAATGCTCCGTATAGTAGCTTGGTTGCTTTCATGTTGGGCTTTCGGCGGTCGGCAATCGGCTATCGATTGCATTACGCCGTTTGGGTTTAAGTATTTTTGATATTCTCAGCATTCTGCCGATGTCTGACTGCCGACGGCCGAAGTTTTTATTCCAATTTCCTCAACTCATAAACCACCTCCTGTGGCTCGCTGTTGAGTATGATTTGTCCTTCAAGCCATTTGATGATCAGGTTTTGCTCTTCCAGGCCTTTCACGTGGCGTCCTTGTTCGTATCTGCGGAAACCGATGATGTAAGTCTGGTTCAATGGGCGGTACTGGAAAAAGTGCAGCTCATTCTTTTTCAGGATCATATTCCGCACTTCTTCGGACTTGGTGAACTGCGGACCTTGCCTGATTTCAACACCTGTTTCCCATTCTTTAGCCGAAGCAGAAGCCACCTCGTTATTTTCTGATGTCAAAGTATAGTAACCTTTTTTCAGACCGGAAATCCTTACCATTCTTGCATTATCCACGATCCAGCTCGCTGATTTGGGAGAAGGCAAAGGGAGGTACTTGTCCTGAACAATAAATTTTACGAGTGTACTTTCTTTGTCAGAGGGCACAATCCGTGCATTTGATGCCTCCGATTTGTCTTTTGCAAAATTGATGGCAGTTGTCGCTTTGGCTGCATCCAGGCCCAGGGCTTTTTCGAGGATCGTTGCCAGATAGTAATATCCCAGTTCATTCAAATGAACCGTGTTTTCGACAATTGTTTCCTTTTTGCTGGTATTCAGGATTGGATTATAAATGTCGATAAACTGTTTTCCACGCTGTGCTGCCACTTCGGAAATGACTTTGGAATACAATTCAAGATCGGCATTTCTGTTGTCGATATGCTGAGAGGTGTCGCTGGAAACTACCGGTATGGTAGATAGTAACACGGCTTTCGCACCGAGTTCATCGATTTTATCGAGCAATTTATTCAACCCTTCTTTGAAATGGGCGACACCAGCCTGTCCTTCCTGTGCTTCTACGCCGCCATATCCCAGAAATACCACTGTTGGCTGCGTCTTAGTGAGGTCTTCGATCAGATGTTCGTAGGGAGTAGGAGGGTTGGTGTAGGTACTACGGGCCTCGCCCCATACATTGTCGCCGGTCCAGCCGAGGTTTCGGAATGTAATGCCTTTGTCAGAAAAGCGGGTGGTCAGCGCAAGTTCCAGGTAGCCGTATTGAAAGTCATTTTCGAAAATGGAGTTACCTAAGAATACGACACGATCGCCGTCTTTGAGGTTAAATGGGCTTTTTGGGGTACTTTGGGCCGTGACGAAATGCCCCAGGAAAATAAAAAACAGTAACGCAATGTGTCGGGGGTGAACCGGCACTACAAATTTTCTCATGCACTTTGGGTTTAGATATTAAGATATAAAGAACCTGGCCTGTATAAAATAACCATAGGTTAGCAAAAACATCGAAATGCTTGGTTGGGAATGGTCATAATTGCCCGATATCCACAGGTTTGGGCGTGGAACGAACAGGCGTGGGTATCACGACGAAGGAAATAATGGTAGCAAGTACCAACGCCACCGCCATCAGTGTATAAGAAGCATTGAAATTCCCGGTTTGGGTATTGAGATAGCCTACCAGGTAGGAGCCTGCAAATGAACCCAATGCGCCAAGACTATTGATCAGCCCGATCGCGCCGCCAGCTACATTTTTAGGCAAGATTTCAGCAATAGCTGCAAAGAAAGGGCCGTAGGGTGTGTAAAGCGCCCCTCCCGCTACAACCAGCAACGCATAGGAGATCCAGAACTTATCAGGCCCAAGGAATACTGCTCCATAAAGGCATATGGCTGCGATCAATAAAAATGGCCAGACGAATATTTTGCGATTGCCGGTTTTGTCTGAAAAATAGGACGCAGCCAGCATTCCAATGACAGCAAAAAGATAGGGTACGGCGGATAACCAGCCCGTATTCACCATGCTCATATTGGGGGCCGCTTTGATAATGGAAGGCAGCCACATTACAAATCCATAAACGCCGACGCTCCATAGTAAATATTGAAAACATAGCAGGATCACTTTCGTGGATTTGAAAGCCTCTGCATAATTTTTAACAGGTTTGATGCCAGCTTGCTCTGCCTGAAGCTTTTCTTCCACAGCGCGTTTTTCTTCTTCCGTAAGCCAGTTTGCATTCATTGGACGCTCGTCGATCAGGCGCCACCAGATAAATGCCCAGATAATGCCCGGCGCTCCCTGCAAAATAAACATCCACCGCCAGCCCATGGAATCGATGAGGTAGCCGGACAATACCGACATCCAGAGCACCGTAACCGGATTTCCCAATATCAGGAAAGTATTGGCCCGCGAGCGTTCTTCTTTGGTAAACCACTGGCTCAAAAGGATCAGCATAGCAGGCATTACCGCACTTTCTACCACGCCTAGCATAAACCGGATCACGATGAGCGAAGTGGTATCATTGACCATCCCGGTAGCAGCTGCGAGTGCTCCCCAGAGGATCAGTGAAATGAATATCAGTTTTTTGGCTGTGCGCGTCGCTGCGTAATGTGCGCCGGGAATTTGGAAAAAGAAATAACCCAGGAAGAATAATGAGCTCAGTAATGTGGAAGTATTGGGGGTAATGTCAAGATCTTTGGCCATGCCGCCGGCTACTGCAAAACCAAAATTTGCCCTGTCGAGGTACGCGAGGCTGTATGTGACAAAAACAACCGGAATGATGCGGAACCATCGTTTTTGGGCTAGCTGTGGTTTCATGTATGGAGCTTTTTAAAAGAGAAAGCAATGGAGACTTTCTCTTTTAAAATAGAATTGAGACCATTTCTACCTGAATCTAATGCGGATCGGTTGATTATTGACGCGGCACAGATATTGATAATGACGTTTCTTAAACTTTATTGAAATGGCAAAAGCGAAAAAAGGCAGCAGGAAGAAAAATAAATTGGGCGTCAAAAATTCCCTGGTCAACAACATCAATGCCCGCAAGAAAAAAGGCAAATCCAGACCAAAAAGCAAAAAAACGGTTAGTAAGAAGTCTTACGCCAAGATGAAGAAAAACTGGGGGAAGAAGTGATTACTGTTTCCAGATTAAACCTGGTATTTTCTGGGATTGATGTATTTCAAGTGCAGGATCTTGCCAAAGTCGGGATCATTGTCTGATAGCAAAATCAAATTGTGGCAGAGAGCGGTTGCCGCAATGATGGCGTCGGGTATTTTGACCTTGAATAATTTTCTTATCTCAATTGTCTTTTGCACAATCAGTTCTGTTAGTTCATATTCAGTCGTTACACTTATAAACTGGGTAATGAATTGAAGTAAATCTTCTCTATTAGGTGAAAACCCCAGGAGCTCGATCCTTGTTATGACCGATATTTGGGCCTCGCCGCTATCTAAGATGTTATCTATTAGACTTAGCCCGTCCTCTGAGAGGCTTTCTTGCAGATATTTAGGAATAATGTTGGTGTCGATCAGATATCTCTTTCCCATTCATTCCTGATATTTTCGAAATATGTTTTAATGTCCTTTTGGTCTTCTTTGTTAATACCTTTCCAGGCTCCTCTGAGTTTTGTGGAGAGAGGCTTGTTGGGTTGCTTTTCATCCTCCGCCACTTCATCAGTGAAAGTAACGATGACCTTAACTTTATGATTTACTTTGGGTTTTTCTTTTAAGATGATCTGCCCGTTTTCGTAAATTCCTTCTACCGTTGTGAGCATCTGTTCTATTTTTTATCTCAAATATAATCATTTTGTAGCTAAACTGTCTTGCCCAGAAAAGGGGGCTGATGTTTCACTTTATCTGCAACATTATCAAGACACTATATTCTTCGGGTTGCCTGCAATGAAATGTTCCAGATTATCTGCTACCATTTGGAGAAGCCGCTTTCTTGCTTCAAATGATGCCCAGGCTACGTGTGGCGTAATGATGCAGTTCGGTGCTGATAATAGTGGATTGTCTGGTTTGGGTGGCTCAACCGACAAAACATCCAGACCTGCTCCTGCAATGCTGCCATTGTGCAATGCTTCTGCGAGGTCTGCTTCGTTGATCAATGGTCCGCGGCCGGTATTGAGGATAACTGCATTGGGTTTCATCCATGATAACCGCTCCGCATTGATCAGATTTTTGGTTTCTTCGGTCAAAGGACAATGAAAACTGACTACATCACTGCTTTTGAAAAGCGCTTCCAGTGTGACCATTTTAATGTCGTCATTGTCTGTTTGAGCGGGGTTTTTGCGGTAAGCAACGACTTTCATTCCAAAGGCCAGTGCAATTTTCGCGACTTGCGAACCGATATCACCAAGACCGACGAGTCCCATTGTTTTTCCGGCCAGTTCGGTCAATGGAGTTTTCCAGTAGCAGAAATCGGGAGAGGAAACCCATTCACCGTTGAAAACGCTTTGGCTGTGCAATTCGGCATGGTTGACGAGGGCGAGCAGCAAGGCAAATGTCTGTTGCGCCACGGAAGCAGGGCCATAAGCTTTTACATTGGTAACAGTGATGTTGTGCTTTTGAGCAGCGGCAATGTCAATGTTGTTAAAGCCTGTGGCCATTACGCCTATGTATTTGACATTGGGCAGCTGGTCCAGGATCTTTTCCGAGAGTACTACTTTATTGACCAGAATAATCTCAGCATCGGCCGCTCGCTCTACGATTTCATCTTCTTTGGATCTGTCGTATACTGTCACGTTCCCAAGCAGATGCAGCGGCGCCCAGTCCAGGTCACCAGGATTTAGTGTGTAGCCGTCGAGGATTACTATTTTCATTTTGTGGGGATTAGGATTTTAAATTTGTTTGTTAAATATTTCTCCATCCTGAAACCGTATAAAGGCTTCTTTGCTGATCTTCATTACCTCCGTATATCAAGGTTTTCTTTCCGACTTTATTCAAGGCAATATCACTGAAAAAATTCATTCCTTTGAAATGTTCCGTCATAATGGTCTGAGTGGCCTTTATTTCGAAGATATCAAATACATTGCCGTTTTGTGTCAGCATATCCACTTCATGTCCATTGGAATCCCGCCAAAACCAGTACTCCTGATGCAGGTACTGATGCTCGTTTTTCTTTTGGTACTCGGCGATGACCATGTTTTCAAATATATTTCCCCTTAATGGACTTTCACGCAATGCTTCCGCATTTCTTATACCTAGAATGTGGCACAACAGGCCTGTATCGTAGAAATACAGCTTCGAAGTTTTAACAACTCTCTTGTTGAAGTCTTGATAAAAAGGTTGAAGCCGGAAAAGTATGTATCTGCTTTCAAGGATAGAGATCCACGCCTTGGCTGTGGGTTGTGAAATGCCACATTCATTAGCTAAGGAATTCAAGTTTAACAATTGTCCAACCCTCGCCGCACAGAGGCCTAGGAATGTTCTGAATTGTCTCGTATCACGAATGTTAACCAGTTCTGTCACATCACGTTCTACATAGGTTTGCATGTAATTGGCGTAGAAAACGGATGGGTTGATATCACGATCGTAAATAGCGGGATAAAAGCCGTTGATGCACGCGCTCAAATAATCTTCTGCCAGTAAATTATCTGATTTCATTTCGTCAAAATCAAAAGGTAAAAGCTTGAATAACGCGACTCTTCCAGCCAGGCTTTGCGTGATGTTCTTTATTAAGTGAAAATTTTGTGAACCGGAAAGTACGAACTGGCCCATTTTTCCGCTGATGTCTACAAGAGTTTGAATGTAGGAGAATAGGATCGGGGCTTGCTGCGCTTCATCCAAAATTATCCGGCTTCCGTATCTGCTTAAAAATCCTAAGGGATCGTCCTGTGCGAACGCTCTATTGTTCGGATCTTCAAGTGAAATATATTCGTAGTCGTTGAAAAGTGTTTTTAATAAGGTTGTTTTGCCAGACTGTCTTGGGCCCGTCACAGCAATGACTGGATACTTGTCGCGCTGTATCTGAATGGATTCGGCTATGTGTCTGTTTATGAAGTTCATAAGTTCATTATTCTGTCACAAATGTACACTCAATTTTGAAATTACATAACTTTTATTTTTAAATTACATAGACTTTACTTTGAAATTACATAACATCTATTTTGAAATTACATAAAAAAGCCTTCCTGATTCGCTCAGAAAGGCAACTGTTTTTTTAAACTGGTATAGTCCTAATTTTTCGGATCGCTGCTGATCTTGCCGGCTCCGGCACCTTGCTGTTGCATTGGATTTAGTGCCTTTTGAGTCTGTTGCTGTTTGAAGATCTGGAAACGCGTTGGTTTCGCAATTCTTGGGAAAGCGTTGTTTTCGGTGTCGATATCGGCGATCTGGAAGTAAGGATCCAATGTCCATTGAACCACTTTCTTTTTGGTAGATATTACCTTATTAACCTGTGCATCGTTGAAGCGCCAGATCTCAGCAGGATATACGGCCACAGAATCAGTGCCGTCTTCAAAACCCATTTTCACGATCACAGGCATCGGTAAGCCACCTTTGTTTTTTATTGAAATGGTGTAAAAATTAGTGTTTTCCTGAATCAATTGACGCTCGTCTTCCGAAAGGGTGGATAGGTACTGATCATATTTCTGCTTGTCAGCCTCAGTGACCTTGAACGGGTCGTAGCGGTTGTAAAAATCAGCCATGGTGGAATCCTGCGCTACAACAGTCTCGCCTTTTGTTTTGGCGTCCTGCATTTTACTCATTGTTGCAGCTTTGCGAGCGGCTTCTTTGCGTGCAATTTCTTTCTCAATGGCAGGGTTTTGCGTATCAATGCTAAACCAGTCCACACTTACCAGATCCTGATCAACAGGCTCGGTGCCATAGAACCATCCTTTCCAGAACCAGTCGAGGTCTACACCCGAAGCATCTTCCATAGTACGAAAAAAATCGGACGGGGTAGGGCTTTTAAATCTCCATCTGGTTGCATATTCTTTGAAAGCATGGTCAAACAACTCGCGGCCCATAACGGTTTCACGCAGAATATTCAATGCTGTTGCAGGTTTTCCGTAAGCATTAGGTCCAAGGCCGATCACATTCTCCGCAGAAGCCATAATCGGGCTCAGTACCGATTTATCTGACGACATATATTCAGTGATCATATTAGGTTCGCCGCGGCGGGTCGGGAAGTTGTAGTCCCATTCTTTTTCTGCCAGATATTGACAGAATGTATTCAAGCCTTCGTCCATCCAGGCCCATTGACGCTCATCGGAGTTGACGATCATCGGGAAGAAATTGTGGCCAACTTCGTGGATGATCACACCGATCATGCCATATTTTGTTGCTTCGCTATATGTACCATCTTCTTCGGGACGACCTCCATTGAAGCTGATCATCGGATATTCCATACCGCCGCCCGATACGCCGTGGCAGGAAATGGCCACTGGATAAGGATATTCAAATGTACGTGCGCCGTATGATTTCAATGTATGGGCCACCGCGCGTGTCGAGTATTGCTCCCAAAGCGGATTACCTTCTTTTGGATAAATAGACATACACCAGATCTTGCGGCCGTCCTTGTACACATCGCTTTGCATGGCATCCCAGATGAATTTCCGGCTGCTCGCGAATGCAAAGTCACGTACATTGTCTGCTTTGTAGATCCAGGTTTTCTTACCCGGCGTTTTGTTTTCGCGTTTTTCTGCTTTCTCAGCTTCGGCCTGGGTGACGATCAATACCGGGTTTTTGGATGTTTCGGCTTGTTTCAGACGTTGCTTCTGAGCGGCAGTCAGCACTTGTGCGTAGTTCTGGCACTCGCCGCTGGCTGCTACCACGTGGTCGGCGGGGGCGGTGATGGCTACTTTGTAATTTCCAAAAATCAATGCAAACTCACCCTGACCAAGGAATTGCTTGTGGTTCCAGCCATTGACATCGTCGTAAGGTGCCAGACGTGGAAACCAATGCGCGATGAAATAGTTGGCGTTACCGTCTTTCGGGAAATATTCATATCCGCTGCGACCATAGTATTCGGTAATGTAGTAGCTCCAATCTACTCCAAAAACGAAAGAAGTACCGGGCTTCAATGTCGCAGGCAGGTCAATGCGCATCATGGTACCATTGATTGTGTACGGCAATGCTTTTCCGGCTTTGTCTTTTACCGCTGCAATCTGATAGCCATATTCCTTTTTAGGGTCCAGATTAGAACCTCTGCCGTTGTTCAGTGCCTGTAACTGCGCCGGGCTCATACCTTTTGCATTCACAGAGCCCGTACGGGACATTGCGCCAATTCCGTCTTTTTTGAAAAGGTTCTGATCTAGTTGCAGCCAGATGTATTTCAGGTCGTCGGGCGACTGATTGAAAAAAGTAATGGTCTCGGAACCAATGATACGACGGTTGTCATCGTCAAGTTCTACTTTAATGTCGTAATCCGCGCGCTGCTGCCAGTATTCGCGGCCAGGAGCGCCGGAAGCTGCCCGGTAAGAGTTAGGTGTGGGAAGCACTGTGCCAAGCTGTTCGAAGCGGTCGTTGGCCTTATAGTTCGGTGAAACGGGCAGCTGCTGGGCCATAGAAGCCATGGAAATCAGCAGGGTCAGTAAAGGGAGAAGTGTTTTTTTCATAATTAGCAGATCATTGAGATATTGATTTTTTCTTAGTTTACAGACATACCCATCAGTGTGCGGAAAAACGGGTTGTTCAGGATCAGGGAGAAGGCCATTCCAAATATGATACCGGACAGAATGTTGATCCAGTTGATCCTTTGAATGCGCATCAGCTCGATGAGTACGAAGGAGACAGACAAAATAATGAACACAATGATGAGCTGGCCCAGCTCCAATCCTACATTGAACCCTAGCAATGGGTTGAATATTTGAGCTTCTTTACCCAACAGGGTTTTAAGGTAATTGGAAAAGCCGAGTCCGTGGATCAGCCCGAAAAACATGGCCAGAGGATACCTGAGCGTGGACGTTTGTTCTTTTTTGCTAAAAGAGCTTTTTGGTATTTGGTAAAAGAAATTGAGCGATGCCGTGATCATGATGGTAACCGGTATCAGAAGTTCAATCCAGTCACGGTTGATGCTTACCAGCCCCATGGTGGCCAGCGCGAGGGTAATAGAATGCCCGATAGTGAAGGCCGTCACCAGAATGACCACCTTTTTCCAGTCAATTAAAGTATATACGGTACAAAGCGCCATGATAAAAAGGATATGGTCATAGCCATTGGAATCGGTAATGTGACTGAAACCTAGTTGTAGGTACGCCTGGAACTCGGACATTTAGTGGTAATAAGAGATTAGGTAGCATCCTGCCAAAATTAATTGTCAAGACAAAAAACATGAACCCGAAGATATTCTTTTCGTTGGAGGAAAACAATACCGGGCGCCAAAAGGCATGAAGATGTCGCCAAAGGCCATATGTGGACAAACAAAAAAGACCGGGAGCATAGCCCCGGCCTTTTTAAATTCTGACACCAATTATATAAGACTTTTTATTTCTTGATTTCGTAGTTGGTATTCTGTGGATCGAAGTTGGCCCACTTGTCAGTCCAGTCTGTGGCTGCGAATGCACCAACAGCTGTGTTTGCTTCAAATCCTGTTGGCAATGTTACGCCGCCAGTCAGAAGTGAAGAACCTGCCTGAGGAAGAACGCCTGGCTTAGCAGTCAAAGAATTGTATCCAGTTGCCAATTTAAGGTCTGCTACTACTGCAATGCTGTTTTTGCTACCTGTCGGAATGAACAGCGCATTGGTAATTCCTTCCAGTACGCCTTGTGCAGGAGTTCCAGTCAATGCAAGTACAGTTCCGTCAACTTTCAAAGTGCCTTTTGTGAAGTTTTCGATCGTGGTAGGGTTTTCAACACGCAGACCTGAACGAGGCCATGCACCAGTGAATACACTGTTATAAACTGAAATAGATGTGTTTCTGCGCAGACGTAAAGCTGAGTTGAACTTAGCATTCACAGTACCTTCGCCCATTGCAACAGTTACGTTGGCAAATTTTGCAGAAGTTTGTGGTGTAGCAGTTGATCCCGCTGCATCATTGTCAGACTCAAATCCGTTTGAATCACCTGCAAGGTCAGCGATAGCCGGGTCGCGAAGGATAAATCCGTATTGTACGTTTCCGCTGAAACCATTGTCAGTATCGAAATCGTCATCCAGACCGCGGTATGCGATCAAGTGTTTTGCGTTAACCGTTCCACCGAACCATTCGAATGAATCATCACCGCTGTAAGAAACCTGAACATAGTCAACCTCAGTACCGGAACCTACACCGCCGAAAGTCAATCCATTGATTTCTTTATCAGTTTCGAAAGCAATTCCTGCAAATTCGATACGTACATATTTAAGCTGTCCCGAATTGTCAGCAGCATCAGTTCCACCGAAAGTAGAAACGTTTTCTCCTTCAATTACTGCATTTGGCTTGTTAACGGGTGCTTTACCCAACAAAACCAAACCTCCCCAGTCACCTGCCTTACGAGCGCCGGTCGCCTGGTTAGATGTGAAGATGATAGGCTTGTCAGCTGTACCCACAGCAATAATTTTCGCACCAGGCTGAACGATCAAGGATCCTTTTGTAGTCTTGTCGCCTTTGATAATAGTACCTGGCTCGATCGTAAGCGTAGCGCCTGCTTCCACATATACAAAACCTGATAATAGGTACTGGTTGGTTGCAGACCAGGTTGTGTTAGTAGTTATTTTCCCGGTTACCGTTTTGATTTCGCCTACTGGAACTACTACGATAGGATCCTCGTCATCGTCGTCACTTGTACACGACACGTACCCGAACGTGGTCAAGCCTAGCATCAATAAGCCAAAAAGTTTACCTGCCTTTTTCATAAAATTCAATTGTTTGATTATTCTGTTTTAAAATCTTTGTCTGCTATTAAAATTTGTAAGTAACTCCAATGGTCGAGTAACTTCCGCGGCGGTAGCTCTGGTAGCTTTCGTCAGCATTGGTAATCTTTTTGTCGAGGTTGCTATCCTGGATCAGGCGAAAACGCTGGTTGAGCAGATCCTGGATACCCAGTTTGAATTCGAGGTGTTCACCCACTGCTTTGATCACGTTCAAGTCGATCACATTGCGGGGCATCTCGTAAACTGTTGGTTGTAATTCTTTATCTCCTACCAGGAATATGCGGCGGCCTACTACATTATAAAGAGCATTCACTTGCCATCCGCGGTTAGCGTCGTTGTAATAAACCCCTGCATTGATCAGGTAAGGCGATTGCCCTTGTAGCTGGCGGTCGTTTTCCTGACCTGCAAAACCAGTCAGTACATTACTTTTGATTACAGAGGCATTGAAAACCATAGTAAGGTTATCTACAAAAGATGCCGGCGTAATTCCTTTCAATGATTTACGGAATTCAACTTCTGCACCGGTGGTATAAGCAGATTCTGCATTATCCACATAGAATGAGATTCCTGAACCTGCATAGCGAATACGTGCCTCGATCGGGTTTGTGAAATGTTTGTAGAAAGCAGCAACCGAGATCAATTCTCCATCCTTAGGATAGAACTCGTAGCGCAAATCCAGATTCTGGATCGAAGGTGTTTTCAGGTTGGGGTTACCTACCCTTGATACGTCGAAGTTAAAGTCATAATAAGTAAAAGGAGCGAGTTCTCTGAATTCCGGACGGTTCACTGATACCGAGTAAGCCAGCCTGATCAATGATTTTTCTGTAAAATTGAAAGCAAGGTTGGCAGAAGGTAGGTAGCGCAGGATCGGGTTGTCAACTTTTACACGATCTCCTGATCCTCTCTGGCGGCTTTGTAATTTTTGCTCGTTATGCTCAACACGCAAGCCGACAGATGCATTGAATTTCTTGGTGAAAGGAATGTATGCGCCTACATATCCTGCCATTAAAGTATTCTGAGCCTTGTATCTATCGTCAAAGTTGGTTCTTTCAGCGTAGTATAGCTGATTCGCTCCGATGTTTTGAGCCCCGAAAAGCTGGCCGGGAGCCTGATCCAATACTTCCTGTGAAACGCCACCTGAGTTTGTCAGGTTAAACCAGCGTGCTTTGAATGAGCGGTCTTTGTATTCACTGTAACCACCTGCACGAAGTTTTATCTGCATGCTTTCTTCGTCGTCATAATCGCGTCTTCTGAAACGGTGTTCAAAGTCCGCCCGGAAAGAGCTGGTGTATTCATCTAATGTTGAGTAAAATCTTGCACCTCTTGTTAAGCTTGCATTGCTACCAGGTACCAATTCCACTTTAAATGGATCATTAGTTCCAATCGTGCGGCTTGAAATAAAACGTCGGTAGTCAGGTTCGTCGCGGTGGGTAAACCCGAATGCGCCAAGCCATTTCAATGTGGTTCTAGCGCCCAACTCGTGCGTACCGCCCAACTGTCCTGAATAAATGCTTTTAGACTCGTAACGGAAGGCGTAGTTGCGTACTTCGGTACCATTGTCATTATTGATACCCTGGCGGTAGTTGGTTTCTTTGGTAGACAGCTGGTTGAAAAGGTTTCTGAACTCAATTTTGTGATTAGGGTTCAAAATCAACGCCCAGTTGGACATCAGTCCCAATCTTACATTTTGCTGATAAAGCTCATCCTTGTATGAAGTAAGGATTTCAGACGCCTTTTTGTCCTTGTCGTAGCTTAGGTAGCGAAACTGGGTAGTTGGTAAAAACTGATGGGTAGAGGAATAGTTCAGATTATTGAATGTCGTCAGTTTTGCATCTCCCAGCTGGAATTTCTGATTGTACCCGATTGAACCTCTCAAATCTGGCGTAACAGATTTGGACTGTACATCGTAGAACTCCGGAAGCTTGCGGAAAGCATTGAGCGTAGCATCCGAAGGTGTGTTCTCACGCTGCAATGTCGAGGTCTTTGGGAATTTTGATGGAAGAATGCGGTCAACCGATCCAAAGCCCAACCAATCCAGGGAAGTTCCTTTGTAATCATTCACTTTCTGGAATGTGGTATTGCTGCGATATCCTGTGTTCAGACTGATTGAAAAACCGTTTTCGTCAGGAATCGTTTTGGTGTAAATTTTAATGATACCTCCCGCAAATTCACCCGGAAGTTCAGGAGCACCGGATTTGTAGATCATCATTCTATCGATGGCCGTACTTGGGATCAGGTCAAACGAAAATGATTTAACGTCTACTTCGGTAGAAGGCGTGATCGCATCATTCAACATTACCGTGTTATAACGCTCGTTCAATCCGCGAATGATCACAAACCGGTCGTCTTGAATAGAAACACCTGGTACGCGGCGTATAACTTGTGAAGCGTCACGATCTTGTGACTTCTGGATTTGCTGAGCTGAAATACCTACGGCAATCTGCTCAGCCTGCTTGATTTCGGTGATGACGGAAACGTCAGTGAAAGACTGGCGCTGGCCTACGATCTTAACCTCTTCAAGGTTAGCAACGTCCTCTTCAATAGTGGTATTAATGAGTACGGCCTGATTGGGATAAACCGTAACTGCGATCTCTTTGGCCTTGTAAGAAACGTAACTTACAATGATCGTCTGCGGTCCTGTTTTAATGTTCTGTATTTCGAAGTTACCTTCAATGTCGGTTGCTGTTCCAATTGGTGGAGTCGAACCTTTGAGAACGACACTTGCACCGATGACCGCTTCTTTGGTTTTAAAATCTACGATAGTGCCTTTAATGGATCCTGTCTGGCCGAAGGCGAGCGTTGAAGCTAACAGGAGGAAAAAAATGGAGGTAATTTTTAAATTCATTTTCTGTGTCAGAATTATTTTCGACACAAAAGTAGATCGCCAATGTTACCCCAATGTTAAGCCTATATTATGGCTCAGTTATTTCGGAAAATGCTTTTTTGTTAAAGATCAGGCACTTATTCAATAATTCCTTGTCCTTTTTCGGCTTCGAAATCGTCGAGGTCGTGCACAAAACCGTTGATGACTGCATATTTTACTTTACCTGCTTTTTTGAGAATAAAGGTGGCTGTGGCACCCAGTCCCGGTGTTCCGGTAGGCACCGGCTGACCTGCGCGTAGCACATGCAGAGGTGCTGTTGTGAAGTAAAGTCCGAGTGCGCGGGTGTTGGAATCCGCTGCCAGCCGCACGTAGGTATAACCCTCACGCAGGAGGCTTTTCGCATTGAGCTTGCTAATCTCACTAACGTTTTTGTAGGTGGTAGGATGCACTTTTCCTTTTTCAATGGTCAGCCCGGTAGCATCGAGCTCCTGGCTGCCGTACTGCGGATGCAGGTCGCCAAAGTCTTCGATTTTGCTGTAATAGAAAAATTTGGAAGCATTGGCATAATTTACCTCACTCCGGTTAATGCCAAGATCGGCGGTAAACGACTTTCCGGATTGCTTGACAGTCGCATTGCGTACCACCAGATCATAGACCCATCGTCCGTTTTCGGGAATATCGTAGTACTCTTCCCGGTTTTCTTTGGTCAAAGAATTGTCGGAGATTTTTCCCAAAGCTGATAAAATAGCCATGAAGTTCAGCTGGCGGATGTACTGTTTTTCAGGGTCACCTACATAGCCACCCGATTCAATGAGTACTAGTGTTGTACCCCATTTCTGCACATTATCGCCAAATCCTCGCGGTTCGTGATCGTCGCTATACCGTGCTACCTGTCCGGGAATGTACTTTTGAAGTACTTTATTCATGCCAACAATGAGCTGCATGGAGCGTTCGCGCACCGGATTGATCGAAAGTTCGTAATCGTAGGAAGTGGCAAGGAATGATATGGTGGCCACTTTGGGGCTGCGGCCTGCGGAATAGCGCGGGCTTTGGTCATGCAAGTTGAAGCCGAAGTCAGGTTTCAGTTTATCCACCAATCCTTTTAAAATAACTGCTTCCGGTGTTTGCCGTGCCGCTGCATCACGGTTCATATCAATCCCCTGCATGGTCCGCCGTTGGTAGCGTTCAGCACCATCCGGATTGAGCATTGGAACAAAATATAATGTCGTATTCTCTAATAAATCTTTGCGGAAACTATCGAAGCCGTCATTTTTGCCTTCCAGGAAATTGAAAATATCGAAGGTAGCCATGGTAGCAGTAGGCTCGTCACCGTGCATTTGGGACCATAGCAATACTTTTCTCTTGCCGGTACCGACCTTGATCATCTGAATGGCGCGTCCTTCGAACGATTCGCCGACTTGCTCAATCTGGTAAAGTGGCTTGCCCTGGCGTTTGGAAATCAGGGGTAGTATATCTTTTTGCTTGAAGCGTCTTTGGGTAAGAGAAACTTCGCGGTAGGTTTCATGTACATTAAAAAGCCGGCGCGCGAGGTCCTCTGTTTGTGCCTGCGATGGAAAGGAGATCAAGGTAATCAGTAAAAAAAATAGTTGTGAAATGAATTTCCGCATGGTGGTATAACGCCATTTTGTAATCGCAAGATATAAATAATTTTCTAAGCAAATTTTAATGTATTTTTTACCATCGTGCGTTACGTCTTTTACAATTTATGCTTACATTTGTGGCATGTTAAGAGCTGAAACATATCATCATTTTCATCATAGCCATCTGGCTTTCGGACGTCTTGGGTGATGTGTTTTTGCAAGTAGTGTTGTAATAAGGTTGAATACATAGTATCCCAGAAGCCCGATTTTTCTAAATCGGGCTTTTTTTATTCTGGTTTCAAAACCTCATATATTGAATGAAAACCGTAATAATCAAATATAACGCAGGGAATGTGCAGTCGGTGATGTACGCGCTGGACCGTATCGGGGCCAGTTACCTGTACACCGACGACGTGGCAGAGATCAGATCGGCCGACAAAGTCATTTTTCCGGGAGTGGGAGAAGCCAGTACCACCATGAATTATCTGCGTAAAGTGGGTCTGGACAAGGTGATACCGTCATTGAAGCAGCCGTTTTTTGGAACATGCATTGGTATGCAGCTAATGTGCCGTTTTTCCGAAGAAAATAACACTGAATGCATGGGCATCTTTGACGTAGACGTGAAACGGTTCCCTGCTGCGCCCGGAATAAAAGTGCCACATATGGGCTGGAATAACATTTCAGGGTACAAAACTGCATTGACCAACGATATTCCCGACAACGCCTACGTTTATTTTGTACATAGCTACGCGGCACCGGTTTGCGACTATACCGTAGCCAGCTGTGATTATGTACAGCCTTTCAGTGCAATGCTCCATAAAGACAATTTTTACGCAGCGCAGTTCCATTGCGAAATAAGCGGTGATGCCGGGCAGAAAATAATGGAGAACTTTTTGAAAATTTGAGCTAACCGACTGATTGACAATGATTGAAATTATACCCGCCATTGACCTGATCGAAGGGAAATGTGTACGCCTTACCCAGGGAGATTACAGCCAGAAAACCATATATAACGAAAACCCCGTGGATGTAGCGATGGAGTTTGAAGATGCAGGCATCAAGCGGCTGCATTTGGTGGACCTGGACGGAGCGAAGGCGAAAAAAGTGATCAATTGGAAGGTATTGGAAAGGATTGCTTCCAAAACAAAACTACATATAGACTTTGGCGGTGGCGTGCAATCGGACGATGATCTGAAGGTTGTTTTTGAAAGCGGCGCCAAGCAGGTGACCGGGGGTAGTATTGCGGTAAAGCAGCCGGAGGTTTTCGAAAACTGGCTTGCGGTTTACGGAGGAGACAGGATCATTTTGGGAGCCGATGCCAAAAAGGAAAAGGTAGCAGTGAGCGGCTGGGAAGAGGGAACGGAGATCTGGGTTTACGATTTCGTGGAGAAGTGGGTGGAAAAAGGAGTTAAATACACCATTAGCACCGATGTCGCGAAAGACGGTCTGCTGCAAGGCCCTTCTTTTGACCTGTATAAAAATATGCAGGACAAATGCCCAGATCTTAAAATAATAGCCAGCGGTGGAATCAGCGGATTAGAGGATGTGGAGAAACTGGCAGAAATGAATATTTATGGTGTGATCATTGGCAAGGCGATCTATGAAAACAGGATTAGTCTAGCCGATTTACGACGTTTTACAGTTTAGTATATGCTCACAAAAAGGATAATTCCCTGTCTGGACGTAAAGGATGGCCGGACGGTCAAAGGCGTCAATTTCGTAAATCTCCGGGATGCCGGGGATGCCGTGGAGCTGGGCGCTCTTTATGCCGCACATGGCGCCGATGAACTGGTGTACCTCGATATTACGGCTACCATTGACGGTCGCTCTACTTTTATTGACCTCGTTCGCCGGGTGGCCCATACGATCAATATTCCGTTTACAGTCGGTGGCGGGATTTCGTCCATTGCGGATGTTTCTGCATTACTGCATGCCGGAGCCGACAAGGTTTCAATTAATTCGGCAGCTGTAAAAAATCCGGATCTGATCAATGAGCTGTCGCTGGAATTTGGAAGTCAATGTATCGTGGTCGCCATAGACACCCGCTACATCGCGACGGATAACGGGGAGGAGCACATTGTACATACGCACGGGGGCAGGAAACCTACCAAGTTACGGACTATCCCCTGGGCCAAAGAGGTAGAGGAACGCGGGGCAGGTGAGATTTTGCTTACTTCTATGGATACTGACGGTACGAAAGCCGGATTTGCATTGGAATTGACTTCGACTGTTTCGGGCAATGCCAATATTCCGGTGATCGCATCGGGAGGCGCGGGGAGTATGGAACATTTTTATGATGTGTTTACGACCGGAAAGGCCGACGCGGGACTTGCAGCCAGTATTTTTCACTTCCGGGAAATTGATATCCCCGATCTGAAACAGTACCTGCACGAGCAAAACCTGCCGATTCGAATGACGCGCTAGTAAAGCCGAAAAGCACTTTTGGAGAAGAATCTGACACAGAATGCCGACGTGATGAAACGAATTAGCCGGAAAGAATGCAACTTTGCCTAAATGAATTATTAAAAATGAGCGATACCTTTTCAACCATTGATTTTGATAAATCGGCCGACGGGCTGGTGCCAGCGATCATTCAGGATGTTAATACCAGCAAAGTCCTGATGTTGGGTTATATGAATGCGGAAGCATTGGACAAAACCAAAAAGGAGGGCACAGTAACATTCTTCAGCCGAAGCAAACAACGTTTGTGGACGAAGGGTGAAACGTCCGGTAACTTTCTTTTTGTGAACGGAATAACCGCCGACTGTGACGGAGATACGATACTGATTAAGGCTACACCGGCGGGACCAACATGCCACACGGGCTCCGATACCTGTTTTGGGGAAAAAAATAGTCAGGATACACGAATCGGGGAAGCTTCTTTTCTCAACTATCTGCAGAAGGAAGTGATCCGAGAAAGAAAATTAAACCCTTCCGACGAGTCGTACACGAGCAGCCTTTTCAAAAGAGGGATCAACAAGATTGCGCAAAAGGTTGGTGAGGAAGCTGTGGAAGTAGTGATAGAAGCGAAGGATGACGACAATGATCTTTTCAAGAATGAGGTTTCGGATCTTTTGTTTCACCTTTTGGTCTTGCTCGAACAAAAAAACATTGACTTAGATGAGGTAATTAGCGTACTTCGTAGCCGTCACCAATAAAAACGGATACCGTATGAAATTACTCCTACGTCTTGTAATCAGTACTTTGGCAGTCCTGGTTGCGGCTAATCTTGTTCCGGGGGTTGTGGTTGCCAGCACAGGCACTGCCATCATTGTTGCCATTGTATTGGGAATACTCAATACTTTTCTGAAACCCGTTCTGCAGATTTTAGCGCTGCCCATTACGATCCTCACGCTGGGACTCTTCTATTTCGTAGTCAATGTCTTTATTATTTACCTCGCGTCCTCACTGATCGACGGATTTTCGGTGAACGGGTTCATCCCCGCTTTGCTATTCGGTCTGGTCGTTTCTGTTGTTTCTGCCATTCTTGGTATGTTTTTGGATTAGTGTGTAAGACCAACCCTTTGTGGGGCCTTAAATACATACACATGATTTGATTGCTACCGCTTATGTTAAGTCAATTAGAGGAAATCAAGGACACACTTTTTAAATATTTCGAGACTCGTATCGATCTATTTAAAATTGAGACAAGAGATAAGATAGAACGTGCGGTCGTGATGGCGATCTACGCTGCGATCCTACTTTGTCTGGGATTGACCGTGCTGATACTAGTGGTCATTTTACTGGGTACTTTCCTGAATAAATGGCTTCACAGTGCCTATTTGGGATATGTTATTCTACTGGGCGTATTTATTCTGAAGCTGGTTATTACCGTTATCTGGCGAGAAGGGATCGTACGTTTTATACGCAGGATCATCGTACGGTTTGTAATGGTTAAGGAAGAATAATGTGTCTGACGGTGTATTATTAATCATAATTTTGCGTCAAATTGCTATTTTTGGGTTCCTTTTAAATATTTCTTACGCCACTATTTAAAACAGGTAATGAAATGAGTTCTTCACCAGAATCTTCCGTAAAGATCACAAAGCCGTTTTCATCGGATACGGATCAAGATAAAAAAGAACTTCTGCAGGACGCAGATCTTTATAGAGACAAGCTTGAATCCCAATGGAGTGATCTTAAAAAAGATGCAACCGAGTATGGAAAGCAGGCTCTGGTGATAGGAGGGGTGGTTGCTACTACTTTTTTGGTCATGAACGCTGTTTTACCAAAGAACAAAAAGAAATCTGAGGAGCCAATAATACCCACCCAAAAAGGCAAGATTTCAAAAAAGAAAACCCAATTTGCGGTTGGACAAGCCGTTCAAAGTTTAGCCTGGACACTGGCTGTGGGATGGGCACGCCAGAAGCTAAAACATTTTATTGCAGATGAACGAAAAACCGAATGAAAACAGCGAATTATAAAATCGCAGACCTCCTTTCGACAAGAAAAGAAGAAAAAAGGAAATCGTTTGCTGTTCTCTTAGATCCTGATAAAATCAATTTTTCTACTTTTCCGAAATTCCTTGAATATGCGGCTGGGCAAGGTGTAGACTTCTTTTTCGTAGGAGGAAGCCTGATCACCAATTATGCCATCGATCAACTCGTAGCAGCGATTCATGAACATACCAATATTCCCGCCATTCTTTTTCCAGGTAGCAGCCTGCATATAGATCCGTCAGCGGATGCTATTCTGCTACTTTCACTGATCTCCGGCCGCAATGCTGAATTGCTGATCGGGCAGCATGTGATAGCAGCTCCATTACTCAAAAGAAGCGGGATTGAAGTATTGCCTACCGGCTACATGCTCATCGAAAGTGGCAGGCTTACCACCGTATCTTACATTAGCAATACCGTTCCTTTGCCCCGCGACAAACCGGGTATCGCTGCGTGTACCGCGTTGGCCGGAGAGTTTCTTGGCCTTAAAAATATATTTTTGGACGCGGGTAGCGGGGCACAATTTCCGGTAAGCCCTGAAACCATCGCCGCAGTTCGCGCCAGTGTCGACACACCGATCATTGTAGGCGGCGGGATCGATTCCTATGAAAAAGCAGAGGCGGCGCTTACTGCCGGAGCCGATGTGATAGTAGTAGGTAACGGAATAGAACAAAATCCTGATCTGCTTCCGGAAGTTGCAGCCTGTGTGAAAGCTTTCAATCGAAAACTGGAAAGTGTTTAATAGAACAATGGTAGAATTTATTGGATAAAATAAAGGGATTTGGGTGTTTTCTAAGGAAATTTTAAGTTCTTGGAAAAATACAATCTCAAAATTTGGGAATATTCAAATTTATCATGTTACCTTTGCATCGAACCTTAATTACACCCAAGAAATGAAAAAATTCTTTGCATTTGCGTTTGTTGCCGGGATGGTAGCTTTCGCTGCTTGTACTAGCAAACCTGCTGACGAATCAGCTGATACTACTGCTGTAACTGTTGAAACTCCTGCAGTTGATACTGCTGCTGTTGATTCAGTTGTTGCTGATTCAGCTGCTGCTGACACAACTAAGTAATCAGACGTACAAGTCGAAAATCTTGAAAAGCTCTATGAAAATAGAGCTTTTCTTTTTTTATTTAAGGATGAAAAATATATCCTTTGCCTTGCTGGTCCCCACGGCTGCAAGTTCCTATTGTGAAGAATTATACTATCAATATAAATTCGAGTTCTCTCTTTCACGTCCCCGCCGCACCCGGCTGGGCGACTTTACGGTAAAGCCAGGTACTACTCCGCGGATCACCGTCAATGCAAACTTAAATCCATATAATTTCCTGATTACCTACATCCACGAGGTTGCACATTGTGCGGTGCATCATCTGTACAAAGGTCGCTTCAAAAAGCGGGTCGCTCCACATGGCGTCGAATGGAAAAGGGAATTTGAGCGGCTTTTACAACCGGTGATGAATGAAAATATTTTTCCGGAAGATATCCTGGCCGCTTTGCTTCGTTATTCTAAAAATCCGACCGCGTCCACGGGAGGCGATACATTACTTTTTAATGCAATCAGAAGGTACGATGAGCAGGCATTGAACTCCGGGAGGGTGGCGTTGGTCCAGCTCAATGAAGGTTCCAGCTTTGTTTTTCAAAACAGGCAGTTCACAAGGGGCATTTTGAGAAGAACCCGCGTCCTTTGCACGGACAAAGCTTCGCAGCGTCTTTACACAATTCCAGCTCATGCATTGGTTGAAGCATGTTGATCTTCAGAAATCAATGATCCGTTCAGTTTTAAGCTGTCTGGGAATCCTGCTTTGCTCTTCTTTACAAGCCCAGAAATCAGTTTTGTCAGGTGGAAACTGGTACAAGATGGCTATTACACAAACTGGTATCCACAGGATTGACGCAGCTTTTTTAGAGAAAATGGGCATTGATGCAGCTACCGTTCCGCCCAGCCAAATCAGGATCTATGGGAATGGCGGAAGTATGTTGCCGCAAATGAACAATGCAGGGTATACCAATGCATTGACAGAAAACGCAATATGGGTACAAGGTGAGGAAGATGGTAGATTTGACCAAAGCGATGCCATTTATTTTTACGCAGAAGGCCCACATATTATTACCTATGATGCTGAGAAGAAAGAATTACAACATATTACCAATTGCTACAGCGATACCAGCTACTACTTTCTGACTTTCGGGCAGGAGAGTGGGCTGCGCGTGGAGGAAGCTGCAACTGTGATCGGGAAAAATGTGCCGACGATCAATCAGTATGACGATTACTGGTATCATGAAAAAGACGCAACAAACCTCCTGAAATCCGGAAGGGAATGGTGGGGCGAATATTTGTCAGGGCTAGCTGTCTTTAATCTGGATGTTAACATGCCGGATGTAGTGCCTTCCTCGCGGATAAACGTGCGCACCTCGGCCATTGGCTCAGCGCAGGTACCCACAAAATTTCGCTGGCAGATCAACGGGCAGGCGATCGGAGAAGGCAGCATTGGAACTGTCACTCCCGAAACCTACGACGTCAAAGCCTTGCGCTCAGAAGCTACCTACGCTATCACCGCTCCCGCGACACCGCCAACACTTTTTACCGTTGGGGTAACTTACGACCGAAATGGACAGAATTCAGCGCAATCCTATCTGAACTACATGGGATTGCAGGTGAAAAGGTACTTGCGCGTTTACGATCAGCAGCAGGTTTATTATTTTATACCCCAAAATGCTGACACGCTGCATTATCAGTTCGGTAATGCAATCGAAGGAGCTCACCTTTGGAATATTTCCAATCCTTTGATACCCTCGGTTGTAGTAACCCGGAATACTACCGGGGCTTTCGATTTTACTGCTTCCGGTGGTAAAAAAACAGGCAGGTACATTAGTTTTAAACCTGAACAAGGCTATATACCCGTCTCCTGGCAGCGTATCGATAACCAGAACATTGCAGCTTCTAAAACACCGGACCTGCTGATCGTGACTGCGCCCGCCTGGGAAGCGGAAGCAAAACGACTTGGTGCATTCCGAAGCGAAAATGATGGTCTGGAAACTTTGGTGGTCACCACGGATCATATTTACAATGAGTATGCTTCCGGCAGACCGGACATTACGGCTATCCGCGATTTTACAAGACAACTCTATCAACAGACACCCGGCAAGCTGAAATACCTGTTGCTATTTGGAGATGCGACTTACGACTACAAAAACATCATGCAAAATCAGTCGCCGCAGCAACGCGCGAACTGGGTGCCGGTCTACGAAAGTAAAGAGTCGCTCAATCCGGTGCTGACCTATTCGTCGGAAGACTATTATGGTTTTATGGAAGCTACCGAAGGAGCCTGGGCGGAGTCGGTGGCGGGAGACCATACCGTAGAAATCGGGATTGGTCGCTTACCCGTGAAGTCAGCTGCTGAGGCGAAGGTAGTGGTCGATAAATTGATTCTTTATGCGTCAAGGCAATCTGCGGGAAGCTGGAAAAATCTGGTCCGTTTTGTGGCCGACGACGGAGATGGCGCGGTGCATCAGCAGCACGCCGACCAACTGGCAAAGCTGATACAGCCTTATTTCCTGTCATCCCGGTTGTTTATGGATGAATTCCCTCAAACTACCACCACATTGGGACAAAAAGCACCTGGACTCAATGCGGCGATTCGTGACAACATTAATAAAGGTACCCTGATCCTTAATTATACGGGTCACGGTGGCACGACAGGCTGGGCAGAAGAGCAGATACTCACACTGGCAGATATCCAGGCATCTCGGGGAATGAACAATCTTCCGCTTTTATTTACGGCGACCTGCGATTTTGGGAGATACGACGATCCCGGAATTGTGTCAGGAGCAGAACTTATGGTTTTAAGCCCGCGGGGATCGGCCATCGGGGCAATAAGCACAACGCGTCCGGTCTATTCCAGCACCAACTTTACATTGAGCAAAGCATTCTACGAAAGCCTGATCAAAATAGGTCGCAACGGCAGAATGGGTGATTATTTCAGGGACACTAAAAATAAATCGCTTGTAGGGAGCCTCAACAGAAATTTCACTTTGTTAGGTGACCCATCCATGAAGCTGGGCCTGGCGCAAAGGGCCGTCCGCTGGGCGCAAAAACCGGACACATTACGTGCATTGCAAAAAGTGACACTTAAAGGAGAGGTGTATGAGCCCGTAAGCGGACTGAAAGATCCTGTATTTAATGGCATTGCACGCATTGCGGTTTACGATAAACCAACCGAATTTCAAACGCTTGGTAATGAGGATCCGCCGAAGACCTACTCCGAATTTCGCAGCAAATTGTTTGATGGAAACGTACGGGTAGTAAATGGCCTGTTTACGTGTGAGTTTGTGATGCCGAAAGATATTGATTACAGGATAGGAGTGGGTAGGGTGAATGTTTATGCAGTGGAATCCGATAGTACTATGGATGCAGGCACGCAGCTGGATGTGATTGTGGGCGGCAGCGGGAGCCTGAGCAATGATAAAACGCCGCCTCAGGTGACGGCATTTCTCAATAATGAATCATTTAAAGATGGCGATACCGTTGATCCCTCGTCTTTACTGATCATGCACGTCAGCGACGAGAACGGAATAAATTTATCCAAAGCAGGTATTGGTCACGCCATTACTTTAACATTAAACAATACATTAAACATTACGCTGAATGATTACTTTACAGCCAATCTTGACGATTACCGCTCAGGAGTGATCACGTATCCGTTAGAAAATCTGCCGACCGGTAAATATGTAATTCATCTAAAAGTATGGGACGCATATACTAACTATACAGAAATTGCGTTCGGTTTTCTAGTAGGTAAAACTCGTGGGATTAAACTCAACGCTCTGAATATTTTTCCTAATCCATTCGATAAGAATCTGTCATTTGAACTCAGCCACGATAGAGTAAATGAGGATCTGGAATTAGTTTTAAATATATTTCTTGAAAACGGGAAGCGTTTGGGTACTTTCAACTGGCAATATTATAACAGTGAATCAATTATCAAGGAATCTTTAAATTCCTCACAATTGGGAAACTCGATCCCTGGCAACACTTTACTCGTATATCAGTTGTTGATCAGATCATTAAAAGATAATTCGGTAGACCAGCGATCCGGGAAGCTCATACGTTCTCCTTAGGATAATAAAACTTATCATTTTTTTAGTAATAACTATCTTTCATTGTACTTTTGACCCTTTAAAGAAGCTGATTCAAAGCACTTCCTATCGCAAATCCAATTTCTATGAGACTTTTTTTTGTAGCAGTATCTTCTCTATTTATTTTAACATCAGGCACACTTTCGGCACAAGCTCAGGACAGCGTACGAATCCCAGCAGCACCACTATCTTTTTTAACATTCGCTCCTGATGCCCGGGGCGCTGCAATGGGGGAAGCAGGGGTTGCGTTAAGCCCGGATGCTAACTCTACTTACTGGAATGCTGCCAAGCTTCCTTATAATACAAAAGACTTCGGTATATCAGCTTCTTATACGCCATGGTTGAGAAACCTGGTTGATGATATGTGGATGGGATACCTTACTGCTTACAAAAAGTTAGGCGATAAACAAGCCGTTGCGTTTTCAGTTAATTATATGAATAATGGAGAGCTTGATCTCCGTGATGCGGTAGGTACTCAAATGGGATACTTTAACTCGCGTGAGCTTGCTCTTGCCGGAACGTACTCACGTCAGCTTGGAAAAAACTTTTCAATGGGTCTGACGCTGAAATACATTTCTTCCAACCTTGCGGGAACCTCGGTGATCAATGGTGTTTCAATTGCACCGGCACGTGTTGCGGCGGGTGACATCAGCGCTTACTATAAGAAACAGTTTAAAAACGACGATACAGGCAGCGACTTGACATGGTCGTTGGGAGCGGTACTTTCCAACCTGGGAGGTAAGATCAACTACGGCTCAGGTGCCGAGTTTGAAAACTTTATCCCGACTACCCTGAAAATAGGTACAGGATTATCATTCACAGGCGATGGCCGCAACCGTTTTAACTTCGTAATTGACGCAAGAAAACTAATGGTGCCAACGCCAGACGGTACTAATTATAATCAAAGACCATTGTTGAAAGGTGTGTTTGGATCATTCTCAGATGCTCCGGACGGATTCAGCGAAGAGATACAGGAGATCGGAATTGCTGCTGGTGCTGAGTACTGGTACAACAATATCTTCGCATTACGCGCAGGATATTCAGCCGAGAATAAAAATAAAGGAAATCAGAAGTTCTTTACTGCTGGTGCAGGTGCTCGTTTCATGGATAAATATGCTGTTGACTTTGCTTATTTGTTTCCTGTTACACAAAATAGCCCGCTGGCCCAAACATTGCGTATCACGCTTTCGCTTAGTCTGAACAAAGCTGAAAAACTGGACGTGAGTGACACGGAAAACTAACTGAACCAAGAAATTTAACTTTTTCAAAACGAATGGCGTTATTGCAACGTCATTCGTTTTTTTATACTGATCTCTCAACATGTCATTGGACCGTACCATAGCCCCTGATTTCAAGATAATACGTTCTGTTAACTTACCTGAGCCTAAAACTTACACACTTGATAACGGCATTCCATTGCACGTGATCAATATTGGTGAGCAGCCGGTGATCAGGCTTGAATGTATTTTTGAAGCCGGGAACTGGTTTGAAGACAGTATCGGCGCATCCTATTTTGCCATCAAAATGCTACCGGAAGGTACCAACTGGCAAACATCCCAGGAGATCAGCGAAGCGTTTGACAAGATCGGGGCGTTTACAGAAATGACCCATACTTCCGACCGTATAGGAATTGTCGTTTACTGTCTTTCGCGTTTTCTTCCGGAGGTTTTGCCGCAGATAAGTCAGTTGATTCAGGATGCAGCTTTTCCCGAAAAGGAGTTGCAGGAATTAAGAAATATTACGATTCAGAATCTGAGGGTTAGCAAAGAAAAGAATGCGTACCTGGCTACTACTGAATTCAGGGCTAAGCTTTTTGGAACTGATCACCCCTATGGGCAAAGCCAGGATGAAAATAACCTTGCTACGCTATCTCCCGACGCCATTCTTGCGCATTATAACCAATACATCAAAGGAGGTAAATTTACGGTAGTATTGGCCGGCCAGGTTAGTGAGGAGGATGTAAAAGTCGTAAATGAAACATTAGGCAAAAACCAGGTTCAGGGTACGGCAAGTGAAACGCAATATGCTCCATCAGGAACGTATCAGGGAGCCGAAATGCTGGTCGACAGGCCGGACAGTGTACAGTCTTCCATTAGAATGGGGCGGATATTGTTCAATCGCCACCATCAGGATTACTTCAAAATGCTGGTGACCAATGAAATCCTGGGCGGCTACTTTGGATCTCGTTTGATGAAAAACATTCGGGAGGAAAAAGGGCTTACTTATGGCATTTCTTCTCATCTGGTAACATTGAGAAATGCGGGTTACTTCATGATCGGGACCGACGTTAAAAAGGAATTTACGCAGCAGACCATCGATGAAATAAAAAAGGAAATCAGTAAGCTGCAAACTGAACTGGTAGGAGAAGACGAACTGACCACTGTTAAAAACTTTATGGCAGGAGAATTCGCCGGCTCGCTTAATACTGCATTTGAAGTAGCCGATCGCCAGAAAATATTGCTGCTCGACGGATTACCCTCAGATTTCTTCAACCACTACATTGATCAGATCCACGCGACTACCAGTGAAGATATTCGCCTCATGGCCAACACCTATCTCCAACCTGATGATATGCTGACGGTCATTGCCGGAGGTAAGTAAGTAGCCTACTTTTGATCCAGGGCCTCTTTGTAGACTCGTAAACAACGCTCGCGAGCAATTTTGTGATCGACGATTGGTTCTGGGTACTTATCCGTACCGATTTCCGGTACCCATTTTTTAATGTATTCACCTTTCGGATCAAATCTTTCGGCCTGTGCAGCCGGGTTAAAGATCCTGAAATACGGGGCAGCGTCCGTTCCTGAGCCAGCTGCCCATTGCCATCCCCCATTATTGGCCGCCAGATCATAATCTAAAAGCTTTTCAGCGAAGTAGGCCTCTCCCCATCGCCAGTCGATCAGCAAATGCTTTGCTAAAAAACTGGCCGTGACCATACGCACGCGGTTGTGCATAAAACCGGTTTCATTTAGCTGTCGCATACCGGCGTCCACCAGCGGGTAGCCCGTCTTTCCTTCACACCATTTTTTGAAATCATCTGTATCGTACCGCCATTTAATGTGATCATAGGCACTGCGAAAAGCTTTTCCGGTTCCGACGTGGGGGAAATTCCATAGTATTTGCTGGTAAAAATCCCGCCAGATCAGCTCGTTGAGAAATGTATCGCTGTGCTCTTTTGCTTTTCTTGCCAGCTCACGAATACTGACGGTCCCAAAACGTAAATGGATACCAATGTGGCTGGTTGCTTCCATTGCAGGGAAATCGCGCTGATCGTGATAGTGGTTAAGCAATGCAGAGCTGACCTTGTCCGAAGGAAAACCAATTTCAGTTTTCTCAGACCCCATTTCTTTCAGTGAGGGCATAGCTGCTCCTTTCCATTTCAGAAAGTGTCTGAAATACTTTTTGGTAGGGTAGGACGACAGATAGAAATCGTTGACTTTCTCTTTCCAGGAACGACTATATGGTGTAAAAACGGTGTACGGCGAGTTTTGTCCGGTTAAAATCTCTTTTTTTTCAAAAATAACCTGATCCTTGCAGCTTTTGAAAGCAGTCTTTTTTTTCTTTACAATTTTGAAAACTTCCCGATCTCTTTCGGTGGCATAAGGTTCGTAATCGGTATTGGTGTAGACTTCGGCAATGTCGTATTCATCACTTAACTTTCTCCATATTTCTGTCGGAAAGCCATAATGTACGAGTATGTCTGAACCGTTTTCTTTAAGCTCTTCCCGCAGACTTTCCAGAGCCTGATAAATGAATGTTACCCGGCTATCTTTCTTATTTTCAAGATCATCGAGAATGTTTTTATCAAAAATAAAAAGAGGGACAACCGGATACCCCGACCGTAGCGCATAGTAAAGCCCGGCATTGTCATGAAGCCGCAGATCGCGCCGGAACCAGAATACCGCTATTTTCTCCTTGATGTTTAAACTCATGAAATAGTAAAGACTTTAATGATGCAGGCTGTCAAGATGACGCAGAAATTTGAATAAGTACGAAGTAAAGCTTTTTTTAGATTTTGTTCTCCTAGTATATTTACTTTGACAGTGACTTGGATAAGTAAGAAAGCTAAAATCCGGCCAATGTTTACATTTTAACCATACCTTATTCATGAGATTACAATTAACGGTCCTTTTCAGCCTGCTGTGCCTGGTTGCAATCGGACAAAAGAATTCGGACAAGCAAGAATGGAAGCAGCTCTTCAATGGCAAAAACCTGGACGGCTGGGACATCAAGATCAGGGGATATGACCTGAATGATAACTACAACAATACTTTCCGCGTGGAAGACGGCAAAATGGTTGTTCGCTATGACAAGTATGACGACTTCAAACAGAAGTATGGACATATTTTTTACAAAGGCGACTTTTCCTACTACCGGATTTCAGTGGAATATCGATTTGTGGGAGAACAGGCACCGAAAGGCGAAGGATGGGCCTGGCGTAACAGCGGGATTATGGTTCATGGTCAGCCTGCGGCTACAATGGGTAAAGATCAGGATTTCCCTGCGTCGATTGAGGTTCAGCTTTTGGGCGGTAATGACAAGGTTCGCACGACATGCAACCTATGTACTCCCGGAACCAATGTGGTAATGAATGGTAAATTGATCACGCAACATTGTGTGAATTCGAAATCCCAGACTTATAATGGTGATCAATGGGTAAAAGCAGAGGTGCTGGTACTGGGCGACTCGCTGATCCAGCATTTTGCAAATGGAGAAATGGTATTGGAATATAATAAACCGCAACTCGGCGGAGGTAATGTGAGCGGAAATGATCCATCGATCATCATTGCCGGAAAGCTGTTAGATCATGGCTCTATTTCCCTGCAAAGCGAAAGTCACCCTGTAGAATTCAGAAAAGTGGAAATACTGGATCTCAAAGGCTGCATGGATCCGAAAGCGACGAATTACAAGTCGTATTATGTGAAGGCGGATAACAGCTTGTGTAGTTATAAGAAGAAGTAGTAAAAATAAAACCTGGCAAGTCTTTGAGACTTGCCAGGTTTCTACCTATTTAATTACAACCTCACAATCTCCGCACCAATCGCATTCAAACGGGTATCGATGTTTTGGTAGCCGCGGTCGATTTGCTCGATATTGTCAATGATACTTACTCCTTTCGCGGACATTGCTGCGATCAGCAATGCAACTCCGGCGCGGATATCAGGCGACGTCATTCGAATTCCACGAAGCTGTGTTTCGCGGTTATGTCCTATAACAGTAGCTCTGTGCGGATCGCAAAGAATGATCTGAGCGCCCATTTCAATTAATTTATCTACAAAGAACAGACGGCTTTCAAACATTTTCTGATGTACCAGTACAGTTCCCTGCGCCTGCGTGGCCGTAACCAGGATGATGCTCAGCAAGTCGGGCGTAAAGCCTGGCCAGGGTGCATCGGCTACCGATAATGTAGAGCCGTCGAGGTAGTTTTCAATGCGGTAATGTTCTTGCGCGGGGATAAAGATATCGTCACCACGGAATTCCATTTTGATCCCAAGACGTTGAAAAACATCAGGAATGATGCCTAGCTGTGCTATTTGGCAATCTTTAATGGTTATCTCAGACTGGGTCATAGCTGCAAGACCGATAAAGCTGCCGATCTCGATCATATCAGGCAGCATCGTGTGCTCCGTTCCATGCAGTTCGGTAACGCCTTCCACTGTAAGCAAGTTAGAAGCGATCCCCGAAATTTTGGCGCCCATGCGGTTAAGCATTTTGCATAATTGCTGCAAATAAGGCTCGCAAGCGGCATTATAAATGGTAGTGGTACCTTCTGCCATCACAGCTGCCATAAGCACATTGGCTGTTCCGGTTACAGAAGCTTCATCCAGAAGCATATACGCACCTCTCAGATTGGCCGCATCGACTTTATAAAAACCGCCGTCCTCTCCGTCGTAGCTGAACTCTGCACCGAGTTTTTCAAATCCCAAAAAGTGGGTATCCAATCTTCTTCTGCCAATTTTGTCGCCACCTGGTCGTGGAATCCTGCCTTTACGGAAGCGTGCCAGCATAGGCCCCAAAAGCATTACTGATCCGCGGAGCGCAGCAGCTTTTTGTTTAAAAGAATCCGATTCCAGGTAATCGAGGTTGATTTCACTTGCCTCGAAACGAATGGACGATTCGCTCAAACGAGTACGACGAACACCCAGGTCACCCAGCAGGTTGATCAGCTGATTGACGTCACGGATATTTGGAATATTATGAATTGTGACCGGTTCCTTGGTTAAAAGTACTGCACAGATAATCTGCAGCGCTTCGTTTTTGGCGCCTTGTGGTACAATCTCACCCTTGAGACGTTTATCTCCGGTTATTTTAAATGAAGCCATATAAGAATTGGGGGCAGTTTGACTGGATAAAATTAAACCTGGATGCTAGATTCCAGGTTTCTTACGGTTATTACGGTTGTTGTTGTTATTACCGCTATTGTTCCGGCCTGAGAATTTGTTGTTCGGCCTGTTTCGGTTGTTGGAATTACCCTGGTTGTTTCCGCCCTGCCGGTCAGGATTGTGGTTGGACTGCGCTTTGAAACCCCCGCCGCCTATGTGGTTACCACGGTTGCGCTCCTGATTATTGTTGTTACGATCTTTCGGAGCAGCGTCTACCGGGCCATTCTTTCTGATATAATCAATTTCCTCGGTTAGCTTGCCCTTACTGAGTTGTTCAAGCTGCACCAGTAACACATTATCTTCCGGATTGTCCTTATTCCAGGTGTTGAAGAACGACCGCATCAGGCGGAAAATGTAAGATACGAAGGCCAGTTTATCCTCTTTATTTTCAGTTTGGATTGCCTTTTCGAGCAGCAAATCAATGTTCCGGCCGTAGTGGCGGTACATTAGGTTTTGTTGGTTATAGCCTACTTTAAGTGGTTTTTTGCCCAAAGCTTCTTTCGAAGGTGGCGGAAAAGGGCTATCTACATCTAATTGAAAACCGGAAATTATATACAGGTCGTCCCAGAGTTTATTGGTATAGTCCTGGTTGTCTCTCATGTTCGGGTGAATTTGCCGCATGAGCTCAATCAGAATGTGCGCGTAAAGATTGCGTTTTGCCTTATCCTCCATTTTTACAATGTGGTCGGCAAGTTTTTGTACGTTACTACCGTATTCTTTCAAGGGATTGAATTATTTTATATTCAGCAAAAATAAGAAGTTTTTACGGAAAGAAAATGTCAGCGAAGGCGAAAGGAGACGTGGCAAAGCATAAGCGACCAATTTAGTGCACTATTTACTTCGTGCGGATCAATTTACCCTTCATGACCTTCGTAGTTTGTGACGATTGATTATGGCTGTTTGGATCAGGTTGCAGTGAATAAAAATACAACCCTGCCGGTAACTGTTCCGGGATCCAGTACCATTCATTTTTGCCAATGTGCGGCTTAAAAACTGATTCTTTCACTTTTCTCCCATAGCTATCGTGAATGGTCAGCGTCATATTCCTGCTGATATTCAAACCTTCAAAGTCCAATGCGAATCGAAACCATTCACCCGATGGATTAGGAGAAACAGTTACATTAGTCACTGAATTTGAAGCACTAACCCTGAAATTGATCTCATAGTCAGGAGCAAAATTGCGATCCTGGTCTCTTGCCTGAACGGTCAGGTGATAACTGCCAATTTCCAGTGGTTCAGGTAAAGTCAGTTCCAGGTATGAATGTCCCGGGGAAAGATTTTTGCAACTGGCATTGCGAAGGTAAATCCTCTTCTCTCCACAACCCTGACATTTCTTTTTCATCCAAACCGTGATTCCGGAAGTGTCGCTTTTGGTCTCGGCGATATTGCTATCGATTAGTTCGATACCAAGAGTCGGCCGATCCGAGACACACTCATGATCGGTTATCTGTCTTTTATCGATCGTCACAATCAAGATTGGGGGAATGTTATCAGCAATGACTGAGCTATCAATCGCATCGGCGTCAGGCAACGGGGCCGGGAAAATCCTGATAGCGGGATCACCGTGGAGGGTCATTTGCTGAACCGTGATTTTATCGAGTATATCAGGATCTCGCAGCATGTTGCGTCTGATTGCCTCTTGTTGAATGCTACCGAAAGGAGCGCTGGTGAATGCAGAATCGGCCAGAACTTCGTAAAAAATGTGAGTATAGCGTTTCAATGAAGTAGAGACACCATTAAATGTATGAGCGAGAAAGAGTACCGCCCCACTTTTGGGCGCAAATATCCAGTCGCTGCTCAGGGTTTTTGTTGAATAAAAAATACTCCCGGAGGCGCAGCCATTCACTATGACGGCAGGATAGTATGGGTGATTCTGATACCGGGACACGGGATCACTGGCCAGTCCAATGTCGATGTCCGTCACATCCAGGCCGGAATGCCCAAAAAGCGTCATTAATGCAACACCTTTGTTGACAGGCTCATAAACCGGCAGCTTTTCAACCGGATCATCCGTTTCTTTGGAAATCGTTTTGACCGACGCGGCTAGTGGTGTGTTTTGTAACTTTTGTTCAAATGAGTTTATATAGCTTTTAAACAATGCAAGCTCGTCCCGTGACCGGCCGCCGCTCAAATGCAAAATGTTTTTCCGCCAGGGTGAATAGGAAGGTTCTGCCTCCATTGCCTTTACTTTTTGCAGATAGTCATGCACTTGCTGAGCATTCTCGGCATTAACTCTCCCGATCGGTACTGTCGGCCATTCTGTGGAATCCGGGTTGGTATTCATAGCAAGTGCAATGTCTGAACCGGGCCAGCCTGCATTGGGTACCATATCAACCTGTGCTGCATCGGCCAATTTTCTGGCTTTCTGTGGATCAATGGACCTTCCAATGAGAAAGACGAATTTCAAATTACCTTTCTGATGCAACCAGGCGATCATATTTTTGATGCCCTGCGGCCCGGGATCACCATAATTGAACGCATTATATACTTCGGAGCTATGAATAACCAACGGTTTGTAGCCTCCTCCGGCCGTGGAAGCTCTATAACTTGCATAGTCTGCGACGGGATCCGAACCCTGCACCGAGAGGCGCATTGGCGGATGCGTAATCATTAGATAATCAACGGATAGTGAGTCAATATTTCTAAATTGTACCGGCTGGCATGAATGCACATTCATTGCCTCTCTCACAGCTAGTACCTTTGCAGCACCATTAATTTCGATCCCGGATTCATTGTAGCTAAGCTTTTTAGCGTTCAATGGATCGGAGCAATCGTAGAACTGGACGCTGCCATCATTTTTTATCTTCCAAAAGCTTCTTTTCCCGACATTGAAATAGTAAGTTTTTTGAGTCAGATCGTTCTCAATGGATGATTTCTGTGGATACCTCAGCTTTAAATACGAAACTGAAATATGGCCTCCTTTGTCAATTGGTATCAGTGTAAAATTTACTTTACTATCCTTTTCAACATCAGAAGGGCGCAGTTCAGCTTTGACAACGGGAGTATTATAATCGACAAAATCAATATCGGCGAGTTTGCGTAACGGCTTTGCAATGCTACCGGTCCATAGTTCAAACAGGTGACGACCCGGTGACCATCCTGCCAGCAGAATTTCAATTCTGGCTTTTTCAAAGTGATTTATATTAACACTCTGAGTCTGAACGGACATTTCAAACGACAGATTTTCCTTTAATTCCGGTCCCGTCCAGCCTTCACCGGTATCATAAGCAGTGAGTACGGAACCGTTTTCGAAATTGCTGCCCGGAGGATAGAATGGTCCGGGTAGATAATGTGAATTGAAAAGCTGAAATGCTTCTTCAAAATGGTACCCTACCGTGTCCTGCTGCATTCCGGGTTCATTGACCGGTATTCTTTTGCCAGCTTGGCCATCCATTTTCCAGGTCAAAAAATAAGCGGCGGTGTCGGAATACAGGCTGTAGTAGGAGTGAGGCATGGCGGCCCGAGACGTGTAGAGCAGCGAATCCGCAGCTCCATCATTCTTTTCTCCGAAAAAAATCAGGTAACCGTCATTACCCAACTTACCCGAATAATCGGTAGTGGTCTCAATGGCCAATTCCTTCCCGCGGCGGAACATCTGCAGACTGGCAGCAGGAATTTCATGAATAGGAATGCCATACTGACCAAGTTCCTGGGTTGAGATCTTGTAAAGCCCGGTTTTGAACACCGGTATCCTGAAATAAACCTGATCGGGCTGTATCCATTCGTTCCCATAAAGCCTTTGCGCTTTGAGTGAGAATGGAAGTACTAATGTTAAGCAAATCAAGCAAAATGTGTGTGTAAAAATCCTGCGCATACATGTAATGTTATCACTGGTTAAAAGAGCCTGTCAGCCGGGTGTTTTTCTGACGTACACATTCATTGAAAACGAATAAATGTGGTTATCGTCAATTCCGTGATATTCAGTATTGGTCAGTTCCCAATCCTTTTGATCAACAACCGGGAAAAAAGCATCTCCTTCAATCTGCGCGTGAACAATAGTTAAATAAAGTTTTTGAACCATGGGAAGCATTTCGCGAAAAACAGTGGCCCCACCTAATATAAATACTTCGTTTTCGCCAGAAAGTAACGCAAGTGCGCTGGAAATATCTTTTGCGTATTCTGTTGAGGGTTCAGGATGATCAGGAGCATTAGAGGTTAGTATCACATTTCGGTACGTTGAATGCAATGCGTCCGGTGCTTCAAAACTTTTTCTGCCCATTAAAAATGGCTTTCCATGCGTCACCTTTTTGAAATGCTCCCACTCGTCCGGGAGGTGCCAGGGAAGATGGTTCTGCATGCCGATTACGTGGTTTTCACTCATGGCTGCAATGATATAAAGTTGCGGTATCGGTGTCAAAATGAGCTAGGTTAAGATGGTTTTTTATTGATAATAATGGCTGAAAAAATGATACCAAAAAGTCGACGGTTCTTTTTCGCCGGTCAGCTAGCAAAAATCACCATTCATCCAAAGTAGAATATTTTTTTAACATGGTACCTTGCATCACAAAGTACCTGTGTATACCTTTGTATTGTTAGAGTATTAGATTCTATCTGTTAGCCATGAACTTATTCCTTTAAATTAACACATGAAACCACATGAATATTGAAAATGCCCAAGTGCAGATGCGGAAGGGAATTTTGGAATTCTGCATCCTGCACATCATATCCAGGGGCGAAGTATACGCTTCGGATATGTTGGATGAATTAACGTCCGCTCGCATCATGGTGGTGGAAGGGACGTTGTACCCTCTTCTTACCAGGTTAAAAAACTCAGGCTGGCTGGATTATAAATGGGTGGAGTCGTCTTCGGGCCCTCCAAGGAAATACTATGTTTTGACGGATGAGGGGAAGATATTTCTGGATGCAATGCAGGCCACATGGTTTGAACTGGCCGAATCTGTACAGACGGTGATTCATCGCACAGAGGAATTGAGCAAAACAGCTTCAACGAACCTTCCTGACCCTAACTGATCATTTAGAGACATTCGATTATTTCAATCATGAAAAAGACAATCAGCATTAATATAGGTGGTATCATCTTTCATATAGAGGAAGACGGTTACGAAAAACTGAAAAGCTACCTTTCCTCGATACAAAAGTATTTTTCTTCTTTTGCCGACAGCAAGGAAATCGTGTCCGACATTGAAGGCAGGATTGCAGAGCGGTTTTTCAACAAGCAAAAGGCAGAAAACAAGCAGGTCATTTCACTTTCTGATGTGGATGAACTGATCGCAGCAATGGGAACAGTAGCCGATTTTGAAGCCATTGAACAGGCAGAAGACATTCTGGCCGATCCATTGGAATCAGCTCCTGCACAGGCTGCTGCACCGCAACCAGAAACGGCTACATCATCAACTTACAACGCTCCGAAAACCGAGCCGGTAACACCGCCAACAGCCCCGAAAAAACTTTACAGAGATTTACGCAGAAAACTTTTAGGAGGCGTTGCAGCTGGTCTGGCGCATTACTTCACCATTGATCCGATATGGGTACGGCTTGCGTTTCTTTTCGCTGTGGCAGGCTTGCCAGCTGGTTCAGGAATGCTCGACTTGAATATGGAGGATGAATTTGGTCCGTTTTCAGGGTTTATGGTATTGGTTTACATTGCCATGTGGGTAGCATTCCCCGGTTCATCAACACTGGAAGAGGACACCAAGATCAAGAAATTTTACCGTGATCCGGACCGTAAAGTAGTGGGCGGTGTAGCAGCGGGTGTAGCCTCTTATTTCGGGGTAGACCTTGGCGTAGTACGATTCCTTTGGGTTTTATCTATCCTGCTTTTTGGAACCGGAGTTGTGGTATACATTGTATTGTGGGTCATTGCGCCGGTTGCCAATACGCTTACTGAGAAAATGGAAATGCAGGGGGAGCCGATCACGCTTTCCAATATTGAGTCCAATATCAAGCAGAGCCTTAATCTGGAAGAAAAAGGTGGTGAAGAACATGGTCTTACCAAAGTGTTGCTTTTCCCTTTCCGCGCCATTGCGTTGGTCATAGGAGCATTGGGGAAGCTGCTTAGGGGCCTGGGTCCCATCGTCAGAATTCTGATCGGAGCATTTTTGATAGCGATGTCGGTATTGGGCTTGCTCACATTGGTGATCGGTGGAGGGGTAGCATTGGGGTTGACTAATTCAACAACTTTTGATAATCTGCCTATTCCCTTTCTGATTTTCCAGGAACTGCCGAGCGTTTTGATTTTGTCAGGTATTCTGGTAGCAGCTATCCCATTGATCACATTCCTTATCCTGGGTCTGACGCTTTTGTCCAACAAAAAAATCGTTGGTGGATCAGTGTGGCTTACGATGCTGGGTCTATGGATCGTAGGGATCATCGGTAGCACCATTGGTGGTGTTTCCTATCAACGCAATTTTGCAAAACGTGGAGAAGTAGCACAAACCATATTTTATCGGGCACCTGTCGGCACGCTTACACTCGATTACAATTAC